>JBPCRS010000126.1:0-31836 GCA_050996575.1 Solirubrobacterales bacterium
ATCTCGAAGTGACGAGCGACGGTCCGGTCCGGGTTAAGCTCGCGGGCTGCGGGTCGGCGCGCTCGTTCGGCGCCCGCTAAGCCGAGCCCGCGGGCGCGAAATCCGCCGCCCAGCGTCCCCGCATCAATCCCCTAGCGTGAGGGTTTGGGGCTGGGAGATGTGTTTTCGATGATTTCCGCCAGGCGCGATCGCAGGAACCGCCGCGGCTTGCCGATTCGGCTCGCCGCGCTCGTCGCGCTGGTCGCGGCGATCAGTGGGGCCGTCGCCCTCGCCCAGTCGTCCACGCCGAGCCCGGAGCTGATCAGCGCCGCCGCCGATGGCTCGGCCGGCAACGGACCGTCGCTGTTCCCGTGGGCCTCGGAGGACGGTCGCCTGGTCGTCTTCCGATCGGAGGCGACGAACATCGTCGCCGACGACACCGACACCGAGCGCGACATCTACATCCGCGATCGCCAGACCGGCAACGTCGCGCTGGTCAGCCGCGCCAGCGGGGCGGCCGGCGTCAAGGGCAACCGCGCCTCGTTCAACCCGCGGATCACCCCCGACGGGCGCTTCGTCGTCTTCCGGACGAACTCGTCGAACCTCGTTCCCGAGGACACCGACCAGCTCGAGGACATCTACGTTCGCGACCTGCAGGCGAACTTGACGTTCCTCGTCAGCCGTGCCTCGACCGCGATCGGCGCGAAAGCCAACGGCGGCTCGTTCAACCCCTCGATCTCGGACGACGGTCGTTTTGTCGCCTTCCGCTCGGAGGCGACCAACCTCGCAGTCGAGGACACCGACCCGGTGCCCGACATCTTCGTCCGCGACCTGCAGACGAACGTGACTTCGCTCGTCAGCCGCGCCTCCGGTGCCGGCGTCAAGGGCAGCGCGGCCTCGGAGTTCCCGGTGATCTCCGGCAACGGGACGCGGATCGCGTTCCGCTCCGAGTCGCCGAACCTCGCGCCCGAGGACACCGACACGATCGAGGACATCTTCCTCCGCGACCTGAACTCCGGCGAGACGGTCCTGATCAGCCGTGCCGCCGGCGCCGGGGCGAAGGGCAACGCCCGCTCGACCTTCTTCGTGATCTCGGCCGACGGCAACATCGTCGCCTTCGACTCGCAGTCGACGAACCTCCATCCCGACGACCCCGACGACGGAGCGGCGGACGCCGACGTCTTCGTCCGCGATATCTCGACCGGCGCGCTCGATCTGATCAGCCGAGCCTCAGGGTCGGCCGGTGCGAAGGCCTCCTCGGGCTCCTCCGAGCCGGCGGTCTCCGCCGACGGACGCTACGTGGCCTTCCAGTCGGCGGCGACGAACCTCGACTTCGACGACCCGGACTCGACGCTCGACGTCTACGTCCGCGACCGCAAGACGTTCTCGACCGAGGCGCTGAGCCCGGCGATCGTCTCTCCATACAACCGTTCGTTCGAGGCGCAGATCGCGCCGGACGGCAGCCTCGTCGCGTTCCAGGGTGATGCGGGCACGGCCGGCAGCGGTGCCTCGGTGCCGCCCTCGGACGTGTTCGCGGTCGAGGTCCCGAAGCTCGACAAATGCCTCGGCAAGCGGCCGACGATGGTCGCCTCGGCGGGCGCGGTGACGAAGGGAACGGCCACCGACGACGTGATCGTCGGCGGGCCCGGCGAGGAGCTGATCAAGGCGGGCAAGGGCAAGGACCTGGTCTGCAGCGGCGAGGGCAACGACACGGTCAACTCCGGTGGCTCGAAGGACGAGGTGCAGTCGGGTGGCGGCGACGACGAAGTCGACGGTGCCGCCGGCAGCGACCGGATCGTCGGCGGCGGCGGGGCCGATCGCCTCGACGGTGGCTCGGGCTCGGATGATCTCTCCGGCGGCGGCGACAAGGATTTTCTCGACGGCTCCTCCGGCAAGGACGTCTGCGACGGCGGCGGCGGCAAGGACAAGCTGAAGCGCTGCGAGTCCCCTTAGCCTCGCTTCCGTGAAGACCTCCGACAACGTCGTCGAGGAAACCTGGCTCGCCTACGCCTTCGAGCGGTCGACGGCGCTCGAGCAGATCGGCCGGCGGCTCGACCGGGTCGGGGCTCACTACGACGCCCTGCTCGCCGATCCGCCGGTCCGCCGGCAGAGCATCGGCGAACGCGAAGGGCTCGTCCTCTGGCAGCGCGAGGACGACCGCCTGCGCTGGCCGCTTTGGAGCGAGCAGGACGGGGTCGTCGCCGCGGCCACCGGCGCGCCGGTTGGCTGGGAGCGGATCACCGGCGCGCTTCCGGTCGAGCGCGCCGCGGCCGAACTGGCGCGAGCGCTCGACAGCCGGCCGCGGGCGGCGAGCGAGCTCAACGCGCCGTTTGTGATCGGCGTCCGCAACGAAGCCGCCGGGCAGCTGCGGATCGTCAACGACGCGCTCGGGATCGGCCGTCTCTACGAGATCGAGCTCGACGGCGGCTGGGCTTGGTCGAACCGGCTCGGAGCGCTACCGATCTTCGCCGGGACGAAACCGCGCGCTGACGGACGCGGCTGGGGCATCCTCGCCGCCGCGGGCTGGTTCCTCGCCGATTCGACGCCGATTGCCCGAACGCGCAAGGTCGGGCCGGGCACCGTGATCGAGGTCACGGCCACAGCAGAGGGCATCCGCGTCGAGCGAAGCGAAACGGGGACGCGCGAGTCGGTGCTCGTCGCTCCCCGCGGCAGGCCATCGGGTGCCGCGGGTGACGCCGCCGAGCACGTCCGCGGGCTCGCCGAAGCGCTCGGGCTCGTTTGGGGCGTCGAGCCGGTGATCGACCTGACCGGCGGCCGCGACTCGCGCGTCTCCGCTGCCGGCGCGGTCAGCGCCGGGATCGCGGCGCGGTTCAAGACGGTCGACAACGAGCCCGGCGAGGTCGACGTCGTCCGCGAGCTCGTAGCGGCTGCGCCACGGCCGCTCGAGCACGTCGTCAACCAGCCCGAGGCGGAGGAGGCGCTCGATGACCTGGAGACGCGGCTCGCCGCGATCCACCTCGTCCACGACGGGATGCGAAATCCGCAGGAGGTGCGCCGGCCGACGGCGCTGCCGCACGAGGGCTTCGTGCCGCCGTCGATCTCAGGCCACGGCGGCGAGATCGGCCACGGCTTCTATTACGCGAATCGCCGCACCCTGTTCCAGCTTCGACGGGGTGGGCTCGACGGCCTGCGGAAGAAGTTGATCACCGCCGCTCGCCGCCGGCACTCGTCGGCACGGCCCGAGGGCTACGAGGCCTACGCCGAGGTCTGCGACCGTGTGCTCGAGGCGGGTCGCGGAGCCGGGCTTGACGGCGCCGAGCTGCTCGACTACTTCTACCTCGCCGAGCGCTTGCCGTACCGCTCCGGCCTCGGCGCGCGCAGCGGCCGCTACTCGGCATGCGTCGTGCCCAACTTCGTCCGCGCCGCGTTCGACCTGAAGCCCGCCGAGCGGCTGCAGGCGAAGCTCCACGAGGACGTCGTCGCCGAGCTCGTCCCCGAGTGGGGCCGGGTCGGCTTCTTCGCCTCGGGCTCGGGGCCGATGCCGGCGATCCGCCGGGCGCGGATCTGGGAAAAGGAGGAGCACGCCGCCGAGATCACGAGGATGATCGATTCCGAGCGCGGCTGGCCCGAGATGTTCGACCCCGACCGGATCCGTGCGATGTGGTCGGAGATCCGCGAGGGCGGAGGCTCGGCCGACTACGAGCACGTCTTCTATCGCCTCGCCTGGCGCGTCGGTTACGAGGACCACCTCGACCGGCTCGCCGAAGCCGCAACAACCTAAAGGTGCCCGGCACCTTTAGGTTGGGCGGGCTTTTCGGGGCGGGACGCGGGTCTAGATCTAGCCGCGGAGCCTCTCTTCGCCCGTCCCTCGACCGACCAGGGCGCGGCGCGGGCGTGGCGGTCGACGTAGACGACCGCGGTGCCCGCGCTGCGGTCGTGGAGGCCGGTTCGGTCGTCGCGCCGGGCGACCCCGAGTAACGGGATCCCGAGCAGCGGGAAGATCGAGAGCCCGAGCCAGAGCAGCCGTTTGATCGAGCGCCGCAGTCCGAGCCTGTCGTAACGGCTCGCCTCGAGGTTGAGGCCGATGAAGCGCATCCCAGGGGTTTCGCCCTCAAACGTCCAGAAGCCGGCCAGGTAGATCGCCGCCGCAGCAAGCCAGGCCCCGGCGCCGAGCAGGACCACCGGAGACGCGGGGTCTCCCGCATCGGGGAAGACGGCGTTGACGACGAAGGCGATGATCGCCGAGGTGCCGAAGACGGCGAGGTTGAGGATGCCGGCGTCGATCGCGAGCGCGAGCAGGCGGGTGAAGCCGCCGGCGCGCTCGGTCGGCTCGCTGCGTTGCTTGCGAAAGGTGAGGCGGCGAACGATCCGCTCGAGGATGTCGTCGACCTTGCGCGCGACCTCGCCGATCTCGCGGCCGAGGTCGCCGATCAGCCCGACCCCCTGCTGGGCGATCGCGGCGCGCACCTCCGGCGCCTCGGCGATCCGCTCGACCAGCTTCTGCGCCTCGTCCGATGCGAGCAGCCGCTCCCAGACGCGGTCGATCATCTCGCTGTCGATCGCCTCGGCGAGCGCCCGCTCGACCGCCGGGCTCTGCATCGCCTGCTCCATCGCTCGCTCGACCGCAGGCCCCTCGAGGATCTCGGCGACTGCGCGCTCGAAGGCGGGGCTCTCGACCGCGCGGACGATCCCGTCGGCAACCGCCTCCTCGATCGCCCGGTCGATCCCCGTCGCCCCGGCTACCCGGCCGACGCCGCGAGCGCCACTGCCGAGCAGCCGCGCCGGAAACGAGGGTGGTGGCGGAGGCTCGGCCATCACTCGTAGGCGAGCGCCTCGAGGACGTCGAGCCGGGAGGCTCGGCGGGCTGGTCCGATGGCTGCGACGATGCCGGCGATCACGGCGAGTACCAGCAGCATGACCAATACGCCGAACGGAATCGAGAGCGTGAAGCCCTCGTCGGCCAGCGGGCGGCTAGCGATGATCGCGAAGACGACGCCGAGGACGGAGCCGAGGATCGCCCCGATCAGCGCCGTGATCACCGCCTCGTAGCGGACGATCCGCCGGACCTGGCGACGCGACATGCCGACGGCCCGCAGCAGGCCGAGCTCCCGGGTGCGCTCGTGGACCGAGAGCGCCAGCGTGTTGACGATCCCGAACAGAGAGACGACGACCGCGAGCGCGAGCAGGCCGTAGACCGCGCCGAGCAGGCCGTTCAGGTTCTCGGCGATCGAGTCCTTGACCTCCTGCTGGTTCTGGACCTCGAGCGTCGGGAAGCTCTCGCCGAGCTCCGACTCGATCTCCCCGCGGACCGCGGTCGCATCGGCACCGGGCTCGAGCGCGATGAAGAAGTTGGTCACCGAGTTCTGCTCGCCGTAGGCCTTCGCGTTTTCGTCCGAGGCGACGTAGTTGCCGGTGAAGTCGGCGTTGTCGGAGTAGGTGCCGCGGACCGTGTAGGCGATCTCCTTGCCGCTCGCGGTCTTCGCCTCGAAGGTGTCGCCGACGCCGAGCCCGCGCTCGGTCTCCCAGCTCTCGTCGATTGCGGCGTCCTCCGGGCCGAGCGCGGCGAGCGTCGCCGCCGAGCCCTCGGTCCAGTCGAGCTCGAGCACCGAGCTCACGGTCTGCGGATCGATCAGTGAGAAGCCCACGCTTTCGCCGTTGACCTCGCTCTCGGTGAAGCGGTAGGGGGAGACGACCTCGACGCCCTCGAGCTCGGCGACGCCCTCACCCGCGCGCACCGGGATGTCGGAGAAGCCGTCGGTGTGTGCGAGGATCAAATCGGAGGCAAAGACCTTGTCGATCGCGTCGTCGATCGAGCCCTTGAGCCCGGCGGCGAAGACCGTGACGAAGGAGACCAGGGCGAGGCCGATCATCAGCGCCGCCGCGGTCGCCGCGGTCCTCCCGGGGTTGCGAATCGTGTTCTCGCGGGCCAGTCGCCCGGAGATGCCTCGCAGGCGCTCGAGCGGTCGCCCGAAGAGCGACGCGAGGGGACGCACCAGCCGCGGGCTCGCGAGTGCGACGCCGATGAAGACAGCGACCACTCCCGCTCCGATCCAGGTGCCGGCGGGCTCCAGCGTCTCCGCCAGCCCGAGCACGATCGCCACGATCCCGAGCACGGTGAGGACCAGCGCGATCACCCCGCGCCGGCGCGAGCCAACCGGCGTCTCGAGCACGGCCCCCTCGCGAAGCGCCGCGACCGGCGGCACCCGGGTGGCGCGGATCGCCGGCGCCAGCGAGGCGACGACGGCGAGCAGAGTCCCGACCAGCATCGCGACGATCACGGTTCGCGGACGCAGCTCCCGGCCCGACGCGGGCAGGTCGATCCCGAGCGCCTTGAAGAGGGCCTCGAGCGCGTCGGCGAAAAGGATCCCGAGCCCGAAGCCGACGACCGACGCGAACAGCCCCAGCAGCAGAGCCTCGAGCACGACCGAGGAGACGATCTGGCGCCGGTTGGCGCCGAGCGTTCGTAGCATCCCGAACTCGCGTGTGCGCTGGGCGACCGTGATCGAGAACGTGTTGAAGATCAGGAACGCGGCGACGAACAGCGCGACGCCGGCGAAGATCAGCAGCGCCGTCGTCAGGAAGCCGATGAACTCGGCGACGTCCTCGCGCTGGGACTCCACGTTCTCGGCGCCGGTCTCCGCCTGGACACCGGCGGGCAGGACCTGGCCGAGGTTGCGGACGAGCTGGTCCGGCGTGGTGCCGTCGGCGGCCGCGACCGAGATCGCGTCGAACTTCCCCTCCTTGCCGGTCACCCGCCGCGCCTCCGGCAGCGTCAGCACCGCGATCGATGCGCCCCCGAAGGAGGCGACCTCGCCGAGCGTGGCGATCCCGACGAGCTCGTATTCGCCGGCCTCCTCCTTACCCGCGATCGTGACCGTGTCGCCGACCTCGAAGCCCTCGTTGTCGGCGGTCTGCTTGTCGACGACGACCTCGTCGACCTCGGCGGGCGGCGAGCCCTCGTAGGTCAGCGGGTCGAAGCGGTCCGAGCCGGTCGAGAAGGCGAAGGTCGGCGCGCCGTTGCCCCCGGTCGGCTCGCCGTCGGCGCCGATGATCGAGACCTGAGGGTCGGCGATCGAGCCCTCGGCGAGCTCCACCCCCTCGGTCTCGAGCACCTTCGCCAGCAGCGCGGCCGGGATCGGCTGCTCCGATCCGCCCTCCGTATCGATCGCCTCCTTGGCGGTGATCACCGCGTCGATCCCGGCGTTCGACTCGGTGAAGATGTCCTCGAAGGAGCTGTCGATCGTGTCGGTGAGGACGTACGTGCCTGTCACCATCATCACCCCGAGCACGATCGAAAGCGAGGTGAGCAGAGTCCGCAGGCGCCGCGCCCAGAGGTAGCGAAGGCCGATCCGCGTCACGCGACGCGCTTCATAAGCTCGAGCACGCCGTCGGCGCCCCGTGGCTCCTCGTCGGCGACGATCGCTCCGTCGACCAGTACGACGACGCGGTCGGCGACCGCCGCGGCCATCGGGTCGTGGGTGACCATCACGATCGTCTGCTCGAACTCGTCGACCGCCCGGCGCAGCAGGGCGAGCACCTCCTCGCTCGAGTGCGAGTCGAGGTTGCCGGTCGGCTCGTCGGCGAAGACGACGGCGGGCTCGGAGATCAGTGCCCTGGCTATCGCCACCCGCTGCTGCTGTCCGCCGGAGAGCTCGGCCGGGCGGTGGGCGAGCCGGTCGGCGAGCCCGACGGCGTCGACTAGCCGCTTCATCCGACCGGCGTCGGCGTCGCGCCCGGCCAGCGAGAGCGGCAGCACGATGTTCTCCTCCGCCGAGAGCACCGGCAGCAGGTTGAAGAATTGGAAGACGAAGCCGACCTTGTCGCGGCGCAGCTTTGTCAAGTCCGCGTCGTCGAGCGAGCCGAGCTCGACGCCGTCGATGACCACAGAGCCGGACGTCGGCCGGTCGAGCCCGGCGAGGCAGTGCATCAGGGTCGACTTGCCCGAGCCCGATGGCCCCATGATCGCCGTGAACCGACCGCGCGGGAAGCCGACGCTGATGCCGTCGAGCGCGCGCACGGAAGCGTCACCCTCGCCGAAGACCCTGCTCAAGTCGGTGGCGGAAACCAGATCTGGCTGATTCATCTCGGGGAACCTTCGCTGGACACCTGCCCACAACATAGGGTTGCCCTCGCATGGAGAATAAATCCGCCGAATCCTCCAAATCACATAACCGCGCCCGGGTTCGGCTCGATCACATCTGCATGTGATCGACTGGGTAAGCGTGATCAGCGTTCCGTTCTTCACCGGGGCGATTGGTTACGTCACCAACTGGAGCGGCGTGATCATGCTGTTCCAGCCGGTCCGCTTCCGCGGCGCCCGGATTCCGCTGCTCGGCGAGATATCGCGCGTTTTGCCGCGCAAGATCCAGCAGATCCCGGGGATCATGCAAGGCGGCATCGGCTGGCAGGGGATTATCCCCTCGCGGGCGGCAAAGATGGGCTCGATCGCGGTCGACAAGGGGATCGCCAAGCTCGGCAGCCCGAAGGAGTTCTACGACCAGCTCGAGCCCGACAAGATCGCCGCGCACATCCTCGAGACCTCGCGCCGCGACATCCGCGACGTGGTCGAGCGGATCATGGAGCGCGAGAACCCGCAGCTTTGGAACGAGCTGCCGCCGCGGGTGCGCGAGGCCGTCCACGAGCGCGTCCAAGAACAGCTGCCCGACATCGTTCGCACGGTCACCGATGAGATCGGCACCCACATCGATCAGCTCCTCGACATCAAGCTGATGGTGATCCGCCGCTTCGAGGAGGACCCGTCGATCGCCGTCCAGATCTTCCGCGACATCGGCACCAAGGAGCTCAAGTTCATCGTCAACTTCGGCTTCTTCTTCGGCTTCCTGCTCGGCATCCCGGTCGCGGTGATCACCGAGATTCTCTTTCACCAATGGTGGCTGCTGCCGCTCTCCGGCGTGATCATCGGCTACGTCACCAACCTCGTCGCGATCTGGATGATCTTCGAGCCCGTGAAGCCGACCAAGATCGGACCATTCACGATCCAGGGGCTATTCCTAAAGCGCCAGCCCGAGGCTGGCGACGTCTATGCGAAAGCGGTCGCCGACGACGTCGTCACACTCTCGAACATCGGCAACGAGCTGCTCCACGGGCCGCGATCGGACCGGACGAGGCAGATGATCGAGCGCGCGCTGCGGCCTGCGCTCGACCGCGCCGTCGGCCGGCCGCGGGCGGCGGTCCGAGCGGTCGTCGGCGGTCGCGAGTACGACGCGATCCGCGAGGCGGTCGCGGTCGAGTCGGTCGAGTACGCGGTGACGCCGATGTCCGATCCCGAGTTCAACCGCGCGCAGGGCGAGCGCGTGCGCACCCTGATCGCCGAGCGGATCCGCGAGATGCCGCCCGACGACTTCTCCGAGATGCTGCGAACGGCGATCAAGGAGGACGAGTGGCTGCTCTACCTCCACGGCGCCGTCCTCGGCTTCGCCGCGGGGTTGGTCCACCTGGGGATCTTCGGGTAGGCCGGCTGAACCGAGCGAAATCTTCGTCGACTCGGCGCGCCTAACGGTCCTACGGGCCGGGTGTGGCCGGCGGCGATTAGGAACCGCTTAGCTGCGCTAAAGGTTCGTCGGGCAGGGTCAGCCCCGGATGCGACGCCTGCTGCTCTTCGCTGTGCCCCTGGTCCTCGCCCTGCTGATCCCGGCGAGCGCGATGGCGACCGTCGTCACCGCCACCGAGAGCCGCTACGGCAAGGTCCTCTTCGACGGCGACGGGCGGGTGCTCTACCTCTTCACCAAAGAAAAGACCGACAAGCCGCGCTGCTATGGCCCCTGCGCCAAGGCCTGGCCGCCGTTCGTCGTCGGCGGCACCCCCGACGCCGAGGGCGCGACCAAGCAGAAGCTCTTCGGCACGACCAAGCGCCGCAACGGCAACATCCAGGGGACCTACAACGGCCACCCGCTCTACTACTACGTGCACGACGACCCGGGCGAGATCCTTTGCCACGACGTCTTCGAGTACGGCGGCGACTGGTTCGTCGTCACGCCGAAGGGGAAAGCAGCCGACTGACCGCCGCTACATGAGCGCGCGCTCAGGTCTCGACGATGACACCGTCGGGGCCGAGGTTGAGCACCGCGGTCTCGCCGATCTCGCTGCGCTCGCCCCAGCTCTCGTGGATGTGCCCGCAGACGGCGATCCGCGGTTGCTTTTCGGCGATTGCCTCGGCGATCGCGGGGCTGCCGAGGTGGCGGCCCTGGCTCGCGTCGGCGTGGCCGTGCGGCGGCGAGTGCAGGACCAGGAAAGCGTCCTTCGGGCAAGAAGCGAGCGCCGTGCGAGCCTGATCGTCGTCGAGGTCGAAGCTCCAGTCCCAAGGCGTTATCGGGATCCCGGCGCCGAGCCCGAAAAAGGTCATGCCCTCGATCTCGGCGCCGTCTCCATGGAGGACGGTGGCCGCAGCCCAGCCGTCGCACGCGTCCCGAAGCGCCTCGTCGGTCTCGTTGTTGCCGGGCACGAGCACCGTCGGCGTCTCGATCGCGCGAAGCGCGTCGACGGTCTCCTCGAGCCCCGAGTGGACGGAGGCCAGATCGCCGGCGCAGACGACGACGTCGACGTCTGCGCTGCGCTCGACCAGGCTCGCGGCGCGGCCGAGGTCGCAATGGAGGTCGGAGAAGGCGAGGACGCGCACGGTGTCGGGGAAACTACCCACGCGGCGCCGCCGGCTCCGAGCGCGCGAGCTCGCGCAGGTTGCCGAAGGCGCGGCCGACGAGCAGGACAATCATCACACCGGCGATCCCGAGGCCGATCGCGTCGAGCACGGTCAGGTTGATGTCGACGAGGTTGAAGTCGAGGCCGAGCTTGAGCGCGAGCGCGGTGTTGAGGATGATCAAGATCGCCCTGATCTCGGTCGGGCCGAGCAGCCCGTAGCCGATCCGGAAGCGGCCGAAGGCCATGCTCTCGAGGTAGACGTTGATCGAGAGGATCAGGTAGGCGACGACGATCAGCGTGCCGATCGAGAGCAGCATGAACGGGGAGAGGCCGAGGCCGATGCCGATCGCGGCGGTCGAGATCGCGTCGACCATGTGGTCGAGGTAGAAGCCGTACTTCGGCCGCTGGATCCCGCGCGTTCGCGCCAGGGTGCCGTCGAGGCTGTCGCCGAGCCACTGGACGACGAGCAGCGCGCTCGCGACCCAGAGCCAGCCGAGCCCGTCGTTCGATAGTTGGTAGGCGACGCAGATTCCGAAGGCGCTGAGGACGCCGATCGCGGTCAGGTCGTCGGGGAGGACCCAGCGCGGCAGCTTGCCCGCCAGCCAGGGCAGGAAGCGGCTCTCGAAGCGGGCGAGGAGGAAGTTGGGCTCGCGCTCGGCCTCGACGCCGCGCTTGTCGGCGGGCTCGTCGACGCCTGTGGCTGCGTCGTGATCGTTGCGTTCCGCACGTTTGTGAGCGTTGTCTTGCAAATGTGACCCCCGTCACACACAGAACGGAAACAATCCGCGAACCTGTGTTCGTACGGACCACTCCCCGGGCGCGTGCCATCGGGCACGCCTGAGAGCTGAAAGCTAACCGCCCGGGGACTTGTACGAGCGACTCCCGGCAGGGTGTGGCCGCCTACGGGCGGCTGTTCTGGTGAGGCGCTCTCCCGAATGGAGGTGGTTTAACCGTGCTGTCAAGAAACCGTCTCGCCGCCACGGTGAGCACGATCGGACTAGGCCTCGGCATCCTCGCCACGGCCGCCCTTGCCGCCGACGGTGAGGAGCGCGCAGGTGCGAACGCGGGCGGGGCGAATGTTGGCGTCGAGCCCACCGAGATCGCCCTGCTCGAGCGCGAGCAAAAGGACCTGACCCGGGCGATCGACGAGCATCGCACCGACGAGCTCAGCGGCCGTTACCGCGATCTATACGTCGAAGCCGAGAAACTCGACGCCGAGCCCGAGCGCAACCTCGTTGCGGCTTCCGGCGAGCCGCGGCTCGACCGCCTCGATGACGAGGTCGGCGAGCTTCGCGACGACGTCGCGGCGGCGAAGAAGGAGCAGGCCGAGCCCGCCGCGGGAGACTTCGCCCTCACCGGCGGCGTTTCGCAGGCGACCCTCGACGCGATCGCGTCGTGTGAGTCGGGCGGCGACCCGACCGCGGTCAACGCCGCCGGCTATTACGGCAAGTACCAGTTCGACACCGGAACGTGGGCTTCCGTCGGCGGCTCCGGCAACCCCGCCGAGGCCTCTGAGGCCGAGCAGGATATGCGCGCCTCGATGCTCTACGCGCAAGCCGGCAGCTCGCCCTGGCCCGTCTGCGGCCAGTAGCCCGCCGCAACAATCGAACGACTCGAGATTGAGCCTCGGCCCGACGGCCGGGGCTCTTTCTTTGGCGCTTAGCGCGGTGCGCTTGTCTGTCTAGTGTGTTCTGCCGATGAAGCCGGGAGTGGCCGCCGACGATTACGTACTGGTCCAAGGTCTGCGAGATACCCGCGGAACCCTCGAGCGCTGGCAGCGGGCTCCCTGGCCCGTGCTCGGACGATGGCTCGGGCTCAGCCTCGCGATCGCGCTCTCCCTGCTCGCCTCGGTGCTCGTCATCGCCTCGATCTCGACGCCCGACGAAACGGTCTTCATTCCGGGCATCGACTCGTCCGCCGACGGCGGCGAGATGGCGCGGATCCTCGCCGCCAACGCGCTCGTCCTCGCCCTGCACGCGGTCGCCTGCATTGCCGGCTTCATCGCCGGCAGCTCGATGCGGCTGGAGGCCGACCGCCGGACCGGCTTCTCGCGCAAGCTGCACGAGCGCGCCGGTTTGCTCGCGATCGCGTGGGTCGGCTTCGTCACGCTGTTTTCGCTCGTCACCCAGGCTTACGCGCTTGGCCTGATCGGCTCCGATATCGCAGCCGATCTGGCGATCTCACCGGTGACGCTGGTCCTGACCGTGCTGCCACACGCCGTCCCCGAGCTCGTCGCCTTGTTCCTGCCGCTGGCGGCGTGGCTCGTCGCCAGCCGCCGCGATGAATGGGACCAGCTCCTCGCCGCGACCTTCGTCACCGTGACCATCGCGATCCCGGTCCTGATCATCAGCGCGATCGTCGAGTTGACCGTCTGGCCGGCGCTGCTCGAGCGCGCCTCACCCGTCGTCTAAGCCGCCTCGTCGTCGCCGTTCTCCTCGCCTAGCAGCGCGCGGCGGAAGACGCGGCGCTCGTCGGCGAACAGAAAGCCCCAGAGGTGGCTGCGCTCGAGCAGCGTTCGGCGCTTGGTCTCGATGATCGCGTCGCGGGGAAGTGAGGCGATCCGTTCGGCCAACTCGACCGCGCGGGCAACGACGTCGCCGTCAACGGCCTCGCGGGCGACGCTGAGCCGAACGGCCTCGGCCGCGGTGATGACGCGGCCGGTCAGGCAGAGGTCCTGGGCAACGGTCGCCGGCAGGACCGCACGCCCGGCGGCGTAACCCGGCGGAAGCCCCCGCGGCAACTCGGGATAGCCGAAGCTCGCCGCAGCGCCGGCGATCCGCAGGTCGCAGAGCAGGGCGAGCGCGAAGCCACCCGCCAGCGCCGGTCCGTTGACCGCGGCGATCACAGGGCGGGCGCAGTTGCCGACCGCCTCGAATGCCGCAGTGCTGGTCTCGACCAGGCGTCTGCGGTTGTCGAGGTCGCCGCCGAACTGGGTTGTGTCCATCCCCGAGCAGAAGGCCGGTCCGGCGCCGGTGAGGACGATGCAGCCGATACCAGCGTCTTCGCTCATCGCGGTGAAGGCATCTGCGATCTCGATCCTGAGATCAATCGAGAGCGCGTTCCGCTTCTCCGGCCGGCGCATGGTGACGAGCGCGACCGCGTCGCGACGCTCGATCGACAAGAGCCCCGGCATAGGCCGAGAGTAAAGCTCAGGCGGCCTTGCGGTGATCCTGAGGAGGAGGCGGGCCCGCTCGGCGAGGATCGCGACGGAGCAGCGGACTGAAACTCCGCATCTGCTCCTCGAGGCAGCGCTTGCAGCTGCACTCCGGAATCGAGAGACCGGTGCATGGACAGATCGGGGAAAGGCGCTGGTTCCTCGACACCTCGGGGGCAAAGTAGCTCCGCCGCCGGACGATGCGAGACTCGAGCGATAACCGAACCCGAGGAGACACCGCAGACGGGCCCGAGCGAGCGTCGAAAGACGCCCTGGGAGGCGATCGCGGAGGCGCAGGTCCGAGCGCCGACGCGCGGCAACCGCAAGCTCGAGCGCTTCCTCGAGGCGGTCAACGCCGACGAACAGGTTCGCGCCTGGTGGCACATGGCCCAGGTGACATCGGAGCGGCTGGGTATGTCCGATCACTCCTGGGTGCACGTGCAGATCGTGCTCAACATCTCGCTGCGGCTGCTGCGCCTACTCGATCGTGCGGGTGTCGAGTGCGCGATGTCCGCCGACCACGGGATGAGCGCGCGCGATGCCGAGGTCGTGGTCGCCGCCGGCGCGCTCTTCCACGACACCGGGATGTCGATCCACCGCGCCGACCACGAGGCCTACAGCCTCTTCCTCGTCGAGCCGAAGCTGCGCGAGCTGCTCGTCGGCTGCTACGAGGAGCCCGAGCTGACCGTCGTCGTCTCCGAGGCCCTGCACGTGATCATCGGCCACCGCCGCCGCGGTGAGCCGTACACGCTCGAGGGTGGCGTCGTCCGCGTCGCCGACGCGCTCGACATGGCCCAGGGTCGATCGCGAATCCCGGTCGACGCCGGCCGCCAGGGAATCCACTCGCTCTCCGCCGCTGCGATCGACGAAGTCAATATCGAGCGCGGCGACGAGCGCGCGGTGCGGATCCAGATCGTGATGAACAACTCCGCCGGGATCTTCCAGGTCGACGACCTGCTTGCGACCAAGCTCCGCGGCACCCCGCTCGAGAGCCACGTCGAGGTCGTTGCCGAGGTCCAGGGCGATACTGAGAAGCGGTTGCTGACGGGGTTCCGGATCCCGGAGTAGGTGTGTAGTGGCGGGACGCCGGCGGGCTGGAAGCGCTGCCTCCGCGGCCCAAGGCGTCTGTGGTCGCGGGGCTCGTGGGGCAGGCGGTTCGGAGGGTCGTAGCAGGGATGTGACGCTTGGCGACTTATCGCCGGATAGCGACGATAAAACGCCAAGGGACCGCCAGCGCCCGGCAAGTCGCGCGCAAGAGGTCACCAAACACGCACGAGCCCGCGCCCCTAAACCCCCGCGCCCTTGCCTCCGCGCCCCTCACCCGCCGCGAAGCGGGCGGCGCCCTTGATCCCGGCGTCGATCGACTCGCGGCCGAGCTTGGCCTCGTGGGCGATGCCGTCGTCGAGCGACATCGCCGAGCCCTCGATCGCGGCGAGCCGGTCGGAGAGCATCGTCACCTGGGGGAAGGCGGCTAGGCCCTCGGCGTAATCGAGCGCGCGTTCGAGGTGGCGCCCCG
The DNA here is from genome assembly GCA_050996575.1 of Solirubrobacterales bacterium. Classification (GTDB taxonomy): domain Bacteria; phylum Actinomycetota; class Thermoleophilia; order Solirubrobacterales; family 70-9; genus DASUSH01. The sequence goes on from JBPCRS010000126.1 coordinate 15,267, forward strand.
GTTCGACGACCTCGTTGACGAGACCCCAATCGTGTGCCTCGCCGGTCTCGATAATCCGGCCGCTGAGGATCATGTCGAGCGCGCGACCGAGACCGACGATCCGTGGCAGCCGCTGGGTGCCGCCGTCGATCAGCGGCACGCCCCAGCGGCGCTCGGGATAGCCGAGCTTGACGCCGTCGGCGGCGATCCGCAGATCGCACCACAGCGCCAGCTCGAGCCCGCCGGCGAGACACCAACCGGAGATCGCGGCGATCGTCGGCTTCGACGGCGTGATCCGGGTGAAGCCCATCGGGCCCTCCGGCTTGTCGACCCAGGCGGCGGCCTGCTCGGGAGTGACCCCCGGCCCGGCCTCGGCCAGCGCCTTCAGATCGGCGCCGGAGCAGAAGGCCTCGTCGCCCTCGCCGGTGAGGATCATCACCCGAGCCGCCTCGTCGGCTTCGAAGCGCCGGTAGCCCTCGAGCAGCTCCTCCGCGGTCTCGCGGTCGACGGCATTGCGACGCTCGCGGCGATCAATCGTCAGCACCGCCGCCGCGCCCTCACGCTCATACCGAACTCGCTCCACGAGCCGCACCGTACTCAAAGTCGGTACGGAGTCGTGACAACTGTTGAGGGGGCTGGCCCCTCTTTAGGTTTAGCCGACGCGGGGGAGCTTCTCGAGGATCGGCAGCGGGTCGACGGATTGGCCGTAGGGGTCGGAGCCCTCGCGGACTTCGAAGTGGAGGTGGTCGCCCCAGCAGCTGCCGGTGCAGCCGACTCCGCCGAGCCGCTCGCCGGCGCGAACCTCGTCTCCCTGGTCGACCGTCGCGGGCTCGACCATGTGGAAGTAGTTGTAGGTCCGCTTCTCGGCCGGGTCGAAGATCGAGACGTAGTTGCCTCGACCGCCGTCGGTCCCGGTCTCGACGACCTCGCCTTCGGCTACCGCGACGAGCGGCGTGCCCAACGGAGCGAAGACGTCCTGGCCCTCGTGGACGTGGCCTGAGCGGGCGGCGCCGTATCCGGCCCCACTATCGCCGTAGTCGACGGCCTCGACGTCGACCGGGTGAAACGGTCCGTCGAGTCGCTCGCGGCGGCGATCGTCGGCGCGCTCGTCGGCGGCACGGACGTCGCTGAGCGTTGCGGTTTTCTGCGGGGCAGCCGCAGGAGTCGGTGCCGGATCGTCGAGCACGGGGGCCGCGAACGCGACCGGCGTGGCGACGACCGCAAGGCCGGTCAGAGCAACACTGAAGCGATGAATCGGACGCATGGTGACTTTGGCACCTCTTTCTTCTCTGTGCCTGCGGGGTTAGCTGACGGGCTCGCGCTGAGAAGTGCGCTACCGGCGCAGCAGCGCCGGATTCGCCCCTGGTGAGTGGGTCCCCCGCTCGGGCGCCGCTTGGAGGCGCCCGACTAGGCAATCGGTGGGACTAGGAGAACGTACGCATTCGGACCCCCAACGCAACGGTACTGTGACCCTCGTCACGGTCGATTGCAGCGCGACCTGCAGCGGTCAGGCGCGAGTCGACTGCTACCGAGACGCCCGCGGATCGCTACCCTCTGTGTTCGGGCCGTGGGGAAATGTGGCCCGTGCAGGGAAACAACGAGAGAGGGAACTCATGCGTATGCGGAAGAGTCTGGTGTTGACCTGCGTCCTCGGCGCCCTCGCGATTGCGCCTTCTGCGCAGGCCGCGATCCCGAAGGTCTTCGACGGCGAAGCGGCCGGCGGGGCGGGCATCGCCTGCGCCGACAAGGAGGGCGTGCGCTTCTGCAAGGGAAGCTCTCCCGCGAACTCGCTGCCGCCCGCCCCAGACACGCGCGTCCCGGGCGTCGGCGGCGTGCCGATCGACGTCAACGTCGTTCTGCCCCCTGCGCCGGCGAGCGGAACCGACGGCAACTACCCGCTGCTGATGATGTTCCACGGCTACGGCGGTTCAAAGCTTGGCTCCGACGACAAGACGTTCGCCCAGATGAAGCGCTACGCCGAGCGCGGCTACGCCGTCTTCAGCATGAGCGATCGCGGCTTCGGCAACTCCTGCGGCTCGGTCGGCAGCCGCCTGACTCCGGCCTGCGCCCAGGGCTGGGTGAAGCTCCTCGACACTCGTTTCGAGGTCCGCGACGCGCAGATCTTCGCGGGCATCCTCGCCGACGAGGGCGTGGTCGACCCGCAGCGGATCGGCGCCACGGGCGGCTCTTATGGCGGTGGCATGTCGATGGCGCTGGCGGCGCTGCGCGACCGCGTGATGAACGCCGATGGTTCGCTCTCCGCCTGGACGAGCCCCGGAGGCAAGCCGATGCGGATCGCCGCTGCGGCCCCGAGTATTCCGTGGACCGACCTCGCCTACTCGCTTGCGCCCAATGGCGGCACGCTCGACTATGTCGCGGACTCTCCGTACGACGTCAAGCAACCGGGTATCTCGAAGCAGACGTTCGTCGCCGGCCTCTTCGCCGGCGGCCAGGCGAGCGGTTTCTACGCACCGCCGGGAGTCGACGCCGACGCCGACCTGACCAACTGGTTTGCCCGAATCAACGCAGGCGAGCCCTATGTCGGCGACCCGGTGATCGCCGACATACTCAATGAGCTCACCACCCACCACTCCTCGTACTACATCGATCACTCCCAGCCGCCCGCTCCTCTGCTGATCTCGAACGGCTGGACCGACGACCTGTTCCCGCCGGACGAGGCGATCCGCTTCTACAACCGGACGAACAGCGAGCATCCCGGCGCCGACATCTCACTCTTTTTCCTCGACTACGGACATCAGCGCGGCCAGAACAAGCCCGAGGACACGGCGAAGCTGCTCGCCGCACAGGACACGTTCTTCGACCACTACCTGAAGGGCGTCGGCACCGAGCCGGAGGAGAGCGTCACCGCGATCACCCAGACGTGTCCGAAGGAAAACGCCTCAGCTGGACCATTCACCGCGCCGACCTGGGTCGCCCTCTCTAAGGGCGAGGTCGTCTTCACCGATGTCGCCTCGAAGACGATTGCTCCTGGAGCGGGCAACCCGGAGGCCGGCCAGGCCTTCGACCCGATCGCGGCCGGAAACAACCCCTGCAAGACGAGTTCCGGTGCAGACGTGCCTGGTACCGCAAGCTACAGGCTCGAAAAGGCTTCCGGCGGCGGTTTCACACTGATGGGCTCGCCGACGGTGATCGCCGACATCCAGTCACAGAGCCCGACATCGCAGGTTGCCGCCCGCCTCGTCGACGTGGCGCCTGACGGCAAGCAAAGCCTCGTCGCCCGCGGCCTTTACCGGCCGGGTGTTGGCGAGGTCGAGAAGGGCAAGCCCCGCCAGGTGTTCCAGCTCCACCCCAACAGCTGGAAGTTCGAGAACGGTCACATCGCCAAGCTCGAGCTGCTGCCCAATGACGCTCCCTACGGCCGCGTCTCGAACGGTCAGGGCCCGGTCACGGTCTCGAACCTCGAGCTGCGACTGCCGACGCTCGAGGCGAAGAACGGCTCCAGCCCTTCGTCGGCCAGCCCTTCGCCGGCCGTCCTGCCGCAGGGGCTCGACCCGGCGCCCGGAGTCCAGGCCGCAGGCGCCTGCGAGACAGGGATCACGATGAAGGGGAACAAGCGCAAGGACAAGATCAACGGCAGCGCCGGCGGTGACCGCCTTCGCGGCGCAAAGGGCAACGACCGCGTCTCGGGCAAGGATGGCGACGATTGCGTCAGCGGCGGCAAGGGCAACGATCGCCTCAGCGGCGGCAAGGGCAACGATCGCCTCAGCGCGAAGGACGGCGACAAGGACCGGGTCAATTGCGGTGCCGGCAAGGACACGGTTAAGGCCGACAAGGCCGACAAGCTGAAGGGCTGCGAGAAGAAGAAGCGCTGAAGGTCAGTCGCGGCGCAGGCGCTCGAGCTCTTCGCGCTCACGGTCCTTGCGGCTCTCGGAGCGGTTCTGCATGATCGAGAGGCCGACGACGAGAATCGTGAAGAAGGCCATCAGGCCAAATCCCCAGAAGGTGATCACCTTGTCGTCGGTGCGGCCCCAGAGGCCGACGCCGTCGGCGGCAATCGCCGGGCTCGCGATCGCGAGCAGGACAACCAGTGAGGTCAGGGCGATGCGTGCGGGGCGGGTGCTGAGCACGACCCGAACCCTACTATCACCGGCTAATGAAACCGTCGAATCCTCCGCTTCGCGTCCGGTTCGGCTCGATCTCATCTGCATGAGATGTCCTGGCTTGAAGCGCTACTGCTGGGGATCGTCCAGGGCCTGACCGAGTTCCTGCCGATTTCCTCGAGCGGGCACCTGCGGATCGTCCCCGCCTTTCTCGGCTGGGACGACCCCGGCGCCGCTTTCACCGCCGTGATCCAGCTCGGGACGATGGCCGCCGTGCTGCTCTACTTCCGTCGCGACCTCTGGAATATCGCCGTGGCCTGGGTGCGCGAGCTTCGGATTCCTTTCCGAAAGCGCAGCACCGACGCCAACCTCGGCTGGTTCATCGTCCTCGGCACGATCCCGATCTCGATCTTCGGGCTGATCTTCAGCAGCCAGATCGAATCGAGCGCGCGCAGCCTCTACGTGATTGGCTCGGCGCTGATCCTCTTCTCCTTCGTCATGCTCGCCGCCGAGCGCTACGGAGCGAGGCAGCGCGAGCTGACCGAGATGAACGGACGCGACGGCCTCTTCATCGGCTTCGCCCAGGCACTCGCGTTGATCCCCGGCGTCTCGCGCTCAGGCGCGACGATCTCGGCGGGGCTGTTTCGCAACTTCGACCGGACCGCCGCAGCGCGCTACTCGTTTCTGCTTTCGGTGCCGGCGGTCGTCCTCAGCGGCCTGTTCGAGCTCCGCGACGTCGGCGGCGCCGGCGCCCCGGTCGGCCCGACCGTGATCGCCACGATCGCCGCGTTCGTCTCCGGCTACGTCGCAATCGCCTGGCTCCTGCGCTACCTCGCCAATCACTCACTCGCGGTCTTCGTCGCCTACCGGATCCCGCTTGGATTGCTCGTTCTTGCGTTGGCGGCGAGCGGCACGATCGAGTAGATCGGGCCTCCGAAACGCCTCGAGCCGGCGCGGGTGGCCGGCTCGAGGAAGAGGTGGCGCGCGGACCCGGGGCAGGGATGTGAGCCGCGCGCCGCACGAGAGAGGAATCTCGTCTGCGTGCAGTTTCGGCACTCACCGGGGGTCGTGGGTGAAGATTCTGAGAATGATCGAGACCGCGATCGCAGATATCGCCTGCAAATTGCGTGTGAACGACCTGTTAACGACGAGAACCGGTCTCCCGGTGGGCCCTACCATGTGGTGGGGCTAGCGATGGGAAACCGGTACAGATGAGCGGCCAACCAGGAGCGATCCGGCTCGGCATCGTCGACGCCGACAGCGGCTTCCTCAAGGTGCTGACGAAACGCCTCAGCGCCGCGGGCTACGAGTACCGCATCCTCTCCGGCGGCGTCCCGCCCGAGGAGCTCGTGGCGATGAAGTTGAACGCGGTGCTTATCGACCCGGTGGTCCTTCGCTCCGACCCCTGGGACTTCCTCGAAAAGGTTTGCAACCTGCTGCCTGGGCTCGGCGTCGTCGTCTGCTCGTCGGGCTCGACCGTCGCCCAGCGGGTCCGTGGGCTGCGAATCGGCGCGGACGACTGGCTCGCCGAGCCCTGCCACCCCGAGGAGGTCCTGGCCCGGGTAGAGGCCGTCGTCCGGCGCCACCGCCGGGGCCGCGCCAGCGCCGACACGGGACCGCTCGTCGCCGGCGAGCTCGAAATCCGCCCCGACCAGTTCCAAGCGTTTGTCTCCGGCCAGCCAGCCGGCTTGACCCGCCGCGAGTACGAGCTCCTGCACGTGCTCGCCGAGGCCCAGGGACGGGTGATCGAGCGCGAGGCGATCTACCAGAGCGTCTGGGGCTACGCGATGGCCCACGGCGACCGCTCGGTCGACGTCTTCGTCCGCAAGCTGCGAGCGAAGCTTCAGCGCCAATCGCCCGGATGGGACTACATCCACACCCATTTCGGCATCGGCTATCGCTTCGATCCGGAAGCGTCCGGCATCGACGGCGACGCCGAGCTGCCGGCCGCCGACCCTCTCGGCTCGGTCGACGCCGAGGTTTCACAGGATCAGCACAGGAGTCTGACCCCGCGCGCTTAATCTCGATCCATGGTGGATCGAGCGATCAGGAACGCGATGCAGCGGCTCGGCTCGCGCGGTGCGCTGATCAGTGACTGTCCGGTCTGCGGCCAGGCCGTGACGCCCTCGCACGACCGGATCGAGGTCTGGCAGGACAAGTTCGCGCATCGGCGCTGCGCCGAGTACGAGCCTCGCCACGCAGCTCGCAGCCACGGTTCACCGCGCCTTCACACCCGGTTCACCAGGCCGTAACAGCCGGGCCGCCGCGGCAAGGGAAGCTCCGTCGATGCAGGAGGCCCAAGCTCCAAGCCTCGAGGACGTGCTCCGCGCCGGCCGGCTCGAGATCCGCCCTCGCGAACACACCGTGCTCCTCGACGGCGTGCCCTTGGTGCTGACCGTGCGCGAGCTCGCCTTGCTCTCCGAGCTCGTCTCCCACGCCGACCGGGTACTTACCCGCGACGAGCTCTACGGCGCCGTCTGGGGTGGCGATCTGCGCGCGAGTGACCGCTCGGTCGACGTCTACGTCAGCCGCCTGCGCTCGAAGCTCGAGCACGCACAGCCGGGCGAGCGGTTGATCCACACTCACTTCGGCATCGGCTACCGCTTCTCGCCGACCGCGTGAGCAGATCTTTCACATTCTTTTCACATCCACTCCACAGCCACGTAACAAGCTTTGGCGGCAGGCAAAGCAGTCTGTTGCGTATTCGTCCGATCCAACTAGGAGGACACAACTCCAGTGAATATCCGCAAGACAGTTTTTGCCTTTGCGGCGACCGGCGTCCTCGCTCTCGGAGTCGCAGCATGCGGCGACGACGACGACGCCGGCTCGTCCGGTTCGAGCGGTGCCGACGCCGAGGCCGGCGCCGCCGACGCCGCTGCCGCCGCACCGTCCGATCTCTCCGGCTCGATCGCAATCGACGGCTCGAGCACGGTTGAGCCGTTCGCTCAGGCCGCGGCCGAGCTGATCGGCGAGAACAGCCCCGACCTCGAGATCACCGTCGGCGCCGCCGGCACCAGCGGCGGCTTCGAGAAGTTCTGCGCCGGCGAGATCCAGATCTCCGATGCTTCGCGGGCGATCGAGCCCGAGGAGGAGGCGCTCTGCAAGGAGGGCGGCGTCGAGTACACAGAGGTCCAGGTCGCCAACGACGGGATCGCGATCGTCACCAACCCGGCTGTCGAGATCTCGTGCCTGACCACGGACCAGCTCGCTCAGTTGTGGACCGACGACACGGTCACCAACTACTCCGAGCTCGGCGACGACGCCGAGACCGGCGAGCCGCTGCCCGACGTCGATGTCAGCCTCTATGGCCCCGGCACCGATTCCGGCACGTTCGACTACTTCACCGAGGAGATCAACGGTGAGGAGGGCGTCAGCCGCAAGGAGTACACGCCGTCCGAAGACGACAACGTGCTCGTCGAGGGTGTTTCCGGAGACGAGGCCGGTCTCGCCTACTTCGGGTTCTCCTACTACGAGCAGAACCAGGACGCGCTCAACCTGGTTTCGGTCGATGCCGGTGACGGCTGTGTCGAGCCGACTCCCGACACGATCCAGTCGGGCGAGTACGCGCCGCTGGCGCGGCCGCTGTTCATGTACCCGTCGACCGAGACACTCGGTACCCCCGAGGGTGAAGGGTTCATGCAGTTCGTCGTCGACAGCTACTCCGGCATCGCCGAGGCAGCCCTGATCGTCCCGATGGACGAGACGCAGGCAGCCGACGCGAAGTCGAACCTCGAGAGCGCGCTGGGCACCTAGCGCGTTGGAAGCAACGACGGCCAAAGGCGCGACGCCCGGGGGGTTTCCTCCCCTCGGCGTCGCGCGCCGTCGCCGCGGCGAGGACGTGATCAAGGCACTCCTGTTTCTCGCCGCCGTCGTTTCGGTCCTGACCACGATCGGGATCGTCTTCGCCCTGGTCGAGGAATCGATCCCGTTTTTCAAGGACGTCGGAACCAGGTTCTTCACCGACGGCGAATGGACTCCGCTCTTCAACGACCCCGAGTACGGGATCTGGCCGCTACTCAACGGCACCCTGCTGATCACCGGGATCGGCATCCTCGTCGCGATCCCGCTCGGGCTCGGCACCGCCGTCTACCTCTCCGAGTACGCCACGCCGCGCGTGCGCCGGATCATCAAGCCGATCATCGAGGTCCTAGTCGGCGTGCCGACGATCGTCTTCGGGTACTTCGCGCTGACCTTCGTCACACCGCTGCTCGTCCAGGACCTGCTCGGCATCAACGTCCAGTTCAACGCGCTCGCCGCCGGGATCGTCGTCGGGATCATGATCATGCCGACGATCGCCTCGATCTCCGAGGACGCGATGTCGGCGGTCCCGCAGGGCCTGCGCGAGGGCGCCTACGGCCTTGGCGCGAGTAAGCGCCAGGTCGCGACCCGCGTCGTCTTCCCGGCGGCGATCTCAGGCATTGTCGCTTCGATCGTGCTCGGCGTCTCGCGCGGGATCGGCGAGACGATGATCGTCCTGATCGCCGCCGGCCTGAAGCCGAACACCGGCCTAAACCCGACCGAGGGCTACGAGACGATCACGACCTTCATGGGTTCGACGGCAAAGGGTGACAACCCCGCCGGCACGATCGGCTACGAGGCGATCTTCGCCACCGGGCTGACCCTCTTCGTGCTGACGCTGCTGATGAACATGATCGCGATCCGCTTCGTTCGCCGCTTCCGCGAGGTCTACGACTGATGGAAGCGGGGCGGGCAACGGTCACGGGGAATGTCGCGGCGGGTGCGGTGCGCGAATCGCTGACCCGCGAGCGCGGTTCCGGCTTTGGCGAGGTGCTGTTCAAGTACATGCTTATCGCCTGCATCGCGATTGCCCTCGGCACGCTCGTCGTCCTGCTCGTCGACATTCTCGCCGACGGCCTCGGCTCGATCAGCCCGAGCTTCTTCACCGACACCCCCTCGCGGATCATCCCCGAAAATTCGGGGATCGGCCCCGCGATCGCCGGCACGCTCTGGCTGATGGCGGTCTGCGCAGCGTTCATCATCCCGGTTGGCGTCGGCGCGGCCGTGTACCTCGAGGAGTACGCGAACCCCGAGCGCCGGATCAACCGGATGATCGAGGTCAACGTCCAGAACCTCGCCGCGGTTCCCTCGATCGTCTACGGCGTCCTCGGCCTCGCCTTCCTCGTTCGCGGGCCGATCGGAATGGGCAGGATCCTGATTGCCGGCGGCCTCACCCTCGCGCTGCTCGTTCTCCCCGTCGTGATCGTCGCCGGCCGCGAGGCGATCCGTGCGGTGCCGCCCTCGATCCGCGAGGGCTCGATGGCGCTCGGCGCGACGCAATGGCAGACGATCTGGAAGCAGGTGCTGCCGGCGGCGCTGCCCGGGATCGCGACTGGCACGATCCTCGCGCTTTCGCGTGCGATCGGCGAGACCGCGCCGCTGATCGTCGTCGGCGCCGCCGCCTTTTCGACCTTCAGCCCCTCGAGCCCGTTCGACAGCATCACCGCGCTGCCGATCCAGATATTCAGCTGGATTTCCGATCCCCGACCCGAGTACAAGGTGCTCGCCGCGGCGGGGATCATCGTCCTGATGGGCATCCTGCTGGCCATGAACGCGGTCGCGATCTACCTGCGAAATCGCTACGAAAAGAAGTGGTAATCGATGAATCACACGGAAGGTGATCCAGATCAATGACTCCCAGTGATCTAGCCTTGGAGAGAGCGATGACTGAGCCGGAGCGAACCGAATCGGAGCAAGCCGGCGCGACGCATGGAGGCGGCGCTCAGGCCCCCGGGATCGATATCGGGGCAACCGCCCATGGCCATGCCCGCCAAGTGGGCAGCGCCGACAAGCGCGAGCCCGTATTCCAGCTCGAAGACGTGACCGTCTCATACAACGACAACCCGGCGGTTGCCGACATCTCGCTGGACGTTTACCACAATCACATCACCGCGCTGATCGGGCCATCCGGATGCGGCAAGAGCACCTTGATCCGCTCGTTCAATAGGATGAACGACCTGATCCCGTCGGCCTCGATGACCGGCAGGCTGCTCTACCACGGCCAGGACCTCTACGGCGACGAGGTCGACCCGGTCGAGGTCCGAAAGCGGATCGGCATGGTCTTCCAGAAGCCGAACCCGTTCCCGAAGTCGATCTACGACAACATCGCCTTCGGCCCGCGGATCCTCGGCAAGAAGGGCGACATGGACCAGATCGTCCAGGAGGCACTCGAGGGCGCCGCGCTCTGGGAGGAGGTCAAGGACCGGCTCGAGACGAACGCTTTCGGCATGTCGGGAGGCCAGCAGCAGCGTCTCTGCATCGCCCGCTGCCTCGCCGTCGACCCCGACGTGATCCTGATGGACGAGCCCTGCTCGGCGCTCGACCCAATCTCGACCGGCAAGATCGAGGACTTGATGCTCGAGCTGCGAAAGGACTACTCGATCGTGATCGTCACCCACAACATGCAGCAGGCCGCGCGCGTCTCCGACCTGACCGCCTTCCTGATCGTCGAGCTCGACTCGACCGAGAAGAACCGCACCGGCCGCCTGGTCGAGTACGACGAGACGGAGAAGATCTTCACCAACCCGGCGGACTCGCGGACAGAGGATTACGTGACAGGGAAGGTGGGCTGATGGCGATGGAGGTGCGGATCGCCTACCAGGAGGACCTGGCGAAGCTCGAGGTGCATGCGCTCGAAGGACTCGACATGGTTTCGGAGACGCTCGGCCGCACGATCGAGGCGATCCAGCACCAGGACACCGAGCTCGCGCAAGTGGTCATCGCCGACGACGACCGGATCGACGGGCGATACCTCGAGGTCCACCAGGCGCTTCTGACACTGCTGGCGACCCAGTCTCCGGTCGCCACCGACCTGCGCCTGATCTCAGCCCTTCTCCACGTGATGAAGGGGATCGAACGGATGGGCGACCAATGCGTGAACATCGCCAAGGTGATTCCGCTGACCGGCTCCGAACCGCCGGTGGATGATCGCCTCCTCACCGACATCGTGACGATGGGAAAGCAGGCTCGCTCGCTCGTCGGCCAGGCCAAGCACGCGTTCTCCGAGCGCGACGTCGACCTCGCCCGCGACCTCGTCCGCCAGGACGACGTGATCGACAACTTGAACAAGGAGTGCTTCCGTACCGCGATCGACATCGGCGACGAGCACGACGTGCGCGAGTGGGCGACGACGATGCTGCTCGTAGCCCGCGCGATCGAGCGGATCGGCGACAACGCAGTCGACGTCGGCGAGCAGGTCGCCTTCATAGTCACCGGCCTCTTCCGCGAGTTCGAGGACGCCTCGCACCCGGGCGAGATCGCGCCGCACCCCTCGTAAGGCACCTACAGCCTTGCCTCGGCCATCGAGGCCGACGCCTCAGGCCTCGTCGGCATGTCGAACACGACCCAAAGGCCCGAAAGCGCGGTCAGGCCTGCGACGATCGCTATCGCTCCGCTGAAGCCGACGGCGTCGGCGGCGATCCCGGCGGTCAGGCCCCCGCCGACGTAGCCCATGTCGCGCCAGAAGAGGTAGACGCCGACCACCGGGGCTCGCGCGTTGGGCATCACCGAATCGGAGATCGCCGCGATCAACGTCGGGTAGACGAGCGCGGTCCCGGCGCCCAGGCCAACGGCCGCGATCGCCGCAAGCGCCACCTCGCCGCCGGATGCCGCAAGCGCCGCCAGCGCGAGCGACTGAACCAGCATGCCGACCACGATCAGCGGCTTTCGCCCGACGGTGTCCGATCGGTGCCCCGCCCAGATCTGGCCGAGCCCCCAGACCGCCGGGTACAGGCCGGCGACCAGGCCGATCGCTCCGATGCTCGCTCCCTCGGCGGCGAGGTAGAGCGGCACGAGCCCCCACGCCAAAGCGTCGTTGAGGTTGTTTACCAGCCCGGCCTGCGAGCAGGAGCGAAGCGCTCGATCACGATAAGTCGCCGCGGGGAAGGCGGTCCTGAGCTTTGGGGCGCGCTCGCCGGCAGCTGATCCTTGGCGGCTTTGCTCGAGCGCAACGTGGGCGCCGGTGTCGCGGACGAAGACGAGCGAAAGTGCCAGCCCAAGTGCGGCGACGGCGAGCGCCCCGATGACGAGAACATCGCGGGCGACGAACTCGGACGCCAGCCAGCCGCTCGCCGCCGCTGCCAGCGCGACGCCGCCGTATCCGGCCGCCTCGTTGAGTCCAAGCGCCAGTCCACGGCGCTCGGGGCCGACAAGGTCGATCTTCATCACCACGGTCATCGACCATGCAAGACCCTGGTTGACGCCGAGAAACACGTTCGCCGCGACGATCCAGGCCCAGGAGGGAGCGAGCCCGACGAGCAGCGGGACCGGCAGCGCCAGCGCCCAGCCGAGGATCAGCAGCCGGCGCCTTCCCACCCGGGTGGCCCAGGTGCCCGCGGCGAGATTGGTCAGCGACTTGGCGAGGCCGAAGGCGACGATGCACGACAGCACCGCCACGCTCGAGCTGATCCCGAACTCGGTCTCGCCAATCAGCGGCAGCGTCGAGCGTTCTAGCCCGACCATCGCCCCGACCAGAGCGTTGACGGCGACGAGCAGCGAGAACTGGGCCGCGTTCTCACGCAGCCCGAGGCGAACCCCGCCGGCGCTCAAGCGCGCGCGCTCAGACGGCCGCCGGCGCGGTTGGCGGCGACGATCTCCGCTTGCTGCTCCGGTGCGGGCGGGATGTCGGCGATAAGCGCGGCGACGAACTTATCCTCGGGATCGTCGAGAGCGCTGTTGTGCCGACGCTCGAACCCGATTGTCGATGCGGGGTGGCCGGAGAGCCCTTTGCCGCAGACCGAACCCGAGTAGTGACCCGGATAGAGCAGCAGGTGGTCTGGGAGGGCGAGCAGGCGCTCGCTGATCGAGCGATAAAGCGTCCGCGCCATCTCCTCGACCGTGGTCGTCTCGTCGGCATGGAGGTCGGGCCGGCCGGCCGCTCCGACGAGCAGTGCGTCGCCCGTCAGGACCATCCACGGCTCCTCGCCGCGGCGATGATCGGTGACCAGGTAAGCGTGGTGAGCGGCTGCGTGGCCGGGGGTCGCCACCGCCTGGATAACGGTGTTGCCGAGCTTGACCAGCTCGCCGTCGAAGAGGGCATGGTGGTCGAACTCGACGCCGGCGCCCTCGGGCAGGTAAGCGGTCGCACCGGTGCGCTCGACCAGCTCGGGAAGACCGGAGACGTGATCGGCTTGGAGGTGGGTCTCGAGGACGGCGGTGATTCGCGATCCTTGAGCCTCGGCGGCGCTGATGTATTCGTCAACGAGGTCGGCGTGCGGGTCGACCACGGCGAGCTCGCCCGCAGTGTTGCAGCCGAAGACGTAGGAGGCACAGGCGGTTTCGTCGTTGAGTATCTGGCGAAAGAACATGTCCGGAACGCTACGAGTGGTTGGGCGCTGCGCCTAGGCCGAATCGATGATGGCGCTCATTCCTGGTCGGAATGCTTGACCGTGCAGCCGTCGATGCTGACCGCGCAGCAATCGCTGAGCGTGGCGATGAACGCCTGCTCGGAGGGAGTCGATTCACGGTCGGCCGGCAAGAGCAGATAGATCGAGCGACGCATCGGCTCGACCCCTTCGAGCCGGAAGCTGGCGAGCTCGCCGCGCTCGATCTCGTCACGAACGACGAGCCGGCTGAGGAAGCCCACCCCGAGCCCTGCTTGCACCGAGCGTTTGATTGCCTCGTTCGAATCGAGCTCCCAGCGATTGACCGGGTGATAGCCCGCTCGTGCCAGGTAGCGCTCGGCGACGGCGCGGGTACTCGAGCCTGTCTCACGGACGAGCAGCGTCCAGCGCTCGAGCTCGGCGAGCGGAGCCTTTCCACGACGCAGCTTCATCCGCTCCGGAGCGGCGACTCCGACGAGCTCGTCGTCGAGGAAGGGCTCGGCGCGAACCCCGTCGGGAAGCTCGACCTCACCGGCGATGCCGAGCGAGAACTCGCGTTTGGCGATCCGCTCGGCAACCCAGGTGCTCGAGCCCATAGCGATGTCAACCTCGACGCCTGGATGGCGATCGGCGAAGCACTGGAGGATCGAGGGGAGGACGTAGGTGCCCGAGGTCGTCGACGACGCGAGGGCCAACGTCCCTGTCTCGGCGCCGCGCAGGGCGTCGAGCTCCTCCTCGAGGCCGTGCAGGGCGTCGAGCACGCGCGCAGCGTGAGCGACGACGACCTGGCCCGCCTCAGTGACGCGACTTGCCCGTCCGTTGCGCTCGACAAGCTTCTCGCCGATCGCGGCCTCGAGCGTCTTCAGCTGCTTGGTCGCCGAGGGCTGGCTGATCTGGCAGGCCTCGGCGGCGGCCGAGATCGAGCCCTGGCGATCGACCTCGACGAGGAGCCGGAGCCGGCCCGGATCGAGCGCGTCAACTATGCCGGTTGGGAAAGGCATCTATAGGACGATTCACCTTGCAGAATAGACCGAAGAGGGGGAGGCTTCGTGTCATGGAGCCCGACCCCGATGCAAGCGAACGCCCCGGCGGCTGGATGGACGCCAACCTCGCCGTCCAGGGCTACTGCCTGACCGCCGAGCAGAGCCGGGCTCTGCGCTGGGGGCTGCGCTTCCCGACCGCGCTCTGCCTGGCCTTGGTGCTGACAGGCCTGGCGCTCCAGTCGGCGGTGATCGTCCTCGCCTTGGTTCCGATCGGTGCCGTGGCCGGTTGGACTGCGCGCCATCCGTTCGATCTGATCTGGAACCACGGGTTGCGCCACCTCTCCGGTGCTCCACCGCTTCCGCCCAACGCGACCCCGCGCCGGCACGCGTTCAAGCTGGCGACCGTCTGGCTCCTCGCCGTCGGCCTGCTTCTCGCTTTCGGGCTGGAGACGGCGGCGCTCGTGCTCGGCGGCGTGCTCGTCGGCGTTTGCGCCCTGGTGACCGCGACCAACTTCTGCATCCCCTCGACTCTGCTCGGAGCTTGGTGGCGCCGGCGCGGGGTCGACCCGGCAACCGCATAGGGAGAACAAGGAGAAGCAATGGCAACGACCGTCGACGTCGAGGAGCTGGAGGCGAAGGTCAAGGACATGTACCGCCATGTCGCCGAGCAGCCGCATGGCTCCTATCACTTCGAGCTCGGCCGATCGCTCGCCGAGCACTTGGGCTATCCAGCGAGCGTCCTCGATCGGATTCCAGACGCCTCGATCGAGTCATTTGCCGGCGTCGGCTACTTCTTCGATCTCGCCGATCTGGGCGAGGGCGAGAGCGTTATCGATCTCGGCAGCGGCTCGGGGATGGACGTCTTCTTCGCCGCCGCTCAGGTGGGGACCGAGGGGAGGGTCGTCGGAATCGACTTCACGGCCGCGCAGCTCGAGAAGGCCCGCGGGCTCGCGCGGGACGGTCGGTTCACACAGGTCGACTTCCGCGAAGGGCGGATCGAGAGCCTCGACGCCGAGGACGAGAGCTTCGATTGTGTGATCTCCAACGGAGTGATCAACCTCGCACCGGAGAAGGATCGCGTCTTCGCCGAAGCCGCGAGGGTCCTTCGCTCCGGAGGGCGCCTGGCCATCGCCGACATCGTCAGCGAGCAGCAGCTCAAGGAATCGATCGTCTGCGATGCCGACCTCTGGGCCTCGTGCATCGGCGGCGCGTCTCAGGAGGACGCATACCGAGAGGCGATCGAGGCCGCCGGCCTTCGGGTCGAGGAGATCAAGCCGAACCCGTACCGGTTCATCTCCGAGCAGGCGAAGAACGCGAGCGGCAAGTACGGGGTGAAGAGCGTCTCGCTGCTGGCGAGGAAGGCCTAGTGGAGGCCCACTAGCCTTGCGCGCATCCTCGCGCCCGGCGGCGTCTCGATCGCCCGCCGTACCTCCTCGAAGCCACGACTTGTGACTCCAAGCAACGTCTGTTCCGGCTCGTGCCATTCGACCACAAGCGTCCGAGATCGGCTGACGGTTGAGGTGTTGACCGTGCTATTCGGGGCTCGCACCACACACGACCCGATTGATCTCGGTCCGTGTGGCGTTATCGGGTTCGCCCGCCCCCTAAGCCCCGCGACCACACCGCCTTGGGCCCTCGCCCGGGTGTGAGCCGTCGCCGAAGAGGGCGCAGACGTCGAGCGTCGAGCAGCGACATTCAGACGCCAGCTCGAGCCAGCGTTTCATCGCTTCGGCTCGCTCGATCAAGGCATCGATATCGGGGAGCTTTCGCTCGGCAAGCTCACGCAGCTCGTCAGATCCACGGCCTTGATCGTCTCCGCGAAGGAGCTGGCCGATCTCCTCGAGCGTGAATCCGGCCTGCTGTGCGGCGCGGACCGCTCGAAGTTGGCCGATCGCCTCGGGCGCGTAGCGTCGTTGACCGCTGACGCGCTCCGCCGGCGGCAGGACTCCGACTCGCTCGTAATAGCGAATCGCGGAGGTCTTGATACCGGCGGCAGACGCCAGATCGCCGATTGTCAGGGTTGCGCTCACAAGGAAAGACTTGACTTGAACCCAGGTTCAACGTGCAGAATATCCCCACCTACTAAGCCTCAATCCACCGATTCGCCGTCGGGTTGACGTAATTGCCGCTGCCGCGGTGTGAACGGCGAGGAACTGCAGACGGCGAGCGCCGGGAGGCTCCGCCGAGCCGAAGATCCGCTCCGCGCCGC
>JBPCRS010000218.1:0-5645 GCA_050996575.1 Solirubrobacterales bacterium
CGGCGGAGACGACGAGCCCGCGACATCGTCGACGGGCGCGACGGGCGCGAGCACCTGCGCCGAGGTCGACGCCCCGGCGCCGAAGAACGTCAAACTCGAGCGCCCCGACCTCGAGCCGCCACCGCCCGGCACCCGCGCGGTCTTCGAGACCAGCTGCGGCGATTTCACGATCATGCTCGACACCGAGAACGCTCCGCGGACTACCGCCTCGTTCGCATCCTTGATCGAGGAAGGGGTCTACGACGACACCCCCTTCCACCGCGTTGCGCCCGGCTTCGTGATCCAGGGCGGCGACCCTGCCGGCGACGGCACCGGAGGCCCGGGCTATTTCGTCGACGAGCCGCCCCCGCCCGACATCTCCTATACCAAGGGCGTCGTCGCGATGGCGAAGACGGCGGCCGAGCCTCCGGGGCGGTCCGGCAGCCAGTTCTACATCGTCACCGGCGCCGACGCCGGCCTGCCGACCGACTACGCGCTCGTCGGCGAAGTCGTCGAGGGCGAGGAGGCGGTGAGCGCGATCGAGGAGCTCGGCATGGACGGCTCCGACGGCCCGCCGTCGCAACCCGTGATCGTCGAGCGGGCGACGCTCGAACAGGGCTGATCACCGACCCGCTCGAACCGCGGCCGTTCTCGCTCGACGCCGGCACCCAGCGACTCGAGGGCGAGGAACTTGGCGAAGGGCCAGCGGTGATCCTCGCGCACGGTCTGACGGCGACCCGCCGGGTGGTCCTGCACGGATCGCGGGCGTTACCGCGGAAAGGCTTTCTCGTCACCTCCTACGACGCGCGAGGACACGGCCGATCCGATCCCGCCGGGGTGGGGGAGGGCTACGGCTACGAGTTCCTCGCCCGCGACCTCGGCGCCGTCGTCGAGTCACGAGCCGACGGCGGTCCGGTGGTCCTCGTCGGGCACTCGATGGGCGCACACACCGTTGCCTCGTACGCATTGACCGAGCCCGATCGGGTCGCCGGGGTGGTTTTCGCCGGCCCGGTCTCGATCGGCCTCGAGCCGCCCGAAGAGGTGATCGTGAGCTGGGACGAGTTAGCCGCCGGTATGGAGGACGGGGTCGAGGGATTTCTCGCCGCCTACGAGCGCCAGGGGATCGACCCCGCCTGGCGCGAGCCGATTCTGCGCTTCACCCGGGCGCGGCTCAAGGAACATCTGCATCCGCACGCAGTCGCCGAGGCGCTGCGCCAGGTGCCGCGCTCGGTCCCGTTCGAAGGGCTCGGTGAGCTCGAGAACCTCGATCTGCCGGCGCTGGTCGTCGCCAGCCGCGACGTCGCCGACCCCGGGCACCCCTACGCGGTCGCCGAAGCGTGGGCGGGGGCGCTGCCGCAGGCGCGGCTGATCAGCGAGGCCGAGGGTGAGGCGCCGCTCGCCTGGAAGGGCGGAAAGCTCTCGCGTGAGATTGCCAGCTTCTGCGCCGAGCCCGAGGTCGCCGCGCGGCTGAGCGCGAACTAAGGCCGGCGGCCCGGGCGGTAGGATGACGCGCTTCATTGGGGGTTGAATGAGTGCAATCTCGGTTATCGAGGGGTTTGCCGGGCGACTTGGCATCGCTGCGGCTGTGCTGCTCGCTGGCCTCGTCCTCGCTGCCCCGGCGGAGTCCTCGACGAAAATCTCCGGCTTCAACGACGACGCCGTCGGTGGCGTCCATCAGATCTCGCCGGACCAGTACGCCGGGCTCGTCCGGGCGACGGGCGGCAACACGATCCGGACCAACCTCGATTGGCGCCTCGCCGAGCCCGAGCAGGACGTTTGGGCGGAGCGTTGGTGGGAGCGCTGGCAGGAGCTCTACGACTCGGCGCTCGCCCGGAGGGTGACGCCCGTGTTCATCATCGGTTTCGCGCCGCGCTGGGCCCGCGCTGTCGACATCACCTGCGGTGACTTCGCGGGGCCGGCGCTCGCTCACGACCCCGGGTTCGGCTCGTGCGAGCTACCGCCCCGGCCGGCGATGGACGACGAGTGGGCCGAGTACGCGAGTGAGGTCGCGCGTCGTTTTCCGGCGGCGAGGATCGAAGTCTGGAACGAGCCCAACACCAGCGACTACTGGCGGCCCGCGCCCGACCCGGTCCGCTTCGCCCAGCTCTTGACGCATGCCTATCACGCGATCAAGGCGGTCAGCCCCGAGACCGAGGTGATCTCGGGCGGCCTGCTCAACGTCCGCAAGACCGACCCGCTAAAGGGTGAGGTCTCGGTTCGTGACTTCCTCTCGGTCGCATATTCGGCCCTGCCATCGGTGAAGGGGAGCGCCGACATGATCGGCCTTCACCCCTACCCGAGCGGGGCATATGTCGGCATCGCCAGCCGCTTCCAGCAGGCGTTTGCCGACGTGCGCGCGGTCCGCGACGCTCACGGTGACGAGCAAACCCCGATCTTGGTCACCGAGACCGGGGTTTCGACCGCGGACCTGCTTGTCGCCCCCGAGCGCCGCCAGGCGCTGGCGCTGGCGCGGATCGACTCGCTGATGGCGGCGATGCCGGATGTCGCCGGAGTGATCTATCACCGCGTGGTCGAGCCGCGCGATACCTCGACGAGCGAGCGCGAGCACGGCTACGCCTGGCTTCGCTACGGCGGCGAGCCGCTTGAGCCGCGACCGGTGTTCTGCCGCTTCGTCGACCGAGCGAGGCGGTCCTACCCGGGCTGCTGAGGCCTATGCTGTCCTCATGGCTGACGACGGGCACGCGGTTCACTACACGGCGGTCGAGCGCGGTACGCCGATTTACGCCTCCGACGGTTCCGAGATCGGCAAGGTCGACGAGGTCGTCGATAACTACGAGGAGCACATTCTCGACGGAATCGTGATCGAGGACGCCGACGGCAAGCTTCGCTTCGTCGACGGGCCGGAAGTCCAGCGAACTGCCGAGCGCGGCGTCACGCTGACGATCAGCGCCGCGGAGGTCGCCGAACTGCCGCCGCCGCAGAAGGCGCCGCCGCGGTTCAGCCCGAACCGATCAAAGGGCCGCATGGGACGCTTGTTCGGGGGCGGCTGGAAGAAGCGATAGGCCGCGAAAACGGCTCTGCCCAGCGGTTTCCCCGGGAACTCCTTGTCCCGGCAACTACTGTGATACGATTTTCCCTGGTGTGGTGCTCGATGTGAGCGCCGCTTTACTGCTTTGCTCCGAAAGCCGCACCGCCAGTCGCCGCGGACAGGAGCAGCGCACCGGCACGTAGCTCGGTCGTAAAGCCAGGGCAAGGATCACTCCGAGCGCCGGCCCCCGGGGGAAATTGGGGCCAACAGCGACCGAAGACCTAAGACAAGACGAATACCGAGAAGAAGGAAGACTGAGATAGAGATGCGAAGGACCCGAGCAAATTCCGAGGCACGCGCCGGCAGCCGGCGCCGCGGAGAGCATCCCGCGAAGTCCTCGCCCGCGTCACGTCGCGCGGAGCGCCGCACCGGTGAGCACGCCGCTGACGATCTCGGCACGCCCGAGAGCTTTCAGCTGTTTCTCAATCAGGCCGGCCGCTTCCCGCTGCTCACGGCGGCGGAGGAGCTCGAGCTCGCCAAGGGCATCGAGCGCGGCGACCTGTCCTCGAAGGAGAAGCTGGTCAACTCGAACCTGCGCCTGGTCGTTTCGATCGCGCGCCGCTATCAGGGCTTCGGCCTGCCGCTCCCGGACCTGGTCCAGGAGGCGATGCTTGGCCTGATCCGCGCGGTCGAGAAGTTCGACTGGCGTCGCGGTTACAAGTTCTCCACCTACGCGACGCTCTGGATTCGTCAGGCGATTCAGCGCGGTCTCGACAATACCGGCCGGCCGATTCGCCTGCCCGCGCACATCGCGCAGCAGCAGCGGACGCTCGGTCGCACCGAGGCCGAGCTGACCGCGAAGCTCGATCGTGAGCCGACCGATGAGGAGATCGCCGACAAGTCGAAGTTCACCGCTGAAGAGGTCGCCGCGCTGCGGGACCTCTCGCGGGTCACGAACAGTCTCGACGCCACAGTCGGTGATGGCGACACCACGTTCGGAGAGCTGCACGCCGACGAGGAGACGCCGGCCCTCGACGAGGAGGTCGTCGATCGCCAGCGCGAGGGCGCCGTCGCCGATGCGCTCGGCCAGCTGCCCGAGGCCGAGCGACAGGTTCTCGAACTGCGCTTCGGCACCGCCGGTGAGGGCGAGATCTCGCTCCGCGACGTCAGCCGCAGGCTCGAGATGCCACAGGCACGTGTCCGTGAGCTCGAGGCCCGGGGCCTGCGCAGGCTGGCCGCCAACCGCTCGCTCGAAGCCTGGCGCGAAGCCGCTTAGCGGCGGGCCGCACGACGGCGAGCGCTGACCGCGTGGCGCTCTCGCTGCTCACCGGTTTCCCTGGCTTCATCGGCCGTCGCCTCGCGGCGCGGCTACTCGAAGCCGATCTCGAGGAGCGCGTCGTTGCGCTGGTCGAGAGGCGGATGCTCGAGCCCGCGCGTGCCGCCGCCGCGGAGATCGACAGCGAGCGGATCGAGGTCCTCGCCGGCGACATCGCCGAGCCGAGGCTCGGCCTTGATGATGCGCAATACGAGCGCCTGCTCGCCGAGATGCGGCGGGCTTATCACCTCGCGGCTATCTACAACCTGGCGGTGCCGCTCGAGCTCGCGCAGAGAGTCAACGTGGACGGCACCGGCAACGTCGTCGAGCTCTGTGCGCAGGCGCGCTCGTTCGAGCGCCTCGCCTACGTCTCCACGGCGTATGTCGCCGGAATGCGCACCGGCGTCGTCTACGAGCACGAGCTCGTCCTCGGCCAGCGGTTCAAGAACCATTACGAGTCGACCAAGTTCCAGGCCGAGGTCTGGGTCCGCGCATACCTCGACCGGGTGCCGACGACGATCCTGCGACCGGCGATCGTGGTCGGCGATTCGAAGACGGGGGAGACGCAGAAGTTCGACGGCCCTTACTTCATCCTGCGCACGATCGCCGAGGCCGATCGCCGAGGCCGAGCGGTGCCGCAGTTCGGTCGCTCCGACGCGCCGTTCAATGTCGTCCCGGTCGATTATGTGGTCGAGTCGATCGTCGCGGCTGCCGGCGACCCGGCGGCGGAAGGAGCGACGCTCCACCTGACCGACCCCGAGCCGCTGAACGCGAGCGAGCTGACGATCGCGCTCTCCGAGGCTTACGGTGGCCGCAAGCCAAAGGGCAGGATTCCGCCGGGCATGGTCGCGAACTCACTGCGCGTAAAGCAGGTCCGCGATCGCTTCGGCGGGGCTCCGCGCGAATCGATCACCTACCTCAACCACCCGGTCGCCTTCGATACCCGTCAGGCGGTCAAGGTCCTTGCCCCGAACGGCCTTCGCCCGCCGAACTTCGGCGACTACGTCGGTCCGATGGTCGGCTTCTTCCGCGAGAACGAGGAGAATCCGGACCTCGTGCCGCCGCCGTCCTAGCCCGCGCCGCGCTCAGACCGTCAGCCGCTGCTTGAGCTCGAGCAGGAACCCCTGCGAGAAGCCCGGGATCGTGTCGAGGTCGTCGACGCTCGAGAAGCCGGGGCCGTCGTCTCGACGGGCGACGACCCGCTTTGCCTGCGTGATCGACATACCGAGCGAGCGGAACTGCTCGAAGCTGCCCTGGTTGAGGCTGATCGTGCCGGCGGGGCTTGGCGTCGGGCTCGCGGGGGCGGGGGCAGCGGGGGCCGCTTGGGCCGGGGGAGGGGGCGGCGGCGCGGACGGGGACGCC
>JBPCRS010000221.1:0-32108 GCA_050996575.1 Solirubrobacterales bacterium
ATACCGTCGCTGGATCGCGCCCGTCGGGACTCGCACATGCCCACCGGCATGCGCTTCGCCCGCCGGCCACGCCCAGCTCGGTCCCGTGCGCCCCCGCGCACACGCCGATTGGGAATCAATCATCTAGGTCAAGCGAACGCGGAGCCTCCGTCCTTTTGTTGCGGGTGTCGGCCGTCAATAGCATGGCCGCGCGATGGCCGGACCGACGATTCAGCTGCCCGACGGAAGCCCACTCACGCTCGACGAGGGGGCGAGCGGCGCCGACGCGGCCGCGGCGATCGGCCCTGGGCTGGCAAAGGCGGCGCTTGCGATCAAGGTCGACGGCGAACTCCGCGACCTTTCGGCGCCGCTAGCCGACGGTGCCGCGATCGAGATCCTCACGCCGAAGTCCGACGGCGCGCTCGATCTGATCCGCCACGACGCCGCGCACGTGATGGCGACCGCAGTAACCGCGCTCTGGCCGGGGACGCGGGTCTCGATCGGACCGCCGATCGAGAACGGCTTCTACTACGACTTCGAGTTCCCCGACGGCTTTCGTCCCTCCGAATCCGACCTCGAGCGAATCGAGGCCGAGATGGCGAACCACGTCTCGGCGGACGAGCCGTTCGAGCGCAGTGAAGCGTTGCCGAGCGAGGCGATCGAGCGTTTCGCCGCCGAGGACCAGCCCTACAAGGTCGAGCTGATCGAGAATCTCGTCTCCGGTGAAGGCGTCGAGTCGGTCTCGCTCTATCGGAACGGCCCGTTCGAGGACCTATGCCGGGGACCGCACGCTCCGTCGACCGGCCGGATCGGCGCCTTCAAGCTGACCTCGACCGCGGGTGCCTACTGGCGCGGCGACGAGACCCGGCAGATGCTGACCAGGATCTACGGCACCGCCTTCTTCTCGAAGAAGGAGCTGGCCGAGCACCTCGAGCGGCTCGAGCAGGCGCGCCAGCGCGACCACCGAAAGCTCGGGCCCGAGCTAGATTTGTTCATGTTCCGGCCCGAGGCGCCGGGAATGCCGTTCTGGCTCTCGAACGGGACCGTGCTGCTGAGGTTGATCGAGTCCGAGGTTCGCGATCAGCTCTCGAAGCGCGGTTACCAGGAGATCAAGACGCCGCAGGTGCTCGACGAGGAGCTCTGGCACCGCTCGGGCCACTTCGAGAACTACCGCGAGAACATGTTCTTCGCCGAGCCGGCCGAGCGCGATCGTGAGACCGAGCGCCGCTTCGCACTACGCCCGATGAACTGCCCCGGCGCCTGCCTCTGCTTCGGCTCCGGCCGACACTCCTACCGTGAGCTGCCCCTTCGTCTCGCCGAGTTCGGAAACGTCTCCCGGTTCGAGCGCGAGGGTGTCCTCCACGGCCTGCTGCGTGTGCGAGCTTTCACCCAGGACGACGCCCACGTCTACTGCACCCCCGAGCAGATCGCGGATGAGGTGATCGACATCTGCGAGGCGATCGACGAGCTCTACGCGACCTTTGGGTTCGAGGACGTCCGCGTCGAGCTCTCGACCCGGCCCGAGAAATCGATCGGCACCGACGGGGACTGGGAGCGCGCCGAGGCGGCGCTCACCGACGCGCTCGAGCGCCAGGGCCGCGAGTATCAGGTCAACCACGGCGACGGCGCCTTCTACGGGCCGAAGATCGACTTCCATGTCACAGACGCGCTCGGTCGCTCCTGGCAGTGCGGCACCTGCCAGCTCGACTTCTCGATGCCCGAGCGCTTCGATCTCTCCTACACCGGCGCCGACAACGCCGAGCACCGGCCGGCGATGATCCATCGTGCCCTGCTCGGCTCGATGGAGCGCTTTGCCGGGATCCTGATCGAGCATCACGGTGGCCGATTCCCGCTCTGGCTCTCGCCGGTTCAGGTCGCGGTGCTACCGGTAGCGGACCGCCACAACGATTACGCGGCTTCAGTCGCCGAGGCGCTGCGGGAGAAGGGCTTGCGAGCCCGAGTCGACCAGCGCTCGGAGTCGGTCGGCAAGAAGATCCGCGACGCCGAGCTCTCGAAGGCCCCGTACATGCTCGTCGTCGGCGATCGCGAGCAGGAGGCGGGGGAGGTCTCGGTGCGCTCGCACGAGGCCGGCGACATCGGTTCAACGGCGCTGGTTGAGGCCGCCGGGCGGCTCGCCGAGGAGGCGTCGTCGCGATCGGGCGATTGCTCCGGTGGCCCCTCGATCTCGCCGCACAGCTAAGCTTCACTCGTCGTTGCGATCCGGGGGGTCGCGATATTCGCTTTCGTCTGCATACGGGCGACTATCACGGGAGAAGCCACATGGGAGTTCAAGGATCAGTTTCCGCTGCCTTCAGTGACGAGCGCATCGTCGGCCGCGTCAGGGCCGGAGATGAGGACGCGTTCGCACGCATCTACGACCGCCACGCCGCCGAGCTGCTCTCGTTCTGCCGTCACATGGTCAGCTCGCAACACGATGCCGAGGACGCACTTCAACAGACGTTCCTGAAGGCCTACGACGGGATTCGCAGAAGCCGCGAGCCGATCACGCTGCGCCCCTGGCTCTACGCGATAGCTCGCAACGAGTGCATCTCGCTGATCAGGCGACGCCGCGATACGCCGAGCGGGTCGGAGTCGATCGAGCCCTCCACCGCCGGGCTTGCCCGCCAGGTCGAGGAGCGCGAGGAGCTGCGTTCGATGTTCGCTGATATCGCGAAGCTTCCGACCGAGCAGCGCGAGGCGTTGCTGCTCTCGGGCGTCCAGAAGATGTCGGGGGGCGAGGTCGCTGAGGTTCTCGACACCGATCCGGAGCGTGTCAAGGCGCTCGTCTTCCGCGCTCGGCGATCGCTCTGTCAGCGCCGCGAGGCGCGCGATGTCGGATGCGATGCGATCCGCGAGCAACTAAGCGTCCTCCGCGGCGGCTCGCTGCGGCGGAAGGTCCTGCGCGAGCACCTGCTCGAATGCGACGGCTGCCAAGCCTTCCGCATCGAGGTGCGGCGCCAGCGCCAGCTGATGGCGGCGATCGTCCCGGTTCCACTCCCCCTCGCCCTCAAGGGGCTCTGCGTTCCAGGAGCCGCGGTAGCGGCGAAGCTCGGCGCCGGCTCGGCCGGCGCCGGGGCTGCGCTCGCGGCCAAGGGAGCGGGCGGCGCGGCGGTTGCCGGGGTCGGCGCAAAGATCGCCGTCGGAGCGGTCCTCGTCGCCGGCGTCGCGCTCGGCGGCACCGGGCTGGTAAAGAGCGTCACCGACAGATCCCCTGCGATACCCGTCCCTGCCGCCGACGGCGGACGGGCGGCCGACCCATCCTCGTTCCAGACCGCGACCAACTCGCTCGTGCCTGCTGTCCGTCATTCGGGCTCGGCCTCCACCGCCGGCGGTTCGAGGGCGGACGAAGGCGGCTCGGCCACGGCGCAGGGTGCTCCCGCCAACCCCGGTTCCGGCGATCCGTCGCCCGGCCCCGGGAGCTCCGAAGCTGTGGGAGCCGAGAACGCTGCGGTCAACCCTGGTCCTTCGCCAGGTGCGGTGGCGCCCGCCGAAGCCGGGCCCCCAGAGCATGCCGGACCGCCGGCGACCGCCGGGCCCCCGGAGCATGCCGGACCGCCGGTCGGGAGTCCGGCCCCGCCCGACGCCGGCCCGCCGGCCGGTGCAGGCCCGCCTGCCCACGCAGGTCCG
Source organism: Solirubrobacterales bacterium (assembly GCA_050996575.1). Classification (GTDB taxonomy): domain Bacteria; phylum Actinomycetota; class Thermoleophilia; order Solirubrobacterales; family 70-9; genus DASUSH01. The sequence continues at coordinate 3,607 of JBPCRS010000221.1, forward strand.
CCGGCCGGTGCAGGTGCGCCCGCCGACGCAGGTCCTCCGGCCGACGCAGGTGCGCCGGCCTCCACCGGGCCTCCGGCAGATGCCGGGCCGAAGCCGAAGTCAGGTTCGCTCGGCTGATTTTTCCCGTGGTCCGGGCGCTTTCTCTATACTCGTCGCGAATGACGGGCACCCAAAACACGTTGCGCCGCTGAGCGCCCCGCGTGCCCCCTTCCTTGCAAGTCCCCTACGCCTCCGAGCCTCAAAGCCAAGCTTGAGCTTCGCCGTGCTTTTCAGATAGTGCCGGTCCCGCGTAGGTTCGACCGGCGTCCGCCGGAGCGAGACTCGACTCGGATCAACGAGCGAATCCGCGTCCCGCAAGTGCGTTTGATCGGCGCCGACGGCGAGCAGGTCGGCGTCGTCGACACCGACAAGGCGATGAACGCGGCCCGAGAGGCCGACCTCGACCTGGTCGAGGTTGCGCCCGAGGCGCGCCCACCGGTCGCTCGCCTGCTCGACTACTCGAAGTACAAGTATGAGCAGGAGCAGAAGGCGAAGGCCGCTCGAAAGCACCAGCAGCAGACCAACATCCGCGAGATCAAGCTGCGACCGAAGATTGCCGACCACGACTACAACACGAAGAAGGGCCACGTCGAGCGCTTCCTGCGCCAGCGCGACAAGGTCAAGATCACGATTATGTTCCGTGGCCGCGAGCAGGCCCATCCCGAGCGCGGACGCGCTCTTCTGAAGCGGCTGTTCGAGGACCTCGGCGACCAGGCCGTGATCGAGCAGCAGCCCCAGCAGGAAGGCCGCAACATGCACATGCTCGTCGCGCCGACGCGCGAGGCGATCGCGGCCGGCGAGGCCGAGAAGGCGCCGAAGGACGAGAAGCCCGACGAGGCCGGCGCCGAGCCGGCGGAAGCCGCGCCTGCGCCTGCCGAAGCTGCCGCCGAGCCCGCCGAAGCCGCGCCGGAGCCCGCCGCCGAGCCCTCGGGCGAAGCCGCCGCATAAAAGCCCGCCGCGACGCGGCCGGTTCGGCCGTCAGTCGATTGCCCGGAAGAGTGCCGGCGCGACGCGCTTGAGGAGTTCCCCTGGGCTCAATTCGCTGTCCAAACGCTCGAGTCCTAGCTCCTCGTAGCCGGCCCGGTATAGCTCGGCGCGAATGCGGTTTTCCGCGACGCTGAAGTCGTTCTTGCGTCCGCTTGCCACCTCTGGCGGAAGGTCAAGAAAGTAGGCGAGTTCTGGGTCCGGTGTCAGCAGCCGCAGTAGCGCTCGCTGAAGTCTGTAGTCATGATCGCTTCCGTACTGATAGCGCAATTGGACGATCGAATCGAGGGTGTAGCGGTCGCAGATCACCGTCTCACCGCGTAGCAGTCTCGGCCACGTCACTCGCGCGAGGGCAAGTGCCAGCCGGGCTGTGACGATCGTCGACCAGACGAGAGTGAGTGCGTGGCTTCGCCGTCGCAGCTCCGCCGCCTGATGCTTCTGTGTGTTCGGAGAGCGATCGCCGTCTCCGGGTTGCGCTCCGCGCCGCGATCTGAGAAGGATGCCCCGGACGAGATCGGCGAGAGCGTGAAGCCAGCGCGGGTGCTGCGAGAGCGAGGACCAGACGACCGTCGCTTCGACGTCGAGATCGCGGGCGAGGTCGCGCAGGGCGACGGCGAGCGAGCTCTTGCCCGAGCCGTCGAGACCCGAGACCGTGATCAGGGTCCCTCGTTTGAACAGTCTCGGCCTGAGGACGCGGACCGCCTCGCCCAGCGAAGCCGGGATACCGCTTCCGTCGGCCCGCACGCGGCTCGCCGCCGCTCGTGCCCGGGTTAGGCGGCCGGCGCCCCCGCCTCGAGCCGCGCGTTCGACGACCCCGAGTGCGCGGCCGGCGGCCCAACCTCCAGAGTGCTTTCGGGCGAGCTCGAACGCGTTCGGATCAGAGTCGACGATTCGTCTCGATTTGACGCGAATCGCGTCCTCGGGGCAGCGCTCGTAGATCGCGCTGCGGGCGAGGATCAGAAGTTTGTGATGAGGAGCGGGGTGAACGACGAGCGTGGCCCCGTCGATCGGCGAGGCTTCGGCGAACAGCGACTCGAGCTCCTCGGACGCCAGTCGCCAATCGGCCGCAGGGGTCAGCTCGACGACGTCGCTTCCGTGCTCGCCGACCCGGACGAGGCGACGGCCGAGATCGATGAATCCATGTGCCCGTAGGCCTTCGCGGAGCGCGAGCTCGGCGTCGGGTCGCGCGAGCAAATCGAGGTCCCGGCCGCCCGAGGATCCATAGGCAAGCACCGGTTCCGGAGCCAGCTCGTCGACCAGCTCCAGCGCTCGGAGGGGAGGCATCACGCAGCTATCTTCTGTTCTCGACTCGGCCAGCCTTGCCACCCCATCAACCTAGTTGACGCCGCTGGCGGATCAGGGTTGGCGAGTCTGGGCTCCTCGATGACCAGAGTCTTGTCGGGCGTCTGCTTCAATACTCGGCTGCGATGCCGAAGATGAAGAGCCATTCCGGCGCCAAGAAGCGCTTTCGCAAGACCGCCACGGGCAAGCTCCGTGGCCGGCGGGCTTACTCGAGCCACATCCTCGAGAAGAAATCGCCAAAGCGCAAGCGGCGGATGGCGAAGCCGGTCGAGATCGCCGACAACGACAAGGGCCGCGTCAAGACGCTGCTCGTCAAGGCCGGTCGCAAGTGAGCCGCGCTACCAACGCCCCGGCACGCAACCGGCGCCGCAAGCGGACGCTGAAGAAGGCGAAGGGCTATTACGGCCGCAAGCATTCGAGCTACCGCTTCGCCAAGGAGCAGGTGCAGCGCTCCGAGCGCTACGCCTACCGCGACCGGCGCAACCGCAAGCGCGAGTTCCGCCGCCTCTGGATCACGCGGATCAACGCCGCCGCCCGGCGCGAGGGCATGAGCTACTCCGAGCTGATGCATGGCCTGCGCGAGGCGAACGTCGAGGTCAACCGCAAGATGCTGGCCGACATGGCCGTCAAGGACCCCGAGGGGTTCCGCCGATTCGCCGAGCTCGCCCGGGAGGCCGTCGCTGCCTGAAAACCAGCAACGGCCACGAATCTCCCGGGCGCCCAGCGAGGCGCCCTTTTTTATTTCAACCGACTAACCGCCTCAATTTGATCACTTCACCCGAAAACGAGAAGCTGAAGACGATCCGCAAGCTCGCGCGAAGGCGCGAGCGCGAGCGGACGGGGCTGTTCGCGGCCGAGGGAGAGGATCTCGTCGAGGCGGCAAAGGTCGCCGGCGCATCGGCCGAGTTCGTCTTGATCGGAGGCGAAAACGTCGAGGCCGGGCTACTCGACTCGGTGTCCGAGCTCGGTTCGGGTACCCGGGTGATTGGAGTCTTCCGCCAGATGTGGTCGGAGCCCGGTGGCGATCTCTCGCTCTACCTCCACGGCGTCGGCGACCCTGGCAACGTCGGCACCGCGATCCGGTCGGCGCATGCATTCTGCGAGGGCCCCGTCGTGCTCGGCCCCGGTTGCGCCGACCCCTTCTCGCCGAAGGCGGTGCGAGCGAGCATGGGCTCGATCTTCGCCCGACCGCCTGCCCGGACCGAGTGGAGCCAGCTGCCCGGGAACCTGCTCGCACTCGACGGTGGCGCCGACCGAACGATCACCGAGGTCGAGCTCGCGCCGCCGGTCGTGGTCTGCGTCGGCGCCGAGCGCAAGGGACTGCCGCCGGAGCTCGCCGCCGCGGACCCTGCTCGCGCCCGGATCGACATCCGCGTCGACGGGCCGGAATCGCTGAACGCGGCGACGGCGGCGACTGTCGCCCTGTACGAACTGAGCCGTAGGATCACCCGGTGAGCGAGGTCGACCGGATAGACGAGCTGCGCCGCGAGGCCGAGGCGGCGATCGCCGGCGCCGAGGGTGCCGATGCGCTCGAAGGGTTCCGCGTCCGCTATCTCGGTCGCAAGGCCGAGCTGACCTCGATCCTGCGCGGGATCGCCGATCTGCTGCCGGAGCGCAGGGGGGAGGTCGGCAAGGCCGGAAACCAGGCGCGGGTGGCACTCGAGGCCCAGCTCGAGGCTCGCGGCGCCGAGCTCGAGGCGACCGAGCTCGAGCGCTCGATCGCCGAGGACGCGATCGACGTCACCCTGTCCGGCAGCCCGGTCGCGCCCGCCGGCGCGCGCAACCTGCTCGTCCGGACGATGCGCGAAGTCGAGGACGTCTTCACCGGGCTCGGCTACCGGGTGATGGAGGGGCCAGAGGTCGAGCTCGACTACTACAACTTCACCGCGCTCAACCACCCCCCGGGACATCCGGCGCGGATGGCGCAGGACACCTTCTACGTCGACCCGGCGACGCTCGAGGACGAGCTGCGGATCGAGGGGTTGCCGCCCGGACCCGAGGACGTTGTTCTTCGCACCCATACCTCGCCGATGCAGGTGCGCGCGATGGAGTCGCAGGAGCCGCCGATCTTCATCATTGTTCCCGGCCGCTGTTATCGCTCCGACCCCTTCGACGCGACCCACAGCCCGGTCTTCCACCAGGTCGAGGGGCTCGCCGTCGGCGAGGGGATCACGCTCGCCGACCTGAAGGGAACGCTCGACGAGTTCGCTCGGGCGATCTTTGGCGCCGAGCGCGAGACCCGCTTCCGGCCCGGCTTCTTTCCGTTCACCGAGCCCAGCGTCGAGGTCGACGTCTCCTGCTTTCGCTGCGGCGGCTCGGGGCAGCTGGCCGACGGCAGTCGCGACCCGCTCTGCAAGGGGATCGGCTGGATCGAGATTCTCGGCGCCGGGATGGTCGACCCGAACGTCTTCGGCTTCGTCGCAGAGCGCGGCTACGACCCCGAGCGCGTTCAGGGTTTTGCCTTCGGCATGGGGATCGAGCGGATCGCCCTGCTCAAGCACGGCGTACCCGACCTGCGCAAGTTCTTCGAGAACGATGTCCGAGTATTGGGGCAGTTCCGATGAAGGTGCCGCTCTCCTGGCTGTCCGCGTACTGCGACTCGGGCCTCTCGATCGAGACCCTCGCCGACGAGCTGGCGATGCACTCGATCGAGGTCGAGCGGATCTCGCATGCCGGCACGACCGTGCCGGAGCATTTCGTCGTCGGCCGCGTCGTCTCCGCCGAGCAGCACCCCAACGCCGACAAGCTGCGGGTTTGTGTGGTCGACATCGGCGACGGCGTGCAGACGATCGTCTGCGGAGCGCCCAACATCGCCGCCGGCCAGACCGTGCCGGTGGCGCTGCCGGGTGCGGTGATGCCCAACGGGACCAAGCTCGGCAAGGCGAAGCTGCGCGGGATCGAGTCGAACGGGATGATCCTCAGCGAGGCCGAGTTGGGGGTCTCAGACGAGCACGATGGGATTGCCGTGCTGGCCGAGAACGGCGATGGCCCCGAGCCCGGCACACCGCTCGTCGACGTTGTCGCGATCTCCGACCCCGTGATTGAGCTCGAACCGACCTCGAACAGGGTCGATTGCTTCGGCGTCTACGGCGTCGCCCGCGAGGTTCGCGCGATCACCGGTCACGAGCTCGCACCGGCGCCCTGGGACGAGGATGCCGAGCCGAGCGGTGACGACGTCGTCTCCGACCACGCCTCGGTCACGGTCGAGAGCCCTGGTCTCTGCCCGAGGTTCACCGCTCGTGTCTTCAAGGATGTGACGATCGGCCCCTCGCCGCTCTGGCTCAAGGCGCGGCTCGCGGCCGCCGGCCAGCGGCCGATCAACAATATCGTCGACACCACCAACTACGTGATGCTGATGACGGCGCAGCCGATTCACGCCTTCGACCTCGACCGGGTGCCCGGCGGCGAGTTGATCGTCCGCACCGCGACCCCCGGCGAAAAGATGACGACGCTCGACGGCACCGAGCGTGCTTTCGACGAGGAGATGGTCCTGGTCTACGATCGCGAGGGGCCTTCCGGCATCGCCGGGATCATGGGCGGCCAGGTCTCCGAGGTTTCCGAGGAGACGGCCTCGGTGCTGCTCGAGGTTGCGACTTGGAACGGGGTAAACATCCTTCGTACTTCGCGCCGGCTCGGCCTGCGCTCGGATGCCTCGAACCGCTTCGAGAAGCAGCTCCATCCCGAGATGGCGATCAGGGCGCAGCGGATCGCCTCGAAGCTGATCGTCGAGCTCTGCGGAGCGCGGCTGGTTCCGGGGACGATTGACGTCGCCGCCGAGCCACCGCCGCCGCGCCGGATTGCGCTTCGAAGCGAGCGGGTCGAGGGGCTGCTCGGGATGGCAATCGACCCCGGGCGCTGCGAGGAGTACCTGCGCAGGCTCGATTTCGAGGTCGAGCCGACCGAGGGCGGCCTCGAGGTCGTGGTGCCGGCACACCGCTATTACGACGTCACCCGGGAGGCCGACCTGATCGAAGAGGTCGGCCGCATCCACGGCTACACGGACCAGCTGCCGGCAACGCTCCCTGACGGGACCGGGCAGGCGGGACGGTTGACCCGCGAACAGCGCCTGCGCCGTCGCGCAGAGGATGTGATCCGCGATCTCGGCTTCGACGGCGTCGTAAACATCAGCCTCACCGACGCGGGGGTCGCCGAGCGCCTGCGGCTCCCGGCCGATGACGAGCGTGCCCGCCCGATCACCGTCGTCAACCCGCTCTCGCACGATCACTCGGCGATGCGGACAACGCTGCTCAGCTCGCTGCTCGACTCGGCCCAGAACAACCTCGCCCACGGCGCAGATCGCGTCGCCCTGAGCGAATCTGGCCGCGCCTACCTCGCCACCCCCCCGACGGTACCTGGCACCGAAGTGCCAGGTACCGGAGTGCCAGGTACCGGAGTGCCAGGCACCGGAGTGGCAGGCACCGGAGTGGCAGGCACCGGAGTGGCAGGTCCGCTCGGGGGGAGGCTCCCGGGCAAGCGTCCGGCGCCCGCGTATGAGCCGCAGCGGATAGCCGCGCTCGCGGTGGGGGCGCTCGTTCCCAGCGGCTGGCGAGACGAGCCGCCCGCGGCCGACTTCTATGCGCTCAATGGGGTGCTGGAGGCCCTGTTGACCCAGCTCTGCTGCTCGGCCGGGTTCGCCGGCGCCGACGAACCCTTCCTCCATCCCGGCCGCGGCGCGCGGATCGCGGTCGGCGGCGTCGACGCGGGCTGGATCGGCGAGGTCCATCCGCTCGTCTGCCGGGCCTGGGATATCGAGGCGGCGGTCGGCTTCGAGCTCGACCTGGCTCCGGTCGCCGCCGCGTCGCCGCTCGGCGAGGAGCACTACGAGGATGTGATCTCGTTCCCCGCCGCCCACGAGGACCTCGCCGTAGTCGTCGGCGAGAGCGTCGAGGCGGCGCGGGTCGTTGAGGCGATCGTCGATGGCGGCGGCGAGCTACTGCGTTCGGCGCGGATCTTCGACGTCTACCGCGGCGACCAGATCGGCGAGGGCAGCAAGAGCCTCGCGATACGACTCGAGTTCCGCGCCCCCGACCGGACGCTCACCGACGAGGCGCTCGCCGAGCGCCGCGCGGCGATCACCGAGGCGCTCGCCGGGATCGGGGGGTCGCTTCGTGAGTGACGATTCATTCAAGGTCGCGGTGATCGGCGCGTCGGGCTTTGCCGGCGCGCTCGCCGCCGAGATCGTCTCGCGCCACCCGAGCCTCGAGCTCGCCGAGGTGACCTCGCGCTCGGATGCGGGCACTCGGCTCGACCGCCTCTACCCGCGCTACCGGGTGGCGCTCGAGCTGACCGAGTTCGAGGCCGAGCGCGCCGTCGGCTGGGACGCGGCGATCGTCGCTTATCCCCACGGTGCCGCGGCGCCCGTCGTCGCCGCATTGCGCGAGCGCAAGGTCAAGGTCGTCGACCTCTCCGCCGACTTTCGCCTGCGCGATGCCGGCACCTATCGGCAGTTCTACGGCGAGCACCCGTCGTTCGAGCTGGTCGGCGATGCGGTGTACGGGCTGACCGAGCTCAACCGCGATGCCGTCGCCGGCGCCGAGCTCGTCGCCAACCCCGGCTGCTACCCGACGGCGACGCTACTGGCGCTCGCCCCGCTCGCCGCCGAGGGACTGATCGAGGACGTGATCGTCGACGCCAAGTCCGGCGTCTCCGGCGCCGGACGGGGCGGGGGAGAGCGGCTCTCCTTCGTCAGCGTCGACGAGAACTTCACGCCCTACGGCACCGAGGGCCATCGCCACGAGCCGGAGATCGCCCAGGAGCTCGCCGCGCTCGGTGCCGAGGTGCCGCTGACCTTCGTCCCGCACCTGCTGCCGCTCGACCAGGGCGAGCTGGTCAGCTGTTACGTGCGGCCGTCGCGCGATGCGGGGGTCGAGGAGCTGCGGGCTCTGTTCGCCGCCCGCTACGAGGGCGAGCCGTTCGTCGAGCTCGCCGACGTCGCGCCCGGCGTCCGCGAGGTTCGCGACACGAACCACTGCCGGATCCACGTCACCGTCGACCGCCACGGCCGCCCGATCGTCTTCTCGGCGATCGACAATCTCTGGAAGGGTGCCTCGGGGCAGGCGGTCCAGAACCTCAACCTGATGTTGGGCCTGGACGAGACCGAGGGGCTGCTGTGAGCTTTTTCCGCTCGCGCTGGGTCGACCCGCCCGAGGGCGTCGAGGAACTCGACCCTGCCCAGCTCGCGCCCGGGTTCCGGGCCGGGGGCGCTGCCTGCGGACTCAAGGACGGCGGGCGGACCGATGTCGGGCTCGTCGTCTGCGATGCCGAGCGGGTCAGCTCAGCGCTACTGCTCACCCGGAACGCCGCCGCCGCCGCTCCGGTGCGGGTCTGCCGCGCCGAGTGCGATCCGGACGCTCTGCGCGCGGCCGTGGTCAACTCGGGAAACGCGAACGCCGCCACCGGCGAGCAGGGATATCGCGACGCGCTGGCGATGCGCGATGCCGCGGCCGAGGCGCTCGGCGTCGGCGGGCGCTCGGTCGCGGTCGCCGAGACCGGAACGATCGGCGTGCCGCTTCCCGTCGGTGATGTCCTCGACGGCGTCGGCCGCGCCGCCGGCGAGCTCTCCGAGAAGGGCGGCGACGCCTTTGCCGAGGCGATCATGACGACCGATCGCTCGCCGAAGCGCTGCACGGTTCGCGCCGGCGCCGTCACCCTCTCGGCGCAGGCGAAGGGCGCAGGGATGATCGAGCCGAACTTCGCGACGATGCTCTGCTTCGTCCAGACTGACGCCGTGATCGAAGATCCGGCTGCGGTCTTACGGAGCGCCGTCGACGTCTCGTTCGAGCGAATCACCGTCGACGGCCAGATGAGCACCAACGACACAGTGATGCTGCAGTCGAGCGCGACCTCGGGCGCACAGCTGCCTGACGGCATGCTCGAGGCCGTGCTCACTCAACTTGCGCTGGAGATCGTCGCCGACGGCGAGGGGGCGACCAGGGTTGGCAGGGTCGAGGCGGCGGGGGCTGCCTCGCCCGAGGAGGCCGAGCGCGTCGCCCGTGAGATCGCGAACTCGCCGCTGGTGAAGACCGCGCTCGACGGCCGCGACCCGAACTGGGGGAGAGTCGCGCAGGCGGCGGGCCAGGCGCTCGCCGGCGAGGAGCTGCACGAGCTCGGCGCCGAGGACATCACTGCCGACGAGCTCGGAGGTGACGGACCTGAGGCCGAGCTGCGGATCGAACTCGGCCGCGGCGAGTCGAGCGCCCACGTCTTTTTTTCTGACCTGACCAAGGAGTACGTCGAGTTGAACAGCAAGTACACGACATGAACGAAAAATACGCCGAATCCTCAGCTTCGCTTCCGGTTCGGCTCGACCTCATCTGGATGAGATGACCAAGCAATGGCCGGCCGAATCACGCCCGGAGCGAAGCGTCGAGACGCTGCTCGAGGCGCTGCCCTACATCCGCGAGTTCCACGGCCGCACGGTGGTGATCAAGTACGGCGGCGCGGCGATGCGTGACGACACCCTGCGCGACGAGTTCGCCCGCGACGTCGTCCTGCTCAAGTACGTCGGCCTCAACCCGGTGATCGTCCACGGTGGCGGACCCGACATCACGAGGTACATGGAGCGGCTCGGGATGGAGGTGCGCTTCGTCGAGGGCGTCCGCGTCTCCGACCCGGCGACGGTGGAGGTCGCAAAGATGGTCCTGCTCGGCAAGGTCAACGCCGACATCGTCTCGCGGATCAATCGCCACGGCCAGCCCGCGGTCGGGCCCTCCGGCGACGATGGCGCGTTGTGCGAGATCCGTCCGCACCCGAACACCGAGGAGGTCGGCTTCGTCGGTGAGATCGAGCGTGTCGAGGTCGACGTGATCGACCACATCGCCGCCGACTACATCCCGGTGATCGCATCGGTCGGTGCCGACCGCGACGGTGCCTCCTACAACGTCAACGCCGACGCTGCCGCGGGCAAGGTCGCCGCCGCCCTGCGCGCCTACAAGGCAATCTTCCTGACCGATGTCGAGGGCTGGCTCGGCGACCCCGACGACGCCGAGTCGCTGATCTCACGTGCGACCGTCGACGAGGTCAGCGAGGCGCTGGCCGGGGTCGGCGGCGGCATGAGGCCGAAGCTCGAAGCCTGCGTCGAGGCGATTCGCGGTGGCGTCCAGTCCTCGCACATCGTCGACGGCCGCCGCCCGCACAGCCTGCTGCTCGAGCTCTTCACCGACGCCGGCATCGGCACGATGCTGACCCCATGACCGTCGCCGAGGTAAAGGACCTGGATGGCCGCTACGCGATGGCGACGTACCCGCGGACGCCGGTCGAGTTCGTCCGCGGCGAGGGGGCGCGGCTCTGGGATTCCGAGGGCAACGAGTACCTCGATTTCTTCGCCGGGCTCTCGGTCCACAACGCCGGCCACTGCCACCCGCGGATCGTCGAGGCGATTCGCGAGCAGGCCGGGAGTCTGATCGGTACGTCGAATCTCTACCTCTCCGAGAACGCCGCGCTGCTCGCCGAGCGCCTCTCCGAGTCCAGCCTCGGCGGCCGCGTCTTCCTCTGCAACTCCGGTGCCGAGGCCAGTGAGTGCGCGATCAAGCTCGTCCGCAAGCGCGCCCACTCGCGCGGGATCGAGCGGCCGGAGATCGTTGTGCTCGAGGGTGGCTTCCATGGCCGCACGCTGGCGGCGCTGGCGGCGACGCCAAAGCTTGCCCGCGAGGACCTGTTCGGGCCGCTCCCGGCGGGCTTCATTTCGGTGGCGCGTGAGGACCCAGATGCCCTGCGTGCCGCGGTCGGTCCCGCTACCGCGGCGGTGATGATCGAGCCGATCCAGGGCGAGGCTGGGGTCTACCCGATCGCCGACGAGGTCCTGATCGCGGCGCGAAAGGCCTGTGACGAGCATGGCGCGTTGCTCGTCTTCGACGAGGTTCAGTGCGGGATGGGGAGGACGGGCACGCTCTGGGCCTATGAGCAGCTGCCGGTGCGACCGGACTTGATCACGGCGGCGAAGGCGCTCGGCGGCGGCCTTCCGGTCGGCGCCTGCGTCACCACCCGCGAGGACGCCGACGTACTGACGCTCGGCGACCACGGCTCGACCTTTGCCGGCGCGCCGGTGACCGCCGCCGCCGCACTCGCCGCACTCGAGGTGATCGACAACGCGGACCTGCTCGCTTCGGTCACGACTCTCGGTGCGCGCTTCCGCGGCGGCCTCGCTGCGCTCAACGGCGTCGCTGAGGTCCGCGGGCGCGGGTTGATGGTCGGGGCCCGGCTCGACGAAGAAATCGTCGCAGCCGAGGTGTCCTCCGCCGCGCTCGAGCGCGGTCTGGTGATCAACGTGCCCGAACCGGACACGCTTCGCTTCCTGCCACCGCTCGTGATCGGCGAGGCCGAGGTCGACGAGGCGCTGGAAAAGTTGGCTGCGGCATGCGCATCCTGCTCCTGACCCAGTACTTCACCCCGGAGATCACGGCGGCCCCGGTCCGCCTGCATCCGTTTGCGGCCGGGCTCTCGCGCCGCGGCCACGAGGTCGAGGTCGTCTGCGAGCTGCCGAGCCACCCGCAGGGCATCGTTCATCCCGGCTACGGCGGCAGGCCGACCGAACGGCGCCGGCTCGACGGGTTCGAGGTCACCTACGTCTGGACCCACGCCAGCCCGTCGAAGCGGGCCCGCAGCCGGCTCCTCTCCTATGCCTCCTACGCGGCGATGGCGAGTGCCGCGGCATCGCTTCGCCGCCGCCCTGACGTCGTCCTCGCCAGCTCGCCGCCGCTCTCCGTCGGCGCCGTCGGCGCCACCGTCGCCGCCCGCCATCGAGTCCCCTGGGTGCTCGACGTCCGCGACCTCTGGCCCGAGGTGGCGGTCGCGCTCGGCGAGATCGGCCCGGGGCGGGTTTTGAGCGTGGCCGAGGCGCTCGAGCGACGGCTCTACCGCTCGGCCGACGTGATCACGACGCCGACGGAGCCGTTTCGCGACCGGATCGCCTCGCGCTCCCCTGACCCGGGGAAGGTCGAGGTCGTCGCCAACGGGACCACGCCGGAGTGGCTCGCCGCCGGAGAGGCCGAGGTCGACCGTGGGTCGCTCGGTATTCCCGCGGATGCCTTCGTCTGGACCTACTCCGGCAACGTCGGCCTCTCGCAGGACCTTGGCACCGCGCTCAGCGCCGCCGAGCTGCTCGGCGAGGGCTTTCAGCTGCTGATCGTCGGCGACGGCACCTCGCGGCCGCGAATGGCCGAGCGCGCCGCCGGGTTGCCCGCCGGCGCGGTCCGGCTGACCGGGCTGGTCGAGCCAGCCGACGCCGCGCGCTACATGCGCGCATCCGATGCCCTGCTCGTCCCGCTTGCCGATGAACCGGCGCTCGGGCGCTCGATCCCGATCAAGCTCTACGACTGCTGCGCGATCGGCCGGCCGGTTGTCGTCGCGGCCCCCGGCGAGCCCCGCCGAGTGGCCGAGGCGGCGGGGGCGGCGCTGACGATCGCGCCCGGTGATCCGGGCGCTCTCGCCGAGGCAGTCCGGCGGCTGCGCGACGATCCGGCGATGGCCTCCGAGCTCTCGGCGTCGGCGCGGCGCTTTGCCGCCGAGCACCTGCGCGAACGCGGAGTCGAGCGGCTCGAGGGGCTCCTCGAGCGACTCCCGTGAGTGAGCACGACGGTGAGATCGCCGGATCGGCCGACCCCGAAGCGGGCGCCGACGCCGCCGAGCTGGCGACCGAGGCAGGCCTCGCGCAGGGCGGAGGCGACTCCGTCGCCCGAAACGCCGCCTTCGCCTTCGCCTCGCAGATGGCGACCGCCGCCTTCACCGGGATCGTCACGGTCTTCCTCGTTCGCGAGCTTGGACCATCCGGCTACGGAGTCTTCGCCCTCGCGCTCGGCTTCGCCTCGATCGCGCTGTTGCCGGCCGACTTCGGGATCACGCAGTCGGCGGCCCGCTTCATCGCCGAACGGCGCGGCGACACCGAGGCTGTCGCCGACGTGCTCGTCAACGCGCTGCGGATAAAGCTCGCGCTGACCTCGGCCTTCGCCGTGATCCTGGTCGCGCTCGCCGATCCGATCGCATCGCTTTATGACGCGCCCTCGCTCGCCTGGCCGCTTCGCGGAGTCGCGATCGCCCTGCTCGGCCAGAGCGTGATGCTGCTGTTCTCCAACGCCTTCGTCGCGCTCGGCCGGATCTCGACCAGCTTCCGCCTGATCCTTTCCGAGAGCGCGATCGAGGCTACGTCGATAGTCGTCCTCGTGCTGATCGCCGGGGGCGCCGGTTCCGCGACCGCCGGCCGGGCCGTCGGGTACGCATTTGGAGGGCTGATCGGCGCCTTGCTCGCCTTGCGGCTGCTCGGCCGGCGGGCATTTCTCCGGCGCCGCGGCGCACCTCCGACTCGAAGGCTGGTCCGCTACGCCGGCGCGTTGCTTGTCATCGACACCTCCTACGCGGTCTACGGGCAGGTTGACCTGCTCCTGGTGGGGGCACTCCTGGGTACCTCTGCGGCCGGCGTCTACGGCGCCCCGCTGAAGCTGACGACCTTCCTCCATTACCCGGGGCTCGCCGCCGCCAACGCGGTTGCGCCGCGGATGGCCCGCCACCCCGACCACCCGCCGGACCTAGGCTCGTTTTCGCGCGCGCTTCGCTATCTGATCATCTTCCAGGCGGCGCTGCTGGCGCCGATGATCGTCTGGGCGCAGCCGATTGCCGACCTGATTCTCGGCGCGGGATACGAGCAGTCCGGTGAGATCATCCGCGCGCTCGCCCCGCTCGTCTTCCTCAAGGGCTTCGCACCGTTGCTCTCGCTGAGCGTCAACTACGTCGGCGAGGCGCGGCGACGGATGCCGATCGCGGTTGTCCTCGTCCTCCTCAGCATCGTGCTGACGGTGATCGGGATCGAGACGATCGGCATCGTCGGCGCCGCGATCGGGATGGACATCGCCTTCAGCTTTTACGTCGGCGCCCATCTCCTGCTCTGTCGCCAGATCATTGGGCTCCGGCTGCGTCCGCTCGTGCCAACGCTCGTCCGTGCAGCGCTCGCCGCGCTCGCCTTTGCCGCCGTGCTCTTCGCCTTCGGCACCGGCGAGCTCCCGTTGTTCGCCTGGATCGTCGGCGGTGTCGGCGGCACGCTGGCCTTCCTCACCATCCTGATCGGCTCGCGTGAGATCGGATTCGGCGAGCTGATCGGGACGGCACGCGGGCTGCTGCGCGGGTTCGGGCGGGGGTAGGCAGATCGGGCGGTGTCGCTGCGCCTGAGGCCCTCCGGCGTCTCGGGCCTGCCCTACCGCGTAGCCCGCAACCAGCGCACAGCCGGCGACATCTTCACCCTGAACCGCCTCATGTCCGTGTCGACCCAAACGCCAACCCGCGGCCAGACGTGGCGCTGCGGGTTGCGCGAACCGCGAGAGCGGAGCGCCGCGGCGGCCTCGTAGCCGGCCTCGACCGTCGCCGCGACGACCCGCCCGTCCTCGTCGCCGTACGGGTAGGCGAGTGTGCGGCACGGCACCCCCAGCCGGCGCTCGCACTCTGCCTTCGACTCACCGAGCTCGGCGGCCAGCTCCGCGTCGCCGAGCTCGGTCAGGTGGGGGTGGCTCTTCGTGTGCGAGCCGATCTCCCAGCCCGCCGCCGCGAGCTCGGCAAGCTCGTCCCAGCTCATCGGCTTCAGCTCTCCCGCGTGCTCGGTCTCGAGCCAATGGTCGGTTCCCTGCCAGCCGCGCGGTTGCTCGGCGCCGGCGTATTCGGTCGGTACGAAGACCGTTGCGGGGAAGCCGTGGAGGTCGAGCAGTGGTCGCGCGAGCTCCCCGACCGAGCGGTAGGAATCGTCAAAGGTGATCGCGACCGTGCGCTCATGCGGCGGCGCTGTGACGGCGTCGAGAAACGTCGCGCCTCGATAGCCGCGCGAGGCCAAAAGCGCCAGCTGCGCGTCAAGCCGTTCCGGGGTGATCGAGAGCATCGCCCGCCAGGTTGGGCTGATCGCGTGATAGCAGAGGACCAGTACGTCTCGCACGCCGCGATTATGGTCCTCTGGTCCGATGTCTCTTCGAGTTGTCCACCTCGTTCACCTGCTCGGCTGGGCCGGGGGGGGCGAGCGCTTCGCCGCACGGCTCGTCGCCGCCCTCGATCCGGACCGCTTCGAGCGCCTGCTCTGCGTCACCCGGTGGGATCCTGAGCGCGATGCCGGACCCGGTACCGAAACTGAGCTCGAATTGCTACGCGAGGCCGGGGTTGAATTCATCGGATTGCGGCGGCGCTCACGCGCTGATCTGCTCGCCTGGCGGCCGCTGCTCGAGCTCTTGCGCAGCGAGCGGGTCGATGTCTTGCACACTCACATGTTCGGCTCGAACGTCACCGGCGTCGTTCTCGGTCGCCTTGCGCGAGTGCCCGTGATCGTCGCCCATGAGCAGACCTGGGACTACCAAGGCCGCCCGCTGAGGCGCCTGTTCGACCGTGAGCTGATCGCGCGCCTCTCCGACACCTTCGTCGCGGTCTCGAGCGAGGACCGGCGCCGGATGACCGAAATCGAGGGCATAGCGGTCGGCGACATCGAGCTGATCCCAAACGCCGTAGCGCTGGGCGAGACGACGAGTGGCGACGACGTCCGCGCCGACCTCGGGATCGCCCCGAGTGACCCGGTCGTCGGCCTCGTCGCGATGATGCGGCCGCAAAAGGCGCTCGAGGTGCTGATCGATGCGGCGGCGATCCTCCGCGAGCGTTTCCCGTCGCTTCGCGTGGTGATCGTCGGCGACGGATCGCGAAGGCCGTTGATCGAGGACTTGATCGCCGAGCGGGGTCTCGAGGCCAATTTCCTTCTCGTCGGCCAGCGCGATGACGTCGCCGATCTCGTTGCGACGTTCGATGTCGCGACACTCTGCTCGGACTTCGAGGGCACTCCGCTGGCTGTGCTCGAGTACATGGGTGCCGCTCGCCCGATCGCGGCGACCCGTGTCGGCGGCATCCCGGACCTGATCGACGACGGGGTAGAGGGGCTGCTCGTGCCGCCGCGCGACCCGGAGGCGCTGGCGCAGGCGATCGGGCGCCTGCTCGACGACCGCGCGCTGGCGCGTCGGCTCGGCGAGCGCGCCCGTGAGCGGCGCAGCCGCGAATTCGATATCGCGGCGACTGCGCGACGGGTCGGCGATCTTTACGAGTCGCTCTACAGGTCCTCGGGTCGGCGGCGGTGAGCGTCGAGGTTCACACCGATCTTCGTCAGCTCGAATCGATCGAGGCGCAGTGGCGCGCGCTCGCCGAGCGCCGCGGCAACGCGTTTCTGACACCCGAGGGGATGCGAGCCTGGCTCAGTATCTACGGGGATCGAGCCGAGCCGCGTGTCGCGGTGTCGCGGCGAGAGGACGGCGGCGTCCGAGGGATCCTTCCCCTGGTCACGGTTCGCGCCGGCGCGACGAGCGTGCTGCGATTCGCCGGCTACAACCTCGGCGATTCCTTCCATCCGGCGGCGGAGGACGGGGAGGACGCGGAGGTCGCGGCAGAGTGCTTCGCCGCGCTCGCCGGGTTAGGCGCTCGCCCGGCAGCGGTTCTCGATCACGTTTCGGTGTCCGGTTCCTGGCAGCGCGCCGCTGCCGATTCCGCCGGACTGTCGCGTGGCAGGCCCCAGCGGGGTGACGTTCTGCCCTTTATCGAGCTGGCCGGCCAGTCCTGGGAGGACTTCATGTCTGGGCGCAGTCGCAACCTGCGAAGTCAGGTCGGGAGAAAGACTCGCGCCCTCGAGCGCGACTTCGAGGTCACCTACCGATTGGCTGAGGAGGCGACCCTTTCCGCAGACATTGCAGCGCTCGTGCGGCTGCATCAGCGACGGTGGGAGGGGAGGGGAGGCTCGGGAGCGCTTTCCGAGCGGCCGAGTCGCTTCCACGCCGAGTTCGCCGCATCTGCGCTCGCCAGAGGTTGGCTGCGGTTGTGGCTACTCGAACTCGACGGCGAACCGGTCGCAGCCTGGTACGGCTGGCGTCTCGGGGATCGCTATTCCTACTACCAGGCCGGCTTCGACCCTCGTTTCGAAAAGCAGAGCGTCGGTCTGGTCCTGCTCGCTCACACGATCCGTGCCGCCGCGGAGGAAGGATCCGCCGTCTATGACCTCCTGCGAGGCGGCGAGGCCTACAAATCCCGCTTCGCGACAGCCGAGCGCAGCGTGCACACGGTCGCTCTGACGATGCCTGGGAGCCTAACGCGACTTCTGCTCGAGACAGAGGCGGCGGCATGGCGGGCAGGGCAGCGGTTGACACCCGAGCGGCTGGCGATGGCGCGCGCGGCCTACGGAAAGCTCGAGCGCTTCATGCCGGGCGGGCGGGCTCGGTGATCTCCGTGCTCGAGATTCGGTAGAGCGCCGGCCCCAGGGCCAGTAGTACCCAAAGCACCTTGGAGAACTGTTCTGAGGCGAAGAAATCGGAGACGAGGACGCCGATCATCGCGATCAGGACCGCGCGGGACAAGACTTCCATCTGGAGTTCGCCGCGGGCGCGAAATCGGGCCGCGGCACGGTAGGCACAGCGCATGCAGAAGCCAAGAATCGCGAGGAAGATAATCAGCCCGACGATCCCGAGTTCGGCGAGCACGTGCAGGTAGATGTTGTGGGCGACCTTTGGCGTGTCGATGATTTGGTCCGTGCGAGTGAGCAGCCCCGGTTCAAGCACGTAGTTGATCGACGAGCTCGCGTAATTGCCGACGCCTATCCCGCGCAGCGGCTGGTCTTCGACCATCCTCCAGCCAACTTGCCAGATCGTCACCCGGCCTTCGTCCTGGCTGACCTCGCCGGGCGAGGTCTGGGTGATCCGTTCGCGGACCTCGGGAGGGGCGTAGATGGCGACGAACGCCGTCGCCGCGACCGCGAGCAGGACCGCTACCGCTGCGGCACCCGCGCGCCAGCGCCCCCCGAGGAGGATCGCGGCGATCAGCACGGCGCCGAGCGCGATCACGCCGCTCCGCGATCCGGTCAGAAGCGAGGCCGCGAGACAAAGCCCGCCGACTCCGATCAGCGATAGGCGGGCGAGGGGTGAGCCGCGCAGCGCGAGGGCGCCGCCGAGCGCGAGGACGAGCCCGGCGATCGAGACGGCGGCGAGCACGTTCGCGTTGCCCGCGGCGCTCTCGATCCGGAATGCGTCCTCCGTCGGCTCGGGTGGGATGACGAGGCCATAGGCGGCGGACACCGCCGCCCCGGCGATCAGCGCACCGATCATCCACCGTGCCTGACTCCGTTTCGCGACGCCGGTGAAGACGATCATGACGATCAGGAAGTTCGGCGCGTAGCGCGAGACGTCGGTGAGCGAGGCACCGGAATCCTCGGCCCAGGTCGCGCTCAGCAATGCCCAGGCGAGGAAGGCGCAGAACAGAAACGTGGCCCCGGGGTGGGCCCCGATAAACGTGGGGCGTGCCGAGCGGCGCGTGGTCACGACGGCGAACCAGGAAACGCCGAGAAGTAGCCCGCCGAGCTTCGGAAAGCTGAGCGAGCCCTCGGGGACGAAGGGGGCGTATTCGAGGAAAACGCCGACCGTGAAGACGATCAGGCCGGCGGTCAGGTCGACGAGCGCCAGCAGAACGAAGGCGATCCCGAGCGAGGCGGCGATCGCGAGTCGGCCATCGATCCCGGCGAGCAGCCCGACGGCCGCACATAGTGCCCCCATCGTGGCCAAGATCGGCCAGCTGACGTTCTCGACCGGCGCCGTCATTCGGGCGGCCCGCCGGGCTGAAGGCGCCGGCGTCCCGACCGCCCGGCGACCCGGCGCAGGTATCGCAAGCCTGGTCGCAGATCGCGCCTGTCGAAAACGCTGTGGGCGGCGCCACGGGCGAATCGAGGAACGCTGACGATGTCGCGGGTAAGACCACCGTTGCGCTCCTGAGTCGCCCGGCGCAGATCCCCCCAGGCCCAGTGGTACCGGGTTCCCACGCGCGCCTCGCCGGGATCCGGGGTGCTGCCCGAGAGAACCCCACGTGCCCAGGCGGCGGAGATGTTGCATCCGGCCGCAGCCGCGAGCGCAAGCGAGCCATAAAATCGGCCGTTGAAGTCGATCAACCTCGGCTCCTCGTCCTGCGGCACGACGAACTGGAGCTGTGCGATGCCGCTCCAGCCGAGCTCGGCGACTAGCTTCGCGGCATGATCCGAGAGCGTGCGATCGGGTTCGATCACGCGGGCCCGAACCGAGATCCCGGTTCCGAGCGGCCAGGTCTTCTCGGCGAGCTGCGTAAAGGAGCGGACCACCGTGCCTGCTCGATCGACGAGAACTACGAGCGCCAGCAGGTCACCTTCAATGCGCTCTTGAACGACCGCGTCGTCTCCGCAGGCTTCGATCGCTGCGACGGCCTCACCGAGCTCTTGGGGTGTATTGACCTCGCAGGCGTCGATACGTCGCGGCGGTGCCGTCTTCGAGGCGAGTGCAGTGCCAGCGGCGCGGCCGACACCGGGTTTGACCAGCAAGGTCGCACCAGCCGCGACCCGCTCGGAAATGCCGTCCTCGGCAGCATCGGTTCGCGGCACCGAGAACCCGGCTGCCGCCCCGAGCTGCATCAGCACGAGCTTGTCTTGGGCGCGGGCAATTCGCTCGAGCTCCGGGTGTGCGACTGTGGCGTCAATACCCTCGCGGATCGCCGCAAGCGCCGCAACATCCTCGTCGCGGGCGCCGAAGACGAGGTCGTATTTCCCTGCGCTGACCGCGGCTGAAACATCGTCGGCGAACTCGTCGAGCCCGTCGGAGAGCGCGCCGACACGGTGCCAGGCGGCTACCGAGCGCGAGGCGGCGGCAACGCTCGACGCCGTCGGGCTGCCGATCCCGACCCCCCAGCCGTCGGCGGCGAGCGCTCGCGCTGCGGCCAGCGCCTGGCGCGAGAGCCCGTCCTCAACTATCAGCGCGCGCATCGGCTCACCTCGCTCGCCTGCATCAGCACTCCCGTCATCGCTCAGCGTGTCGCGGCCCGGCTGCGAGAGGACCGGTCGCGCCCGTTGCGCCCGGCGGCGTCGGTCTGGGGCCCGGCCAGGTAGTCGGGGCCCTCGGGCTTGGGCGCCGCCAGCAGTGCGAAACCGAGCGGGGCGATGTCATTGCCCGCGAGCAGTTCGCCCAGCTCCTGCAGTCGGTCGAGCCGGGTCACCCCGATCCGCGTGACGATCAGGACTTCGTCGACCATGGCCGCGAGCGGCAGCGTGTCGACCACGGCGGTCAGCGGCGGCGAGTCGATGACGACAAAGTCGGCCCGGCGCTTTGCGTCTTCGACCATTCGCTGCGCGGCCGCAAGCGAGAACAGCTCGGAGATCCAGCCGCCCTCGTGGTCGGCGAGCAGGACCTCGAGGTTGGCCCCGAACGCGGGCACCTGCACGAGCGCGCCCTCGAGCGACGCACTTTCGAGCAAGACGCCGACGATCCCCCCGCTCTCGGCGTGGACGCCGAGAGCCGGTCCGATCGCCGGCCGGCGCAGGTCAGCCTCGATCAAGATCGTCCGCTTGCCGGCGAGCGCCAGCGATGCGGCGAGGTTGATCGCCGTCGTCGTCTTGCCCTCGGCGTTGGAGGAGCCGGTGACGAGGATCGCCTGCGGCCCGCCGGTATGGCGCCCGGCTGCGATCACACTCGCGCGCAGCGACCGGAAGGCCTCGGTCGTCGTCGTCGAGACCCGATCGGGCGCCAGCGGGCCCTTACCGGGGTCGCGCTCGCGCGGGACGCGGGCGAGTACCGGCAGCCGGTAGCGAGCGCGCAACTGCTGCTCGCGTCGAAGCCGGGGGTCGAGCGTCTGCATCGCGAACGCGCCCCCGATGCCGAGGACAAGGCCGGCAAAGAGGGCGCCGGTCACCGTCAAGAGCGGCCTGGGCGAGACCGCGCTCTCGGGCGGGATCGCCTCGGTCTCGGCGCGGACGGTCGGGTCGGGGCTCTCGAGCAGCGTCTCGAGCCGGGCGATCTGGACATCGAGCGGCTGGTCGCCGAAGGTCGAAGTGCCGCCGCCCTCGTCATCGGCGCGTGACTCGAGCTCCGGCAGCAGCTCCTCGATCTGGTCGTGCAGGGCCTCGGTCCGCTCGGCGACGGCGGCCTCGGCGAAGCCGTTGGCGAGCCGCGCAGCCTCGTCCGGATCGTCGCTCGAGGCGGTGAGCGCGACGAGGTTCGAGAGCGCGATCGGCTCGGCAGTCACGTCTCCGACCAGGTCACGCGCGTCCTCGGAGAGGGCGAGCGTCTCGCGTACGCGCTCGGCGACCTCGATCGTCGTCGCCAACCGCGCGGCGGTCTCGACGTCGCGGGTCGGGTCCGAGGACTCGCGGATCAGGCCGAGCCCGGCGAGGATCGGGTCCTCGGCGGGAACCGGCGTGATCAGCAGGTCGGCCTCGGCCTCGTAGACCTTCGTCGCGGTCGCGACGTAGGCGATCGCGATCGTCAGCGTGATCGCGATCGCGACGACGATCGTCCCGATCCGCTCGCGGATGATCTCGAGATAGCGGCCGAGGCCCTCCTGCTCGCCGGTCGGCTGCAGCCAGTCCGCGCCCCGGGGGCCTTTTTCATCGTTGGAGGAGATCATCTGGGGTCGCCGAGCGTGCCGGACGGCGATTCTTGCAGTCTCGACCTTCGTGGCGGGCCGGGCGAAGCGCCTGCAGCCGGACCTTCAGCTTCTGACAAGTTTCACAAACCTTTAGATCACGTTCAGAACAACTCGCGTAGCATTGCCTGCACGTGATCCTGTCGGGGATCCCTTTGTCAGGCAAATACGTGCC
Organism: Solirubrobacterales bacterium; assembly: GCA_050996575.1. Lineage (GTDB taxonomy): Bacteria > Actinomycetota > Thermoleophilia > Solirubrobacterales > 70-9 > DASUSH01. The sequence goes on from JBPCRS010000221.1 coordinate 25,523, forward strand.
GGCAAATCCGTAACCACGGGAGAAAATTTTCAAATGGGGGAATCAGCACCTGCGGCGGAGCGCACCTTCTTGCGCGAGCACCTGATCGCCTGCGCGGGTTGTCGCGATTTGCGCAGCGAGCCACGCGCCGGGGTGGATTCGCCGAAAGTTCCGGTCGGGGTCGGCAAACGTAGATGAGCGACTCGGTGCGGGACAGATCGGCAGCCCCTGCTGAGGATCAGGTCGTGACTACGGTCGAAAGCGCCCCGGCCGCGACCGAGGGGGAGACCGGTTTCCCGCCGGCTCCCCTGAACGGCATCGATGCACTCGCGCTGACCCTGGTCGCGCTCTCTTTGCTCGTCGCGGGCGCTGCGCTTCGCCGGCTCAGCTCGAGCGGCTGAACCCGCGATCCCAGTTTCTCCGTCCCTGAACTCGCGAACTGCGAGTGCCAGCGTGCGTTCTATCTCCGAACTCGCAGGGGAACCTGCACTCGCAGGAGAACCTGCTCCGAGCCGAAAACACCGGCTCGACAACGGTCGACATAACTACGCATGGCTTCCATCAGCTACCCAATCGAGATCAACCCAGCCGAGCTGCACGGCGCCGAGCGCCCAGACGCCGCGACCCCGATCATCGGTCGCCTGCGCGCGCAGCGGCTCGTCGACCTCTACGCGATGCAAATCGCGCCGGCGCTGGCAGCGACGCTCGTCGGCCTAAGCCACCTGCCGGACCCGCCGGTGGCGATCGCGCTGGGCGTGCTGGCCCTCGCCGCAAACCTCCTCTTCGCCCGGGTTCGATTCCCATTCCAGCTGATGCCGGTCGCTCGCTTTTGCATCCGTATTGCTGCGCCGGTGATCGCTGCGCTTCTGGTCGTCCCGATGGCTGCCTACGGCGGCCACCCAATCGCCTTGTATGACCTGATCCCGTCGATCGTCGCGGCGACTCTGATGACGAGCCTCGGCGCCTGGTTCAAGGTCCGCTTCGACGCCTCGGCCGAGGTCCGGATCGGCGTCATCGGTTGTCCTTCCGACGCCGAATCGGTCGCGACCGAGATCAGCGCCGCCGGTGTCGGCGGCTACCGAGTGGTCGGAGCGATCGTCCCGCACGGTGGCTGTCCGAAGACGGCTCGCGGAAAGAGCATTATCGGTGAGCTTTCGAGTCTTCGGCCCGCGGTCAAGCAGCACTCGCTCGACCTCCTCGTCAGCGTTGCCGGCGGCGAGGCTACGGCCACGTCCGGCGCCGCTGTCAATCGCGCGGAGCTGTTCGAGCACGCATCCGAGGCCTGCCTCGGCCTGCCGGTCCGGATGCTCCAGCTGAGCCAGTTTTGCGAGGACGTGCTCGGCCACGTCCCGGTCGGAAGCATCGACTCCGGATGGTTCCAGTACCTGATGCATCCGCGCTTTCGCGGCGACGTCAACCCCGGCAAGCGCATGTTCGACCTGGTCCTGAGCGGTGTCGTCGGAATCCTCGCGCTGCCCGTACTGGGTGTTCTCGCGATCGCGATCAAGCTCTCCGACGGTGGGCCGGTGCTCTACCGCCAGCCGCGGGTCGGCGCCGCCGGGCGCAAATTCCAGATCGTCAAGCTGCGGACGATGACGGTCGACGCCGAGCGCGACGGGGTCGAGGAATGGAGTCACGCCGGCGACAGCCGGGTCACCCGGGTCGGCCGGGTGCTGCGTGCGAGCCACCTCGACGAGCTGCCGCAGCTCTGGAACGTGATCAAGGGCGAGATGACGCTCGTCGGCCCGAGGCCCGAGCGACCGGGCAAGGTCGCCGAGCTCGAGTGCCGCTTCCGCTATTACGAGCGCCGCCATCTGGCGAAGCCCGGGATCACCGGCTGGGCACAGGTCCGCTGCGGGTACTCGGGCTCCGAGCTCGGCACGGCGTGGAAGCTCTGCCACGACCTCTACTACTTGAAGCACCGTTCACTGCTCGGCGACGTCTTGCTGATCATCGAAACGCTTCGCACCGTAGGCGACGGTGCGCAAAACGGCACGGAGGCGCCTGACCGACGGTTCATCCTGGGAGAAGTGCAAGCCGGATAGGGCCTCAGCTGGTTGGTGGGCCGTCTTCACCGACGGGACCGGGGTGCTGCTCCCGTGGCACCTCGGTTTTCCCGTGCCCGGATACGCATAGGGTCGCTGCGTGAGGCTCGCCGTCTACACCGACTACACCTACCGGAGGGACTCCGGCGGCGTCTGGGCCGAGCGCGCCTTTGCTCTGTTCCTCGGCGGCCTCGCGGCTCGGCTCGACTCGCTGACAGTCGTCGGCCGGCTCGATCCGTCCCCGGCGCAGGCGCGCTACCGGCTGCCCTCCGACGTCGGCTTCGTCGCGCTTCCGTTCTACGAGTCGCTGGCGCGACCCGGCTCGCTCGCCGCGATGGTGCGCTCGCTCGCGGCCATCCGCCGCTCGCTCGACGACGTCGACGCGATCTGGCTGCTCGGCCCGCACCCGCTGGCGATCGCGGCCGAGGGGATCGCCGTCGCTCGCAGCAAACGTGTATTCCTCGGCGTCCGCCAGGACTTGCCGGCCTATCTTCGCGCCCGTCATCCGGGTTGCCGCGCGATCCACGCCGCCGGCGACCTGCTCGACCTCGTCTACCGGCTGCTCGCTCGGCGCTTTCCGACGGTGGTCGTCGGCCCCGCGCTTGCCCGGCGCTACTCCGGCGCCGGCGAGCTCTGTGAGATCGCCGTTTCGCTTGTCCCGGAGTCATCGCTGGCACGGGCCGACGAAGCTTGCTCCCGTTCCTTTGACGGCGAGCTGTCGATTATCAGCGTCGGCCGGCTCGAGCAGGAGAAGAACCCGCTGTTGCTCGCCGACGTGCTCGCTCGGCTCGCCGAGGGCGGGGGTGCATGGCGCCTCGAAATCTTCGGCGAGGGACCTCTGGCGGGCCCGCTGGAGCAGCGCCTGGCGGAGCTCGGTGTCGCCGATCGAGCGCGGCTTCGCGGCTATGCCCGCCACGACGCGCTCGCATCCGCATACCGACAGGCCCAGCTGCTCCTCCATTGCTCCTGGACAGAGGGCTTCCCGCAGGTGATCGTCGAAGCGCTCGGCGCGGGCCTGCCAGTGGTCGCCAGCGATGTCGGCGGGATTCGCGACGCCGTCGGCGACTCGGTAGTCCTCGTCCCTCCCGGCGACGCCGAGGCCGCCGCCTCCGCGCTCGAGCGCCTCGCCGGCGACCCGGACGAGCGCGCCCGCCTCGTCGACCGCGGCCTCGCCTACGCCCGCGAGCACACGGCGGAAGCCGAGATCGGGCGATTGGTGGCGTTCTTCGAGCGGGAGGGGTAGGGGGAGCCTCAAATACCGGCATCTCCCTTGCGCGGGCAGGAAAACGTTGCTCGCGGGCGCAAGGATGAGGGAGAATCGGGCTTTCTTTGCGCCCGACCCGAGCGCAGCGTAAATCCAGGAGACCGGAGATGTCAGACAGCGAGGGCGGCAGCGGCGAGAGGCAGTCCTCGGCGGACCGCCTGCGTGAAGCTGCCGAGCGGGCTCGCGGGGACCTCAACCGTCGCATGCGAGAGGAGGCAGCCCGGCTCGACCACGAGATCGAGGCGCTGCAGCAGGCCGCCGAGCGCGGTGCGGCGGAGGCGGCTTCGCGGCAGACGGGCGAGCTGACGGCGCGAGTCGACGAGCTCGTTACCGAGCTGCGGCAAGATCTCGGAGCGCTCGAGCGACGGCTGGAGGAGACGATCGAGGCAAGGCTCACCCGCGGGCTCGAGGAGCTCGCCGAGGGCCTCGGCCATGAGGTCGCGACGCGTACAGAGGTCAACGAGCGAAAGGCGACCGAGCGCTTCGAGCGGGTCCAGCGCGATGCCGCACGTGAGATCCGGTCCGAGTACGAGCACGCCGGTCGCGATCTCGAGAAGCGGCTCGAGGCCTCGCTCGAGGCCGAGCTCCGCCGCCATCACCACGCCCTTGCCGAGGAGAGCCGTACGCGTGAGAGCGAGGCCGAGCGCCAGGCGACGCGGCGAGCGGATGAGATCTCCGAGCGTGCGGCCGAGCGCGAGCGCCTGCTCACCCAGCGACTCGAGGACGGCATCTCCGAGCGCGAGGAGCGGCTGAGCTCGCAGGCTGCCCGCGCGAGTCAGGAGTCCGTGCGCGCGCTCGCCGAGCGTTTCGAGCGCGAGCTCTCTGCTGCCGCCGACAGCGTCGTCACCCGGGTTTCCGGCCGCGCCCAGGAGCAGATCGACGAGTGCCTCACCAGCGCCGAGCAGGGCCTCGCCGAGAACCTTCGCGAGCGCTCGACCGCTTCGACTCGCGAGCTCGAGCAGCGGCTCGAGGCGCGGCTGACGCAGGTGACGGAATCACTCTCGGGCGAGATCGGGCAGCGGATCGGAACCGCCGAGGCACAGCTTTCCGAAGCCGCGGCGAGCGCGCGCGCGGAGGCCGACCGAGCCCGTGCCGAGGCCGAGCGACGCGTCGCGGAGCTCGCCGAGCGCAGCTTCCTCGAGCGCTCGGAGGCGCTCGAGAGCTCACTGGACGCGAAGGCCCGCGTCCGCCTCGACACGGCGATTGCCGAGGCGAAGGGCGAGCTCGCTCGGAGCCTAGACAAATCCGCGGAGGAGATCGAGTCGCGGATCGGACGCGCTGACACCGAGCTCCGCGAGCAGATCGCCCGCGAGGCAAAGCGATCGCGCGAGGGCGTTCTCGCCGAGCTCGAGAGCTCGAGGACCGAGCTGACGGAGGAGTTGACGAAGCGCGTCTCGAGCGAGGCCGACAGTGCCCGCGACCGCGCCGAGCAGTCGCTGGCTGCCGCACAGGCGGAATCCGAGGCGGCGATCACCGCCGCCCGAGCCGAGAGCGAATCCGCGATAGCCGCGGCACGCGGCGAGGCCGAGGCCGGCATCCGCGGGGCGCGCACCGAGGCCGAGGCCGAGCTCGCAAAGGCCGGCGAGCGGACCCGGGCGGAGATGGTCGAGGCCGCCGACGTCGAGCTCGGCGAGCGGATCGCCACACGCTCGGAGGCCGAGCGCCAAAGCAGCCTCGCATGGCTCGACGAGGCGACCGAGCAGCACTCGCAGCGGATCGCGCAAGCGACGCAGGCGGGCGAGCAGAAGCTGAGCGCCTACGTCGAGGGCAGCCTCTCGAAAGCAGCTCGACGCCAGGAGCTGAAGCTTGCGCGTGAGGAACGCGAGCGCCGGATCCGCGCGGCGGAGAAGCGGGTCGAGAAGGAGGGAGAAAAGGTGATCGAGCGCGCCCGCATCACCGCCGAGCAGACCGCGCGCCAGCACGCCGCCCAGGTCGCCCAAGAAGCCGCCGCCCAGAGTGCCGCCAACGTCACCGCGAGCGCCGCCGCCGAGGCCGGCAAGCGGCTGCGCGAGGAGGTCGAACGCCTCGTCGGGGAGTCGCGCGAGGAGCTCCGCCTCGCCGGCGAGCGCCTCGCTGAGGCCGAGGCCTCCTCGCGGGCCGAGGCTGACGCAACCGCACGTAGAAGCGTCGCCCAGGCCGAGGCCGCCGACGCACGGGTTCGCGCCGCCGCCGACGCTGCCGGTGCCGAGGCCGCGCGCAGCGTTTGGGCGACCGCCGAGGCGGTCTGGAAGCGGATCGAGCACGAGTCGAAAGTGCAGGCGACGCGGCGCCAGCTCGAGTCCGTGCTCGAGCGCTTCCGCGATGCCGACCGCAGCCTGCGCCAAAAGGAGGCGCGTCTGCGCGCCGCGGCTATGCCGCTGATCGGAGCGGTCGGCGAGCCCACGTCCAGTCCCGGTGGAAACGGCTCCGACAGCGACGACTCGTGATGGCCGGCGCGGGGCCCGAGCGCGAGGACACTTCCGATCCAGGCGAGTGGGTTCGGCGGCTCGACGATCAATGTCGGCGCGCGGCACTCGAGGTCAGGCTTCGCGCGAGCGCCGACGCCGAGGCCGAGGTGGCGGCGATCCTGGGCTCGGCGAACGGGCTGATCGAGCGCCGGATCACCCGCCTGCGCGAGCTCCGCAACGAGCTCGCGGACACGAGCGCCCGGATCGAGCGTGACATGGTCCGCGCGGCGACTGAGATCATGCGGCGCTCGACCGAGCTCGCCTCGCCTGGCACCGGCGCTGCATCTCCGCCGACCGGGTTGACCTACCCTCCGCCGCAGTGACCGACGAGGGCGAGAATAGACCGGACTCGAACGTCGACGGGCTAGTTCAGTCGGTACTCGACGCCGCCGAGCGCGCGGCCTCCGAGATCCTCTCCGATGCAACCCTGGAGGCTCAACGGCGGGTCACCGAAGCACGCCAGCGCGCCGAGGCGCTTGGCCAGGAGCGAGTCGAGATGATGTCGGCTCTGAGCGATTCGCTGCTCGAGCAGGCGACGACGGTGAAGCGCCAGTCCGACCTCCTGATCGAGGCGCTCGACAGGGTGATCGCCAGCCTCGAACTGGAGCTGGACACGAAAGCCCGTCCGAGCGCCGCCGCTGAGACGCCCGCCAAAGCGCCACCACCACCCGCACGACCCTCGATCCCGGGCGCCCGCCCCGCGCCACCACCGCTCGCGCCACCCACGGTCGCCGCGGCGCCGCCCAGCTTCCCACCCGCACCCGCTCCCGCACCGTCACCGCCACCCGCGCCCGCACCGTCGCGTCAGGACTCGGAAACACGTCAGCGTGCCCTGCTTTGCATCCGCGAGA
>JBPCRS010000016.1:0-24086 GCA_050996575.1 Solirubrobacterales bacterium
CTCGGCCACTGGTGGTCGGAGGGCCCGATCTGGCTCGAGCACGTGCTCGAGCTCGCCCCGGAGCATGGAGTCCGGCTGGTCAATCTCGAGCGCGCCCTCGCCGAGCACGAGCCTGAGCCGCGACAGCTCCGCCCGGCGAGCTGGGGCGAGCGCAAAGACCTCTCGACCTGGGACTCGCCGCCGGTCGCCGATCTCGCCTGGGCCGCCCGCCGGCTCGAGCTCAGGGTCGTGCGCGAACTGGCCGAAAATCGCCTTACGCAGGGGGCCGCGGAACGCGCCGCGCGCGAGCTGCTCGCCGTCCAGGCGAGCGACTGGGCCTTCCTCGATCAGCGTGGTCAGGCGGGCGATTACGCGTTCCAGCGCGCGGTTCAGCACTCGCGCGAGCTGCTCGAGGCCATAGACTCGGATCTCTCGCCCAACCCGCGGATGCGCAACCTCGCCCCGGACATGAGCCTCGCTCCCCTTCGCGAGCCCTAGAAAAACAGTGATCTAGGCTCGCGCGCAACCTGATGCCACGCATCCTGATCCTCTCCTGGGAGTACCCGCCGCTGATCGAGGGCGGCCTCGCCCGTCACGTGCGCAAACTCTCCGAGGCTCTCGTCAGGCAGGGCATTGATGTACACGTCCTAACTCGCGGCGGCATCGACTCGGCCGCCGACGAGGTCGTCGCCGGAGTCCAGATCCATCGCGTGCTCGAGCCGACCCGGCCGCGCGACCTCGGCGAGTTCGTCGCCTGGGTCGAGCGGATGAACTCCGACATGCTCGCCGCCGGGGTCGAGCTCGGTGATCGCTTCGACTTCGACCTCGTCCACGGCCACGATTGGCTCGTCGCCGCCGCCTGCGACCACCTCGCCCGCCGCTTCCGAGCGCCGCTGGTGACGACGATCCACGCCACCGAGCACGGCCGCCACCAAGGCTGGGTCGACAAGCATCCGCAGGCCTACATCCACGGCGTCGAGCGCTGGATCTCGAACCGCTCCGACCGCGTTGTCGTCTGCTCCTATTACATGCGCGAGCAGATCGCCGACATCTTTGACGTCGAGGAGCGTCGGGTCGAGGTGATCTGGAACGGAATCGACCCCGAGGAGCTCGCCGGGCAGGACCCCGACGCGCTGGCTGCGCTCCGTCGCGAGTTCGCTGCTCCCGACCAGAAGCTCGTCCTGCTGATTGGCCGGCTCGTCTACGAGAAGGGATTTCAGGATGCGCTCGAGGCAATGCCCGAGCTGGTTTCGCGCGTTCCCGGGACGCGCTTCCTCGTCGCCGGGTCGGGGACCCACGAGTCCGAGCTTCGGCGCCAAGCGGACGACCTCGGCCTGATGGAGCACGGGACCTTTCTCGGCTGGATCGGCGATGACGTCCTGCACTCGCTCTACCGGATCGCCGACCTGACGATCGTGCCCTCGATTTATGAGCCGTTCGGGCTCGTCGCGCTCGAGGCGATGGCTTCGGGCTGCCTCTGCATCGCCGCCGACACCGGTGGCCTGCGCGAGGTCGTCCCCCACGACGAGGCCGGCCTGCGCTTCCCGGCCCGCGACCCCGAGGCGATGGTCGAGGTCGCCGAGCGCGTGCTCGCCGACGATGAGCTCGGCCGCAGGCTCGTCACCGACGCCCACGCGCACGTCCGCCGCTTCGACTGGGACGCCGTCGCCGAGCGCACCGCGGCCGTCTACGCCGACCTCGTCGGCGTCCCCGCTCAGCGCTAAAACCTAAGTGACTTTCACTAAAGGTGCCAGGCACCTTTAGGTTTGGCGTGTGGCTTCGCGGTTGCGCTGGCCCGGGCCGGCGGGCCGGGCCGGGTCGGCGGCGCCCTCGGAGTCTGGGGCGGGGGGCGGGATCGGGGCGGGGTGGGGGTCAATCGGGTCAGGCCAGGCAAGCTCGGAGGGCGCCTCGCGCATCCGGATCACCTTCGCCGGCACGCCGCCGACGATCGCGTTCGCCGGCACGTCGCGGGTGACGACCGAGTAGGTCCCGAGGACCGAGTTGTCGCCGACCTTCGAGCCGCGCAGCACACACGCTCCGTAGCCGACCCAGACGTTCGAGCCGATGTCGACGTCGCGCATGTAGATGCCCTGCAGCCGGATTGGCCGCTCGACCTCGACGATGCCGTGGTCGAAGTCGATGAACATCGCCCGGTCCGCGATAACGCACTGCTCACCGATCCGGACGTGGCGGTAGGCGGAGATCGTGCATTCCTGGCCGAGCACGGTCTTGGCGCCGATGATCACCTCGCCCTCGTGGCAGCGTATTTTCGTCCCGTCGCCGATCCAGGCGAATCGGCCGATCCGCAGCTTCGCCCCCTTCGCGACCTGGAGTTGCAGGCCCCGGCCGAGGAAAACCGGACCCTCGGTCTCCCAGCGCCAGCCTGCGACGGTCAGATACCGCCGCCACAGGAAGCGGTAGTAGAGCCGCGCGTACTGCCAGTTGAGCATGCGATGGCGCCGCGCGAAGCGCAGGAAGCGGATCAGTCCCACAGGCGCAATCTAGATCACCGGCGAACGCGATCTAGACTGCGCCGCCCATGCCCGCGACCAAAGACGCCCCGCTCGCTGAACGGCTGATCGCCGGCGACAAGCGTGCGCTTGCTCGTGCGATCACCCTGATCGAAAACGGTGACCCCGCGGGCTGGGAGCTGGTCCAGGAGGTATTTCCGCGCACCGGCAAGGCGCGGATCGTTGGCATCACCGGCCCGCCCGGCGTCGGCAAGAGCACCCTGATCGGGGCACTGACCGGCGAGCTTCGCAAGGCCGAGCATGAGGTCGGCGTGCTCTCGATCGATCCCTCGAGCCCGTTCACCCGCGGTGCCCTGCTCGGCGACCGGATCCGGCTCTCCGACCACTTCCTCGACGCCGGCGTCTTCATTCGCTCGATGGCCTCGCGCGGCGCCCTGGGCGGGCTCTCCGAGGCGGCGCTCCAGGCGGCGCTGCTGATGGACGCGTCGGGCAAGGACGACGTCCTGCTCGAGACCGTCGGCGTCGGCCAGGCCGAGATCGACATCGTCGACCACGCCGACACGATCGTGCTCGCGCTGATGCCGGGCTCGGGCGACTCGATCCAGGCGCTGAAGGCGGGCGTGATGGAGATCCCCGACGTAATCGTCGTCAACAAGTCCGATCACCCGCTGACCGAGACGATGATGCGCGAGGTCCGCAACGTGCTTGCGCTCGGCCCCGAGGTCTCCTGGCGCGTCCCGGTCGTCAAGACCGAGGCCGTCCGCGGCGAGGGCGTCGCCGACTTGCTCGAGCAGATCGACGCCCATCGCGACCACATCACCGCCGAGGGGACGCTGGAGAAGCGCCGAGCTCGAAATCTTCGCAGCGAGGTGATCGGGCTCGCCGCGGCAAAGCTTCGCCGCGACCTCGAAGCGCGGGCCTCGGGCGATCCCGAGGTCACCGAAATGCTCGAGCGCGTCGTCCGCCGCGAGATCGACCCGGCGACCGCGGCGCGGGAGTTGCTAGAACGAGAGACTCATGGTTGAGGAAACGAGCAGCGAAACCGAGCTGCCTGGCACCGACGAGGCGCTTGGCTGGACTGGGGCGAAGCTCGACGAGATCAGCGGCAGCGCGATCGGTCGCGTCGAAGGCGTCCTCGTCGACGCCGAGAGCGGCGATCCGAAATGGCTGCTCGTCCGCATGGGCCGCTTCGGCCACCACTCGGCGCTGCCGTTCTCGCATGTCGTCGCCGGGATCGGCCGGGTCTGGGCGCCGTACGATCGCGACATGGTCCGCGAGGCGCCCCGGATCGACGCCGGCCAACCGCTGAGCCGCGAGCGCGAGCTCGAGCTCTGCGGCTTCTACGGGATCGGCGAGGGGACGGGCAGGGGGGCGGAGATCGCACCCCGCCCCGAGGGCGCCGTAACCGCCAAGCCCGCGCTTCCGCCGACTTAGCCGTAGACGACCGACCTAGATCTGCGGACGCGCCTGACCCAATAGGTAGTTCTCGGACTGCGCGAGGGCAAGCGGCCCGGCGAGTCCTGAGGACTGCGGCGGCTGCGCGCGACGCCTGCGTGGCGGCGCCGAATCCCAGTGCTCACAGCCGGTGAAGGCCGCGTCCAGCTTGCGTGCCATCGCTGCCCTTCGGCGTGGTCCCGTTCCCGATTCCATGCGGTCTCTCTCCTCGTAGGACGGCCTGCGCGGAAGAACATACGGACGCCGCCGGTCGAATCAACGGCAGGGCCCCGGAATAGGGCGCAAATTGGGGCTTCGGGGCTCTCCCGTGGGGTTTAGCAGCCGAGCTGGCGGGCGATCACCATCTGCTGGACCTCGTCGGTGCCCTCGCCGATCGTGAGGATCTTCGCGTCGCGGTAGAAGCGGCAGACCGGGTATTCCTCGATATAGCCATAGCCGCCGTGGATCTGCACGGCCTCCTCGCTCGCCCGCACCGCGAGCCGGCCGGTCTTCAGCTTCGCCTGGGCCGCGGTCAGGGTGAAGTTCTGGCCGCGGTCCTTTTCGATCGCCGCCCGGTAGGTGAGCAGCCGAGCGGCCTCGATCTCGGTCGAGATATCGGCGATCTTCGCCTGGATCGCCTGGAACTTCGAGATCGGCTTACCGAACGCGCGCCGCTCCTTCGCATAGGAGATCGCCTCGTCGAGCGCCCCCTGGGCCAGCCCGATGCCCATCGCGGCGACGCCGATCCGGCCGCCGTCGAGGATCTGCAGAAATTGCTTGAAGCCGTCCCCGCGGCGGCCGAGCAAAGCGCCCTCGGGGACGCGGCATTCGGCGAAGCTGAGCGGGCGCGTGTCGGAGGCGTTCCAACCCATCTTCCGATAGGGCTCGCCGGGCTCGTAGCCGGGCGTACCGTTGGCGACGATCAGGTTCGAGATCTCGTCGTCGCCGGTCTTCGCCGTGATCGTCACGCAGCCCGAGATATTGGTGCCGGCGTTGGTGATGAATTGCTTCGTGCCGTCGATCTCCCACTCGCCGTCGTCGAGCGTTGCGCGGGTACGGGTGTTGCCGGCGTCGGAGCCGGCCTCGGGCTCGGTCAGGCCGAATGCGGCGAGCTTTCGCCCGGCGCAGAGCTCGGGCAGCCACTCCTCCTTTTGCTCGCGGGTGCCCCAGAGGTGGATCGGCATCGTCCCGAGCGAGGTGTGGGCGGCCATCGTGATCGCTACCGAGGAGTCGATCCGGGCGAGCTCCTCGACGGCGATCGCGTAGGAGAGCGTGTCGGCGCCGCCGCCGCCGAACTCCTCGTCGAACGGGATCCCCATCCGCCCGAGCTCGCCGAGCTTGCCGATCAGCTCGTAGGGGAAGCTCTTCGTGCGGTCGAGCTCCTCGGCGACGGGCGCCACCTCCGAGCGGGCGAAATCGCGAACGGTGTCGCGGATCAGCCGCTGCTCGTCGGTGAGGTCGAAGTCCACGGCGGGGGAGGGTAGTAGCGCTCTGCGCGCGACGCGTGTGGCATTGGCCTCGAAAGTCGGCGTGGGTCGAGCCCCCCCGTGAGGTTCTTAGGAGGAGGCGATATCGCCGGCCAACTCGACGAGCAGCCGAACGCCGTATCCGGTCGCGCCCTTGCCGACGTATTCGCGACCGACGTCCCAGGCGGTGCCGGCGATGTCGAGGTGGGCCCAGGCGGTCTCGTCGACGAACTCCTCGAGGAATGAGGCGGCGTAGATCGTTCCCGCCTTTCGCTTCTCGGACGCGTTGGTCAGGTCGGCGACGGAGCCCTTGGTCAGCTCCTTGTATTCGGGGTGGAGCGGCAGCCTCCAGGCGAGCTCCCCGGTCGCCTCCCCGGCCAGGCGCACACGCTCGGCCCAGTCGTCGTCGTTCGAGATCAGCGCGGCGTATGTCGAGCCCAGCGCGACGAGCACCGCTCCGGTCAGAGTCGCCAGGTCGACGATCCGCTCGGCGCCGAGCTCGACGCAGTAGGCGAGGGCGTCGGCGAGGATCAGCCGGCCCTCGGCGTCGGTGTTGTTGACCTCGACCGTCTTGCCGCCCAGTTGGGTGATGATGTCGCCCGGCTTGACCGCGTGGCCCGAGGGCATGTTCTCGGTCGAGGGGATCACCGAGATCAGCTCGAGCCCGAGCCCGAGTTCGGCGATCGCTGCGGTCGCCTCGAGCACCGCGGCACCGCCCGACATGTCCATCTTCATCTCCTGCATCCGCGCCGAGGGCTTGATCGAGATTCCGCCGGTGTCGAAGGTGACCGCCTTGCCGACGAAGCCGAGCGGTGCGCCGCCGCCACCGCCGCTGTAGCGGATGACGATCAGCGCCGGCTCCTCATCGGAGCCCTTCGAGACGGCCTCGAGCCCGCCCATGCCGAGTCGCTTGAAGTCCTCGCGGCCGAGCACCTCGACCGCGACCGAATCGTGGGCGTCGGCGAGCTCGCGGGCACGGTCGGCGAGGAATGTCGGAGTGGCGACGTTCGAGGGCAGGTTCTGGAGCTCGCGGGCCCGGTTCGCCGCCGCCGAGGCGACCCCGGCGACCTCCGCTGCGGAGGAGACGTCGTCCGCGCTGAGCAGCTCGAGGCTCTCGATCTCGCCGTCCTCGTCCTCCTCGTCGTCGCTGGTGAGAAACCGATCGAACCGGTAGGCGGCGAGCTCGGTCCCCTCGACCAAGGCCGCGGCGATCGCGGCGGCGTCGCCGGCGTTGGGCAGCGCCCAGGCGAGCGATGAAGCCTCGAGGCGACGCGCCTGGCGGACCGCGAGGGCAGCGGCGACGCGGGCTCGCTCAGGGGTCAGGTCGTCACGCTTTCCAAGGCCCACCGCGAGCACGTGCCGAGGCGAGCCCGGGTGAAGCAGTGCGAGCTTCCTGAAGCCGCCGCGGGCGTCGTCGGCGCCCGGCGCCCCAGCGAAGGCTTCGGGCAGATCCTCATCCTCGAAGAGTCCGACGCAGACCAACTCGGCGGCGGCCTCGGAAGGATCTATGTCGGTAACCGTTATCTGCATGCGCCCTGTCTCGGCAGCCGCGTCAGCGCGGCGAGAAATGGAGGCCTTGTTCTAGCATCGGCATACTGAACCACCCTCTTTAAGAAAGGCCCGCATGCCCAAGACCGTGATCCTCGGAACCGCCCGTACGCCCTTCGCGAAGATGGGCGGGGCGCTCGCGTCGCTTGGCGCGACCGACCTCGGCGGCGAGGCGATCTCGGCGGCACTCGAGCGTTCCGAGGTCTCCCCCGACCAGGTCGAGCAGGTCGTCTACGGGCAGGTTCTGCAGGCAGGCCAGGGCCAGATTCCCTCGCGCCAGGCGCAGATCAAGGGCGGCATTCCGAAGGAGGTCCCCTCGGAGACGGTGAACAAGGTCTGCGCCTCGGGCATGCGCTCGGTCGGGCTCGTCGACCAGGCGGTCCGCGCCGGCGATTTGAACGTCGCCGTCGCCGGTGGGATGGAGTCGATGTCGAACGCCCCCTATCTGCTGCCCGGCGCCCGTTTCGGCTTCCGCATGGGCGATGTGCAGGCGGTCGACGCGATGACCAACGACGGGCTGACCAACCCGTTCACCGAGAAGCAGATGATCAACGAGGCGAGCGAGGTCTCGAACGAGCTCGAGATCACCCGCCCCGACATGGATCGATGGGCGGTCCGCTCGCACCAGCTCGCGGCGAAGGCGACCGACGAGGGCCGGCTCGCCGACGAGATCGTCGCGGTCAGCGTGAAAAAGCGCAAGGAGGAGTTCGAGGTCGCCGCCGACGAGGCGATCCGAGCCGACACCTCGATCGAGGTGTTGGCAAAGCTGAAGGCGATCGGCGGTGACGATGCGACCCACACGGCGGGCAACGCGCCGGGCGTCAACGACGGTGCCGGCGCGCTCGTCCTCGCCTCCGAGGAATGGGCGAGCTCGAACGGGCGCACACCGCTGGCGACGATCGTCTCCTACGGCGCGGTCGCCGACGACTTCGCCTACCTCGCGCGAACGCCGGCGAACGCAGCCAAACAGGCGCTCGAGAAGATCGGCAAGAGCCCGGAAGACGTCGACCTCTGGGAGATCAACGAGGCCTTCGCCTCGGTCGCGCTGAACTCACTGCGGATGCTCGGCGTCGAGGAAGAGAACGTCAACGTCAACGGCGGCGCAATCGCGCTCGGCCACCCGATCGGCGCCTCCGGCGCGCGGATCACCGGCGCCCTCGTCCATGAGCTGCGCAGGCGTGGGGGAGGCCTCGGCGTCGCCGCGATCTGCTCCGGCGGCGGCCAGGGCGACGCGATCGTGCTCGAGGTCGCGGGCGAGTAGGTCCCGCGACGACGAGATGAGCGAGGGGCGCGCCGCCGCCTTTTTCGATCTGGACAAGACCCTGATGGCGGGGTCGAGCGGCATGCATTTCGGCCGGGTCGCCTTTCGCCGCGGGATGGTCAGCCGGCGCCAGCTCGCCGGCTGGGGCGTCGACAACGTCCGCTTCCGGCTGCGCGGCGCGACCGACGACCAGACCGACGCCGTCGTCGCCCAGATCAAGGAGCTGCTGCGCGGCGCCCGCGAGCGAGATCTCGCCTGGATGGCGCCCGAGGTGCTCGCCGCGATTATCCCGAGGATCTATCCGCAGATGCTCGACGAGGTCCGCTCCCACCAGGAGGCCGGACGACCCGTCTTCATCGTCTCAGCTGCCGGCAACGAGCTCGTCTCAATGCTCGCCTACGTGCTCGCAATGGACGGCGGCATTGGCACCGCTTATGAGGTTGGTCCCGACGGGCTGATGACCGGTGAGCTCGACGGGCCGTTCATGTACGGCGAGGGCAAGGTCGAGGCGATGCGGAACTTCGCCGCCGAGCACGAGATCGACCTCGCCGAGTCATACGCCTACTCCGACTCGGCATCCGACCTGCCGATGCTGCGCGAGGTCGGCAACGCGGTCGTCGTAAATCCCGACCTGCCGCTAGCCGAGATCGCCAAGGCCGAGGGCTGGCGGGTGATTCGCTTCGAGAAGCTCGGACGGCGGCTGGCGATCGCCGCGGCGACTGTGGTTGCGGCGTCGGTGGGGTGGGGCGGGAGCGTCGTTGCGTCGCGACGCAGGCCGGCGCGAAAGGGGCGGTCGGTGCCGGGTCGTCCCAATGTCGCGCGTCGACGTAGTCGGTAACTTCCGAATCGAAACGTCAAGGTGAAGTTGAAGTAGGCGCGGGCGCCTCACCCTCGTGCTCGAGCAGCTCGAAGGTGAGCGAAACTGCGCTGAAGGCCCAGAGCGGGGTCGTGATGAACTCGATCAGCGTCGCTGCGAGGGACTCGCTGAGGAAGGTCTCGCCGAGCAGGTCGTCGACGCCGGCGGCGAGGAGGCCGCCGAGCACTTCGCCGCCGATCGCCACCGGCATGAGGATGCCGAGGACGAGCAGCAGATGGCCGCGGACGAGTCGCCGGCTGCGGCTGAAGGCCGCCCGGATGCCGAGGTGCTCGATCTTGGCGAGCGGCGCGGTGAGCGCGAAGTAGCCGAAGAAGAGGACCCCGGGGACGATCAGCAACAAGGACGTGAGTCCGAGCCCGATGACGAACAACACGTCGATCGCGATCAGGGTGAGGAACGGGAGCGAGCGGACGAGCTCGCGGACGGTCGGCGCTCGGCCGCCTTGGGTCTCCTGGACCGCCGCCGCGACGACGCCGGCGAAGAAGATCTCACCGAGCAGGGCGGTGACGGTGCCCGAGAAGGCGACGCCGAGGATCGCCAGGAAACGGGCTTCGCTGAGATCTTCGATGTCGACGTCTCCGACGTGCTCATTGGCGACGTCGAGAAATCCGAGCGGGATGAAGATGAATGCCCCGACGACGAGCAGCGCTTTCCAGTGCCTGCGGATCGTGCGTAGCGCCCGCCGGACGACGCTTCTCGCGTTCGGGCCGCTCTTCATGGCGGCAGCCTACGCGGCGATGGGGGCGCCAACCACCGCGCCGGTCTTATCCCAAGTATGTCGGCAAGTCGTGGTGACATTCACCACCTAGGACGTGGCAAACGTCGCGCAGACCGCGCGATCGGGGAGCTGGCGGGTCGCCAGCACGGTGTGGTTGCGAGGGGTCAACTGATGGCGTTGGGCATCTCGGCGCGGGCAATCGAGTTGAGAATCGAAAGTGGGGGGCTGATCCCGCTACACCGCGGGGTCTACCTCGTCGGCCATCGGGCTGCTTCCCCCCTTGCGCCCGAGATGGCCGCAGTTCTGGCTCATCGCGGTTGGGCCGTGGTGAGCCATGAAAGCGCGGGGTCTATGTATCGGATTACGAGGAAGCCTCCCGATGGCAGGGTCCACGTCACGATCCCTTCTGCAAGACGAGTTCGATCGGGAATACAGATCCATCGCGGCGAGCTTTCGCCGTCCGAGATCCGCCGCGCTCGCCGGATTCCCCTCACAAGTCCCGCCAGAACGGTGCTCGATCTCGCGGTCGGGCTCGAGCTTGACGAGCTCGAGCGCGTCGTCGCCGAGGCCCAGGCCCTGGGAATCGTGACCCGCCGTGAGTTGCTCTCGCAGCTCGAGCGGAGCTCGCACCGCCCGGGGACGCCGGCCCTGCGCGAACTTCTGGAGTCGGACAGGAACCCGTCGCGTACACGTTCGAAAGCCGAGCGAATGCTCCTCGCACTGATCCGCGACGCCGCCCTTCCGTCTCCGGAGACGAACGCTGTCAGTCGAAAAGTCTTTGAGGCCGATCGACGGCGAGACTCCGAGTTGCAGGCGATCGGCTTTCGGGTACTTCGATTCACATGGCGACGACTCGTCGCAGAGCCGCGCTCAGTCGTTTCACTGATCGCCGTCGCCCTGGACCGACACTAGAATCCCCGCCATGGCCGTCGATGCCCGCCAGGCAGAGCGCGAAGCTCTGTTCACGACGATCTCCGGCCACGAGATCAAGCCGCTCTATACCGAGGACGACCTCGCCGGCTGGCAGCCTGACGAAAGCCTTGGCGAGCCGGGCGAGCCGCCGTTCACCCGAGGTGTCTATCCGTCGATGTATCGCGGCCGCCTTTGGACGATGCGCCAGTTCGCAGGCTTCGGCACGGTCGAGGAGACGAACGAGCGCTTCCGCTACCTGCTCGACCACGGCCAGACCGGTCTCTCGACCGCGTTCGACATGCCGACGCTGATGGGTCTCGACTCGGACGCCCATCGTTCGCTCGGCGAGGTCGGGGTCGAGGGGGTCGCGCTCGACACCGTCGACGACATGATCGACCTCTTCGCCGGGATTCCGCTCGGCGAGGTGACGACCTCGATGACGATCAACGCTCCGGCGGCGATGCTGCTCGCCTTCTACGTCGTCGCCGCCGAGGAGCAGGGCGTCTCGCCCGCGGACCTGGGCGGGACGATCCAGACCGACATCCTCAAGGAGTACATCGCCCAGAAGGAGTGGTGCTTCCCGATCGAGCCGGCGATGCGGCTGGTCACCGACATGGTCGAATGGTGCACCGCCCAGATGCCGCGCTGGCACCCGATTTCGATCTCCGGCTACCACATCCGCGAGGCGGGCTCGACGGCTCAGCAGGAGCTCGCGTTCACGCTCAAGGACGGCTTCACCTACGTCGAGCGGGCGATCGAGCGCGGCCTCGACGTCGACGCCTTCGCCCCGCGCCTGAGCTTTTTCTTCAACGCCCACATCGACTTCTTCGAGGAGATCGCCAAATACCGAGCCGCGCGCCGGATCTGGGCGAAGGAGATGCGCGACACCTACGGCGCCCGCAACCCGGCCTCGTGGCGGATGCGCTTCCATACCCAGACCGCCGGCGTCAGCCTGACCGCCCAGCAACCGCTCAACAACATCGTCCGGACCGCGATCGAGGCGCTCGCCGGGGTCCTGGGGGGGACCCAGAGCCTGCACACCAACTCCTACGACGAGGCGCTTGCGCTGCCGACCGAGGAGGCGGTCCGCGTCGCCCTGCGAACTCAGCAGGTGATCGCGCACGAGACCGGTGTGACGAACACGGTCGACCCGCTTGGCGGCGCCTACTTCGTCGAGAAGCTGACCGACGAGATGGAGGAGGCCGCCTACGGCTACTTCGCCCGGATCGACGAGCTCGGCGGCATGGTCGAGGCGATCAAGCAGGACTTCCCCCAGCGCGAGATCGCCGACGCGTCGTTCCGCTACCAGCGCGAGGTTGATTCGAAACAGCGCGTCGTTGTCGGCGTCAACGACTACAAGCAGTCCGGCGACGACGAGATCCCGACCCTGCGGATCGACCCCGGTTTCGAGCGCCGCCAGCGCGACCGGCTCGAGGCGACCAAGGCCCGCCGCGATTCGGCCGTGGTCGAGCGCACGCTCGCCGAGCTGAAGCTCGCCGCCGCCGGCGACGCCAACCTGATGCAGCCGTTCCTCGATTGCGCTCGCGCCCGCGTCTCCGAGGGCGAGATGGTCGCCGCTCTGCAGGAGGTCTTCGGCACCTACACGGAGTCGCCGATCTTCTGAGGTCGGTCGGGGCTCACGTCGGCTCGGAGGACCCGCTCGGCGAGGCCGAGGCGCTGGGCGCGGAGTGCCTGCAGCTTTTCCTCTCCCATCCGCAGACCTGGCGGAGGCCACCCTCGCGGGAGGATGCCGCCGAGCTGCGCGGCTCCGAGCTCGACGTCTACGTCCACGCTCCGTACCTGATCAACGTCTGCTCGCCGCAGAACAAGATCCGCCACGGCTCGCGGAAGATCCTCCAGCAGACCTGCGACGCCGCGGCCGAGGTCGGCGCTGCCGCGGTGATCGTCCACGCCGGCTATGCGGAGGACGGCATCGGGGCGGGCGTGGGGAGGTGGCCGACCACCCTCGAGCGGCTCGAGTCCGACGTTCCCGTCCTGATCGAGAACACGGCCGGAGGTGAGAACGCGGTGGCAAGGCGCTTCGACGCGCTCGCGCAGCTCTGGGAGGCGATCGCGGCCGGGTCGGGCGAGAACACGGCCGGGTTCTGCTTCGACACCTGCCACGCGCACTCCGCCGGCGAGGAGCTCTCCGACGCGGTCGAGCGTGTGCTCGCGATCGTCGGCTCGATCGACCTGCTGCACGCGAACGACTCGAAGGACCCGGCCGGCTCGGGCCGAGACCGCCACGAGAACCTCGGCGCCGGCGAAGTCGGGGCCGGCGCCCTGCGGCAGATGATCGGCGTGGCCGAGGCTCCGGTCGTCTGCGAGACGCCCGGCGGCCCGGAGAAGATGAGCGCGGACATCGAGTTCGTGCGGTCCGCGCTCGCCTAAGCACGATCCTGATACTGTTTCCAGCATAATGTCGGATCCGATATCAATTGGAGCCGAGATCAGGCAGGCCCGCCTGGCCGGGGGGGTAAGCCAGGCCTCGTTGGCCCGCCGCGCCGGAACCAGCCAGGCGGCGATCTCGCGGATCGAGCGCGGCCTCGAGATGCCGGGCCCCGAACGCACAGCGGCGCTCCTCGCGTCGCTCGGGCTGCGGTTGCGCCTCGAGCTCGAGCCGATCGCCGAGATGGACCCGGATCGGCGACAACTGCAAATGGCCGGGGAGATAAGTCCCGGCGCCCGACTCAGAGGGGCGATGAAGGACTCCCAGTTCGCCGATGACCTGAGGCGCGCAGCTCAGGCGGCGATCGAGCAGAAGGCCCTCGCCGATCGTGAACGAGAACGAACCCCGGCTTGACCTGACGGCAATCGTCAGCGCTCTAGTCGCGCACGACGTCGAGTTCATCCTGATCGGCGGGCTTGCCGTCCAGGTCCACGGGAACCCGCGAACCACGCTTGACGTGGACATCGTTCCGAACCCCGGCGACAAAAACATGGCCCGGCTTGCCAAAGCGCTTCGCGAGCTCGAAGCGACCGCCCGCGACGTGCGCGACGAGCCGCTTCCGCTCGACCTGACCCACCCGGCCAGCCTCGCCGTGGGCAACTATCTCTTGCGCACGAAATTCGGCCCACTCGACCTCTTCAACGGTGCACGCCCGGACCTGAAGCGGTACAAACGGCTCGAGGCAGGCGCGATCGACGTGGACCTCGGCACTCTCGCCGTCAAGGTGATCGGCCTCGACGACCTGATCCGGATGAAGCGCGAGGCCGGCCGCGACAAGGACCTGCGAGACATCGCTGCGCTGACCGAGATCGAGCGCCTGCGCCATGCCGAGAGCCATGAGTAGGAACCGCACGTTCCGGGTAAGCGTTCGGACGTGTCTGATTCGACCCAGAAAAAGCCCACCAGCGAGATCGAGGTCATGCCGAACGAGTTCGACGGCTGGGACGTCAAGCACGCCGGTACCGCCGACGCGATCTCGAACCATCCCCGCAAGGAACAGGCGATTGAGGCCGCCAACCTGCTCGCCGAGCACGAGGACGGGCCGGCCGAGGTCGTAATCAAGGAGGAGGCCGCGGAGCCGGTCTCCGATACTCGCGGCCTCAAGTTCTACTTCGCGGTCCTCGGCGGTTTGCTCGTGTTGATCGTTCTGATCATCGTCATCGTCTCGCTTCTCGCCTCGGGCTCAGACGCCGGCACCAGCTAGCCGTACCGCCTCAACTTCAGAGCGGAAAGTGGCAGGCGGCGACGCCCGCCGTTCTCCCGTCCTTTCGCTCGAGCGGCGGCTCCGCCTTGGAACAGAGCTCCTCAGCGCGCGGGCAGCGCGTATGGAAGCGGCATCCGGATGGGACGTCGGTGGCGCTCGCCACCTCGGCCCCGGTCAGCTCGGGCTCGTGCCGCGGCTTCGTCGGGTCGGGGACCGGAATCGCCGAGAGCAGCGCCCGCGTATAGGGGTGGCGCGGGCTCGCGAAGAGCTCGTCGGTGGGCGCCAGCTCGACGATCTTGCCGAGGTACATGACCGCGATCCGATCGCTCATGTGGCGGACGACGGAGAGGTCGTGGGAGATGAACAGCAGGGTCAGCCCGAGCTCGCGGCGCAGCTCGCGGAGCAGGTTGAGGATCTGGCCCTGGATCGAGACGTCGAGTGCCGAGACCGGCTCGTCGGCGACGATCAGCTTCGGTTTCAGCGCGAGCGCCCGAGCGACCCCGATCCGCTGGCGCTGACCGCCGGAGAACTCGTGCGGGTAGCGGTTGTAGTGCTCCGGGTTGAGCCCGACCTGCTCCATCAGCTCCTGGACCGCGAGGCGCCGCTCGCCGTTGCCTTCGTGAAGTCCGTGGATCGCGAACGGTTCGGCGATGATCGAGCCGACCGCCTTTCGCGGGTTGAGCGAGGAGTAGGGATCCTGGAAGATGATCTGGACGTCGCGCCTCAGCCGTTTGAGGCGCTTGCCGCGCGCATCGGCGATCTGCTCGCCGTCGAGGCGGATGCTGCCTGCGCTCGGGTCGAGCAGGCGAACGAGCAGCCTCGCGACCGTGCTCTTTCCGCAACCGCTCTCACCGACGAGTCCGAGGGTCTCGCCCGGCTCGATCTCGAACGAAATGCCATCGACGGCGCTCACCTGGCCGATCTCGCGCTGGATCACGACCCCGCGGGTCAGCGGGAAGTGCTTGACCAACTCGCGGACTTCGAGCAGCGGTTCGTTCACGCTTGCGCCTCCGCCCAGAGTTGCTTGCGGCGCTCGGGCGCGAGTAGGCAGGCGACCTCGTGCCCCTCGCCGGCGGGCTCGAGCGCCGGATCAACCTCAGCGTGATGCGGCTCCGCATAAGGGCAGCGGGGGTGGAAGGAGCAGCCGCTCGGCACGTTGATCAGGCTCGGCGGCGCACCGGGTATCGGCTGGAGCTCTGAGTCGGAGGGGTCGGTCAGGCTCGGGATCGAGCGCAAAAGGCCCCAGGTATAGGGGTGCTGCGGCGCGACGAACAGCTCCCGAGCGCTCGCCTTCTCGACGATCCTGCCGGCGTACATGACGGCGATCTCGTCGGCGTTCTCGGCGACGACGCCGAGGTCGTGGGTGATCAGGATCACCGCCATCCCGTGCTCGGCTTGCAGCCGCTCGAGCAAGGTCAAGATCTGCGCCTGGGTGGTGACGTCGAGCGCGGTCGTCGGCTCGTCGGCGACCAACAGCGCCGGCTCGTTGACCAGCGCCATCGCGATCATCGCCCGTTGGCGCATGCCGCCGGAGAACTCGTGCGGGTAGTCGTCGATCCGGCTCTCCGCCTTCGGGATCCCGACCTCGCCGAGCAGCTCGATCGCCCGCGCTCGGGCCTCGGACCTGGAGACGTCGCGGTGGGCCTGGATCGCCTCGACGATCTGCCAGCCGACCTTGTGGAACGGGTGAAGCGAGGAGAGCGGGTCCTGGAAGACCATCGCGATCTCGTTGCCGCGGATCGCTCGCAGCCCCGCTTCGTCGATCTCGATCAACTCGCGGCCGCCGAAGCGCACCGACCCGGAAATATGCGCGTTGTTCGCCCGCGTCAGCCCGAGCAGCGTCAGGCTCGCGACGCTCTTGCCCGAGCCCGATTCGCCGACGATCCCGAGCGTCTGCCCGGGCTCGATCGAGTACGAGATCCCGTCGACGGCCTTGACAATGCCGTCGTCGGTCTCGAACGACACGCGCAGGTCGTCGACCTCGAGCAGCGGGCTCACTCGTAGCGCACCCGCGGATCGAGGTAGGCGTAGGCGATATCGACGAGCAGGTTGAGCAGGATGATGAAGATCGCCCCGAACAGGACGACGCCCTGGATCACCGGCAGGTCGGAGCGCTCGATCGCGGTGAAGACAAGCCTGCCGACGCCGGGAATGTTGAAAACGGACTCGGTCAGGATCGCGTTGCCGGCGAGCAGGATCGCGATGTCGAGGCCGAGCAGGGTGACTATCGGCGTGATCGCGCTACGCACGCCGTGGCGCCAGATCACCCGGCGCTCGGAGAGGCCCTTCGCCCGCGCCGTGCGGATGTAGTCCTCCTCCATCACCTCGATCAGCCCGGAGCGCATGTAGCGGGCATAGATCGCCGCGAACGAGACCGAGAGGACGATCCAGGGCAGGATCAGGGTCTCCGCCTTCTGCCCGATCGAGTCGGCGTCGAGATAGCTGCCGATCCCCGGAAAGATCTGCACCTGGCCGACCTCCTCGGCGAACAGGTAGAGCAGGACGAGCCCCATCCAGAAGACCGGCGCCGAGATCAGCGCCAGCGTCGTGATCATCATCGAGCGGTCGAGCGCCGAGCGCCGCCGGATCGCCGAGACGATCCCGGTCGGGATCCCGATCACGAGCCAGATCACGACCGCGCCGATCGTCAGGAAGATCGTCGCCGGCATTCGGTCGAAGATCAGCTCGGTCACCGGCGCGTCGGACTCGTAGCTGAAGCCGAGGTCGAAGTGGAGGACGAGGTTCTCGATGTAGATCCCGTATTGCTCGTAGATCGGCTTGTCGAGCCCGAGCGTCTCGCGGATCTCGGTGATCTGGGCCGGGCTCGCCTGCCGTCCCGCCCGCAGCTCCGCCGGGTCGGCGGCGGGAAGCGCGTAGA
The DNA here is from genome assembly GCA_050996575.1 of Solirubrobacterales bacterium. GTDB lineage: Bacteria > Actinomycetota > Thermoleophilia > Solirubrobacterales > 70-9 > DASUSH01. The sequence goes on from JBPCRS010000016.1 coordinate 17,198, forward strand.
ACATGAGGAAGATCACCGCGCTGGCGACGAACAGCAGGGCGACGCCCCAGAGCAGCCGGCGAGCGATATAGCGAGGCATCTAGTTCACTGAATCATTGATCTAGCGGGGCGGCCCACTAGCTGCCCGAGGCCTCCCCGTCGATCGACGTGAACGCGAGGTCGGTCTGTCCGTTGAACACGTTCATCACCGCGTTCACGTCGGCCGAGTAGACGTTCGGCTGGTTGTCCCACACGTAGGGAATTGCCGGCGCCTGCTCCATGATCATCGTGTCGATCTCTCCCCATGCCCGGGCACGCTCATCCGGGTCGTTGACCAACGCCGCCGCGCTGATCGCATCGTTGATCTCGGGCACGTCGAGTTCCGGCCAGTTGGAGTTGTTGACCTCGGCGATCGCGTTGCCGCTGAATGTCGGGTCGAGCATCGACTGTCCGTCGTTGAAGTCCTTCAGCCATCCGACGTTCGGGCACACCGCCACCTCGGCATCCGGTCGGTTGCAGAACTTCGTGTACATGATGTCGCCGTTGACTTGGCGGAAGGTGACGTCGAAGCCGAGCTCCTCGAACAGGTTGAGGGTGGCCTCGCCGATACGCCCGTCGACGCCCGCGTGCTCGGCGACCATCAGGAGCTCCTCATCGCCTGCGTACTTGCCCGATTCGTACCCGGCCTCCCGGAAGTACTTCTCCGAGACCTCCGGGTCGCCCTCAGGATTGGCGATGAAGTCGAGGTTGGGGTCGCCCTCGAGTCCTCCCGCCTCCTCGAAGCCTGGAATCGTCGGCTGGAGGAAGTGGGTGGCGATCGGCCCGACCAGCTCGCCGCCACGCTCGAGCCGCAGGTCCTCCCGGTTCGCCGCGGCGATCACGGCCTTGCGGACGTTGATGTCGTCGAACGGCGGCACCGTCGTGTTCATCGAGATGTAGCGGTTGCCGGTGCCGGGCACGAGCTGGAGCTGGTCCGGGTAGTCCTGCGCGGCCAGCTTCAGCCCCTCGGGCTCGGGGAGGATGTCCCCGTTGACCTGCGAGTCGCCTGAAAGGATCTTGCGGGTTGCCGAGTTGACGTCGGTGAATCCCTCGGTGACCTGGATCTCGTCGACGAACGCAGGCCGGAAATCGGTCTCCGGATCCCAGTTCGGATTGCGGACGAGGTGGATCGACTTGCCGGGCTCATACCCGATCGCCTCGCCTTCCGAGTTGTTCTCGATCATGTAGGGGCCCGTCGCGACCTGGTTCTGTCCGTAGGTCGAGGGGTTCTCGGCGTCGAACTCCTTTGCGTACTCCTCCGGGACCGGCGCCGAGACCGGCAGCGAGAGCGCCTGCTCGACGACCGCCGCAGTCGGCTTCGTCAGCGTGATCTCGAGCGTCGTGTCGTCGGTCGCGGTGACTCCCTTGATGTCGGGGGCGACCGTCTCGTCCTGCTTGACTGCCTCGAGCGCTTCGTCGAAGCCATCGATGTCGCTCATGTAGACGGGGACGTAGCTGTTCGCCACGCCGGGAAGCAGAGAGCGTTCGATCGCGTACTCGACGTCGGCCGCGGTCACCTCGCGGTCAACCGGTGGGCTGAACTCGACGCCGTCGCGGATCGTGAACGTGACCGACTCGCCGTCCTCGGAGATCTCTGGCTCCTCGGCCGCCAGGTCGGGCTGCGGCTCCTCGGTCTCCTCCGGGGGCCAGCCGACCAGGGTGCGATGAGTCGCCTGCTGGATCATGTAGGAGAACTGGTAATACATCGCCCCGGTGTCGATGTAGTCGACGTCACCGGAAGCGATTACCTCGAGCGTGCCGCCTTCCGCGGCGCCGCCCGGCGGCTTGGTTACGGGAGCGAACTCGCCGAGCACCTGCTCGATCTCCGCCGACGATTGGCTTCCTCCGCCGCTGTCGTCGCCGCCGCAGGCGGCAAGTGCGAGGGCGGGTAGCGCAAGCAGGGCGATCATCAGTGCTCGCATTGGGCGTGTTCGCATCGTGGATCCTTTCGGGTCGTATTCGGTGGGTCGAGGAATCGGCACTTCAACTCCTCCGCGTGCGCGGGTGGAGCGCATCCTGCAGCGCGTCGCCGACGAGGTTGAAGGCAAGCACGGTGAAGAGCAGGGCGAGGCCGGGGAAGAGCATGAACCACCAGGCCGTGTCGAAGATCGAAGTCGCCTCGGCGATCATCTGCCCCCAGCTCGGCGTCCTCGGCCCGACGCCGACGCCGAGGAATGAGAGCGCAGACTCGTAGAGGATCAACTGCGGCATCAGGATCGTCGCGTAGACAACGATCGGCGCGACCAGGTTGGGGAGGATCTCGGTGAAGATGATCCGTTTGTGGCTCGCCCCGAGCGAGCGCGAGGCGAGGACGAACTCCTTCTCTCGTAGCGACAGAACCTGCCCGCGGACGATTCGTGCGACGTAGGTCCAGCTCGTGAACGAGATCACGAAGATGACGACGACGAGCCCGGGCTGGATCGCGCCGCCGAGGCAGCCGCCTCCGAGCGAACATGAGGCGGCGAGCCCGGTGGCCAGCAGCAGGTAGGGGATCGCGAGCAGGACGTCGATGGTGCGCGAGACGATCGAGTCGACCCAGCCGCGGAAGTAGCCGGCGATCAGGCCCGAGACGATCCCGGCTACAGAGGCGAACAGGGTCGCGAGGACCGCGACCAGGAGGGAGACGCGCGCCCCGTAGATCACCCGCGAGAGCACGTCGCGTCCGCGCTGGTCGACACCGAGGAGATGGTCGCCGCTCGGCCCGGTCGCGGTGCCGAACAGGTCGCGCGCGCTCGAGTCCTCCTCGTTCGGCTCCGGAAGCCCGAGCACGTCCACGATCAGCGGCGCGAAGATCGCGACGAAGGCGAGCAAGATGAGGAAGACGAGCGCCACCATCGCCAGCTTGTCCTCGCGAAAGCGGGTCCAGAAGAGCTGCCACGGCGAGCGCGCGGCGATCGCCACGTGCGTCGTGGCGATCACCCCTATCCCTCCTGTGACCGGACCTCCCGATCCTTCGCTCACGACTGGAACGTACATCGGCGGTCGGAGAGGTTGCCGCTCGCAGCGCCGTTCGCACGCCACCTTGCCGACCGCGGCCCTGTCTAGCGTCCGGCGGGTGAGTTGGGCTGACGAAGCACAACGGGCGTGGCACGACCGGACCCGCGACGAGCTGGCGCGAGCGTGGATTGCCGGGATCGTCGAGCGGACCCCGCTCGAGGACCTCGGCGGGCTCGACCTCGGCTGGCTCGGCCGCGAGGCTCCGCGGCTGGTCGGCGAGTTGCTCGCCGAGCTCAACTCGCCGGCGCCGCAAGGCACGAGCGATCTCCCCGAGCCCGCGGCGGATCGCGCCCGTGCGCTGATCAAGCTTCGTCGCTCGCAGGGTGCGCCAGAGGTACCGCGCGACCTCGCCGACCTACAACGTCTGATCGGCGAGGCGCTTGCACGAAACGGCGGCGCCGGCGATGCGGTCGAGCGCTCGGGGCGGCTCGCCCTTCTTTTCGGTGAGCTGCAGTCGGCGTTCGTCGACGGGCTCCTCGGCGAGCGCTCGGAGCGCCAGGGCCTCGACCCGGTCACCGGCCTCGCCGACGAGGGCGCGCTGCGCGCAGAGCTCGACCGGCTGATCGATGCGGCCGCGACGGGCGGGCTCACGTTCTCCCTGCTCGAGCTCGACCTCGACGGCCTGCGCCGGATCAACACCGCCCACGGAGAGCGTGCTGGAGACAGGCTGCTTGAGGCGATCGCCGATGCGCTTAGCGCAGTCGTCGGCGTCCCCGGCCGCGTCTTTCGCCGCTCGGATGACGAGCTCGCCGCGATCGTCGAGATCCCGGACCTGGAGGCGATCGAGATCGCGTCGCGCCTTCGCGAATCGCTCGGCCTGCTCGAGGCCGAGCATGGGATCCCGGTCTCGGTCTCGATTGGCGTCGCCTCCTGGCCCGCGCACGCGGCCGGCGGGGCCGATCTGCTCGAGCGGGTTCGCGAGGCGACCTACCTGGCGAAGGCCTCTGGTGAGGGCGTCGCGATTCCGGATAATTCGTTGCTGCAACGTCCCTAGCGCCATTCGAATGCTCGCGCCGCCAGAATAACTCCGGTGAGAGCGATGCGCACACACGATGCGGCGGCTTTGCTTGGCGTCAGCCCCTCGACGCTGCGCAGCTGGGAGCGCCGCCACGGCTACCCGCGCCCCCGGCGCACGCCGGGCAACCACCGGATTTACGATCTCGGCGAGCTCGAGGCCCTGCGCGACGCGCTCGGTGAGACTGGCGCGATCTCCTCGGCGATCGACGTAGCCCAGCGTCGCGGACGCGCGGTCGGCTCGGTTGCGCGGCTGCTCAATGCCTTCGACCGCTACGACGAGTCGGCCGCAGACCGCGAGATCGAGGAGAGCCTGGCGCTGCGGTCGGTCGAGCGCAGCGTCGACGAGCTTCTGCTCCCGGCGCTTGCGGCCGCCGGTGAACGCCCCGCCCGCCCCGCCGAGCTCGAGTTCGCCTGCCGCTGGGCGACCGGATGGCTGCACGGAGCTCGAAAACTGGCGCCGAGTGCCTGGCGCGAGGAGGCGGTGCTTATTCTCGAGTCCGACCCCGGGCCGCACCCGGACGCCGTTCACGCACAGGCGCTGGAATTGATCCTGCGCCGGCTCGGTCTCCGCGTCCTCGTGCTCTCGACCGAGCTCGCCTCCGAGCGGGTCGGCGCCGCGCTCGGTGCGTTGCGGCCTTCAGCCGTGATCCTCTGCGGCGTCGTCAACGGTGGGGAAGAGCGCCGGGCGACCCTCGAGGGCGTCCTTCGCGCGCCCGGCGGTGGCCGCGCGTTCGCATATCGCGGCGGCCTCGGCAGCTCGCGGATCGCGCGGCGGCTCGAGGACTCTCCTGTCCGCGCCGCCGCCGCCGTGCTCGCCGACATCGGCGACTGAACCACCTCGGGCCCCGCCCAACTTCTCGCCCGGGCGCAGCGCCTGCATAGGTTCGCCGCTCCGAACCTATGCAATTCCCTGCAGACGGAAACACGGACCTTGCGCAAACCCAAGCGCGGCCCTAGAACCGCGGGGACGAGGTTCTCGTCGTTTCTGTCCACCGCAAGCAGGAAGGGGGAGTCATGTCCCGGTTCTCACAACTTTTGAACGTCGGCGAGGCCGCCGACTACATCGGAGTCAGTGCCGCATCGCTGCGCAAGTGGTCCGATCGGGGGCTCGTCTCGGTTTACCGGACGCCAGGCGGGCAGCGCCGCTTCGTGCCGGGTGATCTCGACGATTTCATGACCTCGATGCGCCAGCCGGAGAACGACGCCGGCGTCGTCGACGAGCCCGCTCGCTAGGCGGCCCTTGGCCTCATCGCCCACCCTTTCTGTGCCGGCGCCCAGCCGGCGGCCATCGAGCGCGGCCCGCCTTGTCGGGGTTGGAGCGCTTGCGATCGCGCTCGCCGGCGCGATCGTCGAGGCGCCGGACGCGAATTGGAACATCCCGCTGTTCGCGCTCTTGCTCGCGCTCGGTATCGCCAGCGACCTGACCGCGATCTCGGTCGAGCGGCCGAAAATGCGGATCTCGACAGGTTTCACGGTGATCGTGATCGCCGCGGTCTTTCTCGGCGCCACCCCGGCGGTGCTGATCGGCGTGCTTACGACGCTCGCCGACGGAGCTCGCAACCGAGTATCCCGTGACGACGTCCTCTTCAATCTCGTCGCCTATGCGACCTTCCCGCTTATCGCCGGGACGCTCTTCCATGAGGCGGTCGCGGCTGCCGGCGCGACCAGCATGGACGGCTCGTTCTATCTGCTCATCCTCGGCCTCTTCGCCGTCGCGCTCGTGATCGACTTCGTGATCGTCGGCGCCTACTCGTGCTATGTCGATCGGACCCGCTTCCTCGCCGCCGTCCGCGAAGCATTCGTGCCGGTGCTCCCTTACGAGGTGCTTGCAGCGGTGGTCGCGCTCGCGGTCTCATTCGTCTACGTCGAGAGCGGCCTGATCGCGCTCGCGATCCTTGTTGTGACCTTGCCGACGCTCCAGTACCTGGTCGGCGCGCTCGTCCTCGCTCGCCGCCGCGGCGACGAGCTCGAGGCGTCCGTCTCGCGGCTGCAGGCGACCCTTGACTCGACCGCCGATGGGATCGTCGTGGTCGAGCCTGGCGGCCGGGTCGCCGCCCTCAATCAGCGCTTCCTCGAGATGTGGCGAATTCCCGGCGAAGTCGTGGCGGGGGACGATGTTGGCGCGGCGCTGGCGATCACGCTCGACCAACTCGAGGACCCGAAGGCCTCGATCGAGAGCTTCCGGACGCTCAGCGATCGCCCCGAGACCGCCGGCTTCGATGTCCTGCGGCTGAAGGATGGCCGGCTTTTCGAGCGCTATTCGCCGCCGAGCTCGGACCCCGGGCATGGCCGGGTCTGGAGCATTCGCGATGTCACCGACCGGCATCGCTTCGTCGAGCGGCTCAAGTACCTCTCCGATCGCGACGGTCTGACCGGCCTGTTCAACCGCGGGCGGCTCGAAGCAGTCCTGAATGACGAGATCGAGCATGCCGAGCGGGTTGGCGGAGGCGGGGCCTTGGTCGTGCTCGATATCGACGGCTTCAAGGACGTCAACGACACCCACGGGCACCGGATGGGAGACGAGGTTCTGCGCGCGGTCGGCAGGCTCTTGCGTGCCGAGCTCGCCGAGGATGTCGCGGTCGCCCGGATCGGCGGCGACGAGTTCGCGGTCCTGCTCGGACGAACCGATGCGGCAGCCGCCTCGGCGGTTGCGGGGGAGCTTTGCGAGGCAATTGCCCGTAACCGCCTCGTCCTCGGTGGCGTCGGTGTTCGGGTCAGCGCGAGCGTCGGCGTTGCGCCCTTCGTCGGTGGCCGGCTGAGCGCCGAGGAGATGATGATCGAAGCCGAGCTCGCGATGTACGACACCAACGACCGGGGCGGCGATCGGATCGCCATCAGTGAGGCGGGCGGCGCCCGC
>JBPCRS010000162.1:0-16241 GCA_050996575.1 Solirubrobacterales bacterium
GACGATCGCCGAGCGCTCCTGGTCGCCGCCGCCCGTCTCGAGCCATTCGGCGATCTGGTTCAGGAACTGCTCGACCTCGCGCTTTTCGTACCCGCGCCGCACCAGCGTGAACGTGGCGGTGCGGATCTTCTCGATGCCGTTCTGTTGATCCATATCTCTCCCTAGACCGTGGTGCCTTAGAGCCCTAGCTCCGATGGCACGGGCTTCTCGCCCGAATAATCGTAGAAGCCCTTGCCTGTTTTGCGGCCGTACCAGCCCGCGGCAACCATCTTGCGAAGCGTCGGCGGGGCGGCGAACCGCTTCTCGCGGTACTCGTCGAACATCACGTCGCCGATCGAGGCGAGCGTGTCTAGACCGACGAAGTCGGCCAATGTCAGCGGCCCCATCGGGTGGCCGGCGCCGGCCTTCATCGCGGTGTCGATCTCCTCGATCGAGCCGAAGTTCTCCTCGTAGGCGCGAATCGCGTCGAGCATGTACGGGCAGAGCAGGCGGTTGACGATGAAGCCGGTCTTGTCCTTCGCCGGCACGACCGTCTTGCCGAGCTTCTCGCCGACGCCGACACCGAGCTCGAAGGCCTGGTCGGAAGTCGTCACCGCGCGCACGACCTCGAGCAGCGGCATCAACTGCGGCGGGTTGAAGAAATGGAGGCCGAGAAAGCGCTCGGGCCTGCCGGTCGAGGCGGCCTGGTCGACGACCGCGAGCGAGGAGGTGTTGGTGGCGAGGAAGGCGTCGTCCTTGACGATGTCATCGACTTCGCGCCACATCTCGAGCTTTGCCTCGAGGTCCTCGGTCATCGCCTCGATCACCAGGTCGCAGTCGGCGAGATCGGAGTAATCGAGGGTTCCGGTGATACGTCCGCGCACGGCGTCGGCATCCGCCTGCTCGGCCTTGCCCTTCTCGACCGCCTTGGCGAGTTGCTTCTCGATCTTGCCGATGCCCTTGTCGAGGGCCACCTGGTCGACCTCGCGGACGACGACGTCCCAGCCGGCCTGCGAGCAGATCTGCGTGATTCCGTGGCCCATCAGGCCGCAGCCGACGACGCCCACCTTTTTGATCTCAGACAACTACAAGCCTCCGGTCGATAATCCGCAATTTACGGGCGGGAGCCTATTGGTCGCGCGGCTACTTCGGCGGCGGCAGGTTCTTCAGCGCCTTGCTCAACAGGCGAGCGAAGGCGGCCGCACCCGGGAAGGTCAGGTGCAGGCCATCGGGCTGGAACCAGCCGGGATGCCCGTTCGAGAAGTTGGGCCAATCGAGCAGGCGAATCTGCTTGTCGAAGCGCTGGGCCGCCTCGCGGACAACCGCTGCGTCGTGGCCGGTCCCGCCTCCGGACTCGACCGGGACGACGAGGCCGAGCTTCTTCTTTCGGCCAAGCATGTGGAGTGCATCGCGGATCTGGCCCATCGAGACGGTCCCGTCTGCGCCGAGCGCAAGCACGACGAGCTTCGGCAGGGCCTTGTTCTGCTTCGCCTTTCGAATCACGTCGAGACCCTCCGGCATCTGCCGGCAGCCGCGGGCGTTCGCCTTGAATCCGCGCTTCGCCAGGTCCGGAAGCGCGAGCAGCATGCTCGAGTCGCCGATCGCGAGCGGCGCTGGACCGCGGCTCACGTTCTTCGTCGGATAAGCGACCTTGACGCCGCCGCAGGCCGCCGAAGCGGGCGCGGCGATCGCGAGCGCGGCGACAAATGCCGCCATGGTCAGCCCTGCCGTTCTTCTCTGGAATACCATCGCCCGCTCGCTCCGGCCCCGGAGCAACGTCAATCCAAGCAGAAAGCACGGTCGCAGGGTGCTGTTCCCCACGATCACCTTCGGGATCTTCTTTCCGATCACGCTCGCCCTGAACTGGGCACTGATGCCGCGGCCCACGGTGTGGAAACCGTTCATCGTCGTCGCCAGCTACGTCTTCTACGCGGCCGCCGACCCTCGATTTTGCCTGCTGCTCGGCGGGATCACGCTCTGGAATCAGGCGGCGGCGAAACTGATCGGCCGCTCCGAGGACGAGACCCACCGCAAGCGGATCTGCGCCGCAGCCGTCACCGGCAACCTGCTCTCGCTCGGGATCTTCAAGTACTACGGCTTCTTCGTCGAGGACGTCGGCGCCGCGCTCGATTCGATCGCGCTCGGCCTGCCACTGCCGCTGCTGACGATCGCCCTGCCGATCGGGATCAGCTTCTTCGTCTTCCAGGCGATCACCTACGTGGTCGACGTCAAGCGCCGTGACGCGGAGACAGCCTCGACGATCGACGTCGCGATCTACCTCAGTTTCTTCCCCCATCTCGTTGCCGGCCCGATCGTCCGCGCGAGCGAGTTCCTGCCGCAGCTGACCAAGCCGCGCGATCCGAGCCGGGTCGCGGTCGGCGCCGGGCTGGCGCTGGTCGCGATCGGGCTGGTCAAGAAGGTCGCGATCGCCGACACGCTCGCCCGCGAGCTCGTCGATCCGGTCTTCGGCGTTCCCGAGGCCTACGCCGCGCCGGACGTGATTCTTGCCGCCTACGGCTACGCGGCGCAGATCTACTGCGACTTCTCCGGCTATACGGACATGGCGATCGGGCTCGCCCTGCTTATGGGCTTCGTCTTCCCGCAGAACTTCAACAGCCCCTACCGGGCGACCGGCTTCCGCGACTTCTGGCGGCGCTGGCACATGACGCTCTCGCGCTTTTTGCGCGACTACCTCTACATCCCGCTCGGCGGCAACCGCAAGGGGCGAGTCCGCACCTACGTCAACCTGATGGCGACGATGGTGCTCGGCGGCCTCTGGCACGGCGCCTCGTGGAACTTCGTCCTCTGGGGCTTCTTCCAGGGCGGCGGGCTCTCCGCCGAGCACGCGATCGACGGCCGGATCGGCCGCCGCACCCCCGCCTGGCTGCGCTGGTTCGTCACCTTCAACCTGATCGTCCTCGGCTGGATCCTGTTTCGCTCGCAGGACCTCGAGCTATTTGGCGCCTATCTAGGGCAGATTGTCGAGCCCGGGCCGGCGACCCTGTTCACCGTCCCGATCGTGGCGATGATCGTCCTCGTCATCGGTTTCCAGCTGCTACCGCCAAAGCCGATGGAGAACCTCCAGGTGCGAATCGAGAACCTGCGCCCGATACTGCTCGCCGCCGCCCTCGCAGTTGTCATCCTGTTCGTTGGCGCGACCGTGCCGAGCCAAGGCGTCCCACCCTTTATCTACTTCCAGTTCTAGATCACTGATGCCCTCGACCCACAGAGACGACAGTCAGATGAACCGATTCGACCGCGAGGGCGTGCGACGGTCGCGGGCGTCCGACGCGGTCAAGGCGTCGCTGGTTCTCGCGGTGGTCCTGATCGCCTTCTCGGGCGGATCGATCCGCGACGCCGGCGAGGAGATGGAGCCCGGAATCGAACGTGACATCGTGCTTGCGATCGGCGCGCCGGCAGGCTGGATCGCCGACCACACTCCGCTCGCCGACGCGGGCCACGAGGTGACCGCCGGGCTCAACCCCGACAACGAGCTCGGTTCGGGCGGCTTCGAGACCGAGGCGACGACCGAGTCCGCCGCCGAGGTGCCGCCGGTGACCGAGGACGCCTTCGACCCGATCGCGATCGGCGTCGAGCCCGAGACTGCGGGGGAACTCGAGACGATGCTCGTCACCGGCGACTCGCTCTCGACCCCGCTCGACCAGGAGCTGGCGAGGCGGCTCGCGCCCGAGGGCGTCGAGGTGATTCGCGACCCGCACCTCGCGACCGGGATCTCGAAAGCGTCACTCGTCGACTGGGGACAGCTAGCGACGAGCCAGGTCGACGAGGACGCGCCCGACGCGGTCGTGATGTTTCTCGGGGCGAACGAAGGGTTCCCGATGGAGGGCGCGGACGGCCAGGAGGTCGAATGCTGCGGCGCCGATTGGGCGGCGATTTACTCCTCACGGGCACGGCAGATGGCGAACACCTATCGCCAAAACGGCGCAGCCCGCGTCTACTGGCTCACGCTGCCGCTTCCCCGCGACGAGGCCCGGCAGGAAATCGCCAAGGTCGTCAACCAGGGCATCGACGTCGCCGTACAGCCATGGCGCAGCCAGATCGACGTGCTCGAGATGGACCCGATCTTTGCCCCCGACGGCGAGTACACCGACTCGATCGACGTCGACGGCGAGTCGACGATCGTCCGCGAGTCCGACGGGATCCACCTCAACGACGTCGGCTCGGCGATAGCCGCCGACGAAGTGATCGAGGCCGTCGACCAGGACTTCGCGCCCCAGCCGACGGCCCCGTAAACGCGGTCTAGAGGTTCTGGGTGTAGGTGAAGACGACCTTGTTCGATCCGTTAACGCAGACGACTCGTGCGTCGTACTGGACGCCGGGAACGCCGTTGCGGTTGCCTTCGTTGCAGTTGTAGCCGGCCACCTGGCCGTTGCACTTGCCGTTCTTGCCGCCCTGCCGCTTACGACAGGCGGTGAACTTCCTCGACACTCGCTTCGCCGAGCTGCACTTCGTGTTCTTCGCTCGCAGCGAGGTGATGTAGGTGCTGCCGTAGCGCTCCTGCTCACAAGAGCTGCGCGGTTCCTTCGCGGTTGCCCCGCCATTCGAAGCGCCCGCACCCGCCACGGCCAAGCTCGAACTTGCCACGACGGCGCAAACGATCGCCAACGCGACCCGCCGTACTCGATGCATCGATTCCTCCTCGATCTTTCCCTGCAAGAGGCGGAGAGTGTAGACGCCGGATCAGGCGACGGGCGGCATCGCGCCGAGCGCCTCGAGGCGCTCGCGCATCGCGTCGCCGAGGGCGTGCATACCGCTCATCGGCCTGACCATCACGCGCAGCTCGATGATCTTTCCCTCGGCGTTGAAGCTGAGGTGATCGAGGCCTTCGACCTCGCGGTCGCCGACGCGTGCGCGGAAGATCAGCGCAGCGCTCGAGGAGCCCTCGATCCGGTCGATGTAGGTGAAGTCCTCGAACACCTGCGAGACCGCCTCGAGCAGGACCATCGTCGCGTCGCGGCCCTCGTAGGGCTTGAAGACGACGGGGCTGCGAAAGACGACGTCCTCGGCGAGGGCGTCCCGTAGCGCGTCCTGATCCCAGGACTCGGCCGCAGCTTTGAACGCGTCGGAGAGCATCCGCGCAGCCTATTCGGCCCGACCTGTCCAGTCGACCGGGCCGGCGGTGAGGACGTGGGCGCCGAGCGGTCGGCCGAGCGCCTCCTGCACCTCGCGTGATGCGGCGATCAGCCTCGGCAGGTCGACACCGGTCGAGATCCCCATCTCCTCAAGCATCGAGACAAGGTCCTCGGTCGCGATGTTGCCGGTCGCTCCAGGGGGCACAGGGCAACCGCCGAGCTCACCGAAGGCGGATTCGAACGATTCGATGCCGGCTGCGAGCGCGGCGTGAACGTTTGCAAGGCCCTGGCCACGGGTGTTGTGGAAGTGGGCGGTGAGCTCGACTCCAGGCAGGCGCGCGCGCGCCGCCGGGAAGAACTCGCCCACCTGCCTCGGATTCGCCATCCCGGTCGTGTCGCCGAAGCCGATCTCCTCGCAGCCGGCGGCGGCGAGCCGCTCAGCGATATCGACGACGCGGTCGAGCGGGACCTCGCCCTCGTAGGGACAGCCGAACGAGACCGAGATCACACCCTCGCATCGGATCCCCTCCTCGCGAGCGCGGGCGATCGTCCGCTCGACGCCCTCGAGCGACTCGGCGATCGAGCGATTGACGTTCTTGCGGTTGTGGGTCTCGGAGGCGGAGAGGAAAACGTTGACCTCGTCGAAGCGGTCGCGATGGGCGAGCGCTCGCTCGAGCCCGCGCTCGTTCGGGATCAGGACCGAATAGGCAACGCCCGCGGGGCGGTCGATCAAAGCGAGCACATCCTCGGCGTCGGCGAGCTGCGGAATCACGTCGGGCCGGACGAACGAGGTGACCTCGATCCGGCGCAGACCGGAGTCGGCGAGCATCCCGATCAGCCGCACCTTCTCCTCGGTCGAGATCGTCTCGGGCTCGTTCTGGAAGCCGTCGCGAGGCCCGACCTCGCGGATGCGGACGCTCTTGGGAAGCTGGCTCATGGGGCAGAGATTAGGCGCCGCGCCACGCGCTTGAGCATGGCCTCGACGTAGCGCGGCTCGTATTTGACCTGGTGGTGGGTGAAGCGAAGCGGGGTGAGCCCGGCGGCGGTGTGAGCCTGGTCGCGGCGCTGGTCGGCGGCTTGCTGGGCGGGGGTGCGGTGGTGGCGGAGGCTGTCGGTTTCGACGACGAGGCCGAGGGACGGAAAGTAGAAGTCGACCTTGAAGCCATTGAGCTCGTGCTGGGTTCGGGGCGACGGCAGCCCGGCGCGGGCGGCGATCGGCGGGAAGAGCGCCTCGAGGAGGGTGGTCGGGAGCTCGAGCGCGTGGCGGGTGAGGGTCTGGCGCAGGGCGCCGATCCCGGGCCGGGGTGGCTGGTGTGCGAGGGCTGCGAGCAGCGAGGGCGGTGAGACCAGGCCGAGGCGGTCGGCCTCGTTGATCGCGGCCTCGAGTCGGCGCTCTGAGAGTGTCGTCGCGAGGTCGATCAGGGTGAGGACGACGCTGGTCGTGGGGATCCCGTAGCGGGTAATGACGTCGGTGGATGCGAGAACGCGACGGTGGACCCGGATTCCTGGAAGTCGACGAACAACTGCGGCTTGTGAGGAGAGGTGCACTGGACCGGGGATGCAGGGGCGGACGCCGAGGTGGGCCGCGGCCGAGTCGTGGCTGAGGGCGATCGGCCACGGTCCTCCGGGGCGGCGCCAGCCGCAGGCGAGGAGCGCTGCGATCCAGACGCCTTCGCGCGAGAGCTCGCGGCGGCCGACGGCGTATACGCCGCGATGAACGGGATGAAGGCGCCCCTCGGCAACTCGATGTCTAATCGCATCCTCGCTCAGGCCGAACCCGACCAGCTGCCAACTCGCCAACGCCCAGCGCTGCTCGCGCGCAAGCGCCCAGATCGAGCTTGAGTGTGCGATTTCCGGTGCCACCACACCGGTAAGCGCACAGTCGAGCGGATTCGCCCCTCGGGAGGACGCATAGCCCCCGTCCCGCCTGCCCTACGTGCCCGTTGTTTTTCGTCCCGCCGCTGCGGCTACGCCGCCACTACTCGCTCTTGACCCCACCGACCTCGATCACGCGGCGCTCGTGGGTGCCGACGCCGATCGTGCGCTCGCCTTCGAACACCTCGACGTCGAAGCGAAGCTTGCGGTCGTCGACGACCTCGCGCAGCTCGGCGCGGACGCGGCACTCGCTGCCCTCCATCGCCGCGGCGACGTGCTTGATGCAGACCTCGAAGCCGACGGTCGCTCGGCCCTCGGGAAGGCTCTCGAACGAGAGGATCGAGGCTGTCCGCTCCATCATCCCGATCATCCCGGGGGTCGAGAGAACGCTCGCCCCGATCGTGCCGCCGACGTCGGTGATCAGCCGGTCCTCGACCGTGAACGTGTCCTCGCGCGAGATGCCCGGCTCGAGCGTCAAGAGGACATCCCGAGGCCGCCGGAGACGGCAAGCGTCTCCCCGGTGACGTAGGAGGCATCGTCGGACGCGAGGAAGGCGACGGCGGCGGCGACCTCCTCGGGCTGGCCCAGACGGCGAAGCTGGGTCGCTCCCTTCATCGTCTCGACGATCTTCTCGCCCATCTCGCCCATCTCGAGCGCCCGCATCAAGAGCGGCGTCTCGATCGGTCCCGGTGCGATTGCGTTGACGGTGATCCCGTAGCGGCCGTTCTCGCGGGCGATCGCCTTGGTGAAGGCGATCACGCCGCCCTTCGCGGCCGAATAGACGGCCGAGCCCTTCGAGCCGACCCGGCCGGCCTCGGAGGCGATCGAGACGATCCGCCCGTAGCCGGCCTCCTGCATCACCGGAAGGACTGCCCGGGTGCAGTGGAAGACGCCCTCGAGATTGATCGCGACGAGGCGCCGCCAGCGCTCCGGGGTGAGCTCGGTGAAGAAGGCGAAGTCGTCGGTGCCGGCGTTGTTGACGAGGATGTCGAGGCGGCCGAGCCCGGTTACGAGCTCGTCGACCGCACCGGGGTCGGCGACGTCGAGCTCGACGGCGTCGGCGCCGATCTCGCCGGCGACCTCGCGCCCACCCTCGAGGTTGAGGTCGGCGATCGTCACCCCGGCGCCCTCGGCGGAGAGCCTTCGTGCGATCGCCGCGCCGATTCCGCTGGCGCCGCCGGTGACCAGCGCCTTTCGTCCCTCGAGTCGCATCGGGCGGGAGCATAGACTCACCGCCCCATTGGAACCGATCCCGATCCTCGGCGGCACCGGCGCGCTCGGCTACGGCCTCGCACTGCGCTGGGCAAAGGCGGGGATCCCGGTCGTGATCGGCTCCCGTGACTCCGAGCGGGCCGAGGAGGCGGCGAGGCGGGTCGGCGCCGAGGTCGACGGCGCCGCAGTCGAGGGGCTCGACAACGCCGACGCCGCGAAGAAGAGCCAAATCGTCTTTCTCACCGTCCCGTTCCGGGCTCAATCGGAGACGCTCAACAACCTCCGCGAAGCCCTCGGCGAAGGCCAGGTTCTCGTCGATTGCACCGTTCCTCTCGCGGCGGCCGTGAGCGGCAAGGCGACCCGCTCGCTCGGGGTCTGGCAGGGCTCGGCCGCGCAGCAGGCGCAGGAGATGGCGCCCGACGGGGTCACCGTCGTCTCGGCCCTGCATACCGTCAGCGCGCCGACCCTCTCCGACCTCTCCAAGGACCTCGACGAAGACGTGCTGATCTGCGGTGACCGCAAGGCCGACAAGGCGCGCGTGGCGAAACTGATCGAAGAGATTCCCGGGCTGCGGGCGGTCAACGCCGGGGCGCTCGAGCAGGCGCGAATCGTCGAGCAGCTGACGCCGCTGCTGATCTCGATCAACGTCCGCCACAAGACACATGCCGGGATCAAGATCACCGGCCTCGGCGAGGGCTGCGGCTGGTGAGAGCCGGCCCGCCCTGAGAGAGAAGTTCGTGCGCGCCGTCATCCTCGCCGGCGGCACCGGCGGCGCCAAGCTCGCCGCCGGGATGCAGGACATCCTCGGCGATCAGCTCACGGTGATCGTCAACACCGCCGATGACACCGAGGCGCTTGGCGTCCACGTCTCCCCCGACCCCGACCTCGTCACCTACTGGCTCACCAATGAGATCGACGCCGAGCGCGGCTGGGGCATCAAAGACGACAGCTTCACCGTCTTCGACCGCCTGGTCAAGCTCGGTTCCCCGAGCTGGTTCGGCCTCTCAGACCGCGACCTTGCGACCTGCCTGAGGCGAACGGCCCTGCTCGCAGCAGGCGGGAGACAGACAGAGGTCCAGTGCGGGATCTCCCAGGCGCTCGGCGCTCGAGCTCGCGTGGTCACGATGTCCGACAACCCGGTCCGTACCCGCGTGCGCACGGCGGCCGGCTGGTTCGGCCTGCAGGAGTACCTGATTCGCGAGGGCGCGGGCGAGGTCGCCGATGTCGAGTTCAGTCAGATCGAGAATGCCGCGCCGAGCGCGGAGGCACTCGATGCGATCGATTGCGCCGATCTGATCGTGGTCGGCCCTTCAAATCCGGTGATCTCGATCGGGCCGATTCTCGGCCTGCCCGGGATGCGCGAGGCGATCGGCTCCGCCGGCGCACCGGTCGTTGCGGTCAGCCCCTATGTGGGCGGCGAGATACTCAAGGGGCCGACAAACGATTTCATGAGAGCCCGAGGACACGAGACCGACGTATCCGGCGTCATCGCCGCCTACGACGGTTTGCTCGACGGGATCGTGGTCGATTCGGGCGACCCGGGCCCGCCGCCGCACGGCATCGAGGCCGCGGTCTTCCCCACCCTGATGGACGGCCCCGACTCGCGGCGAGCGGTCGCGTCCCAGGTGCTCGAATTCGCCTCATCGCGGGCGAAGGCCCGCGGCTGATGGCGGCGACGGCAATCGTCCCGGTAAAGCGCTTCGCGAAGGCGAAGGGCCGGCTGGCGAAGGCGCTTTCCCCCGAGGCACGCAAGGACCTCTGCCGAGCGATGCTGGGTGACGTGATCGAGGCGATCGGAGAGAGCTCCGAGGTCGAGCGGATCCTCCTCGTCACAAAGGAGTGGGACCTGCCGGTGGTCGAGACCACCTGGGAAGGCGTTACGGACGCGCGCCGCAGCACCCACTCGGCGGCGGCGATGCGCGGGATCGAGCAGGCGAAGGCCGAGGGCGCCGAGGTCGTCGTCCTGCTCCCCGGTGACTGCCCGCTGCTCGACCCGGCCGAGCTCGACGGGGCGCTGCGCCGCGCCCATCCGGGTCGGGTCGCGATCGTTCCTGATCGCCACGGCGAGGGCACCAATGCGCTCATCCTCAGCCCGCCGGACGCGATCGAGCCCGCCTTCGGGCCGGGAAGCCGCGACCGCCACGAGAAGCTCGCCCGCGCATTCGGCCACGAGGTCGCGCTCGAGCGCCTCTACTCGCTCTCGCTCGATCTCGACACTTACGAGGACCTGACCGTCCTGCGCCAGGCACTCGACCGAAATCCCGACCTGGCTCCGAGGACGGCGGAGACGCTGGCGAAGCTCCGCCGCGACGTCGAGTCGGCGGAGAAGCGGGGGTCGGTGAGCTGACCCCGCGGATCGAGGTACTGGCGGTCGAAGGGCTACCGGAAATTGAGCGTGGAGACGACCTTGGCGGTCTGATCGGCGCCGCCGCGGCGCCGATCGCCGGCGACGTCGTCGTCGTCTCGCAGAAGGTCGTCTCAAAAGCCGAGGGGCGGGTCGTCGAGCTCGCAGGCGTCGACCCTGGAGGCGAAGCTTCCGAGCTCGCTATCGCGCACGGAAAGGACCCCCGGATCGTCGAGCTGATCCTGCGCGAGAGCCGCGGCGTGCTCCGAGCCGAGCGCGGCGTCCTCATCACCGAGACGAACTGCGGCTGGATCTGCGCCAACGCGGGGATCGACTCCTCGAACGTCCGCGACGGCACCGTCGCGCTGCTGCCCGAGGACGCTGATGCCTCGGCGCGGCGCCTTCGCGACGAGATCCGGGCGGCGAGCGGCGAGCGTCCGGCTGTGGTCGTCGCCGACAGCTTCGGCCGCGCCTGGCGACTCGGCCAGGCCGATGTCGCGATCGGCTGCGCCGGCCTCGTCGCTCTCGACGACTGGCGCGGGCGAAGTGACCGCGGTGGCCGCGAGCTCGTCGCTACGGCAATCGCCGTCGCCGATCAGGCGGCGTCGGCGGCGGACCTCGTCCGCGAGAAGACCTCAGGAGTGCCGGCGGCGCTGATCCGCGGCCTCGACCGCTACGTCACCGCCGAGGACGGCCCGGGCGCCATCTCCCTCCAGCGCCCCGCCGACGAGGACCTCTTCCGCTAAGGCGCGACGAACGTCCGCCCTACTTCTTCGTCAGCTTGACCTTGACCGACGCCTTATCGGTGTCATCGTCGGCGTCGGTCACCTTGACGTTGATCTTCGCCGTCACCTTGCCGCCCTTCTTCAGCGCCTGCTTCCCCTTCTTCCGTGCCTTCGAGGGGATCTTCAGCTTCAGCGTCTGCTTGCCGTCGCCGGTCAGGGTTTCCGTGTCCTTCTTCAGCGAGTAGCTGCCGAGCGCTGCCTTGCCCTTCTTGGGGCCCTCGGTCTTTAGCTTGCCCTTGGCGACGGCCTCGGTCTGATCGAGCGTCTTCGCCTTGACCTTGACCACCTTGCCGAGCTTCTGCTTCTTCGCCGAGAGGGTCAGGTCGGGAACCGTGTCGCTGGCGGAGATCGGGACGGTCTGTGTTTCCCGCGCCGAGGCGCTTCCGTTGCAGTCGGCGGTCTGCCCGGTGAAGACCACTGTCGTCGAGCAACCCTCGTCATCGGTGACCACGAGGGTCACCTGGTAGTCGCCGGCCGCCGCGTAGACGTGAGTCGGTGTCGGGCCGCCGTTGGCGAGCGTCGAACCGTCACCGAAGTCCCAGTCGTAGCGGGCAATGGTTCCGCCGTCGGGGTCGCTCGAGCTCGAGCCGCTGAAGAGCGTCTCATTGCCGGCGCCCTGCGGGGTAGCCGTGAACAACGCCCTGGGACCCTGGTTCGGCGTGATCGCGACCGACTGGAACTCGGACCCGTTGACGCCGCTTGCGAACGGGGAGCCGGAAATGGAGGCCATTGCTCCGCCGGACCCAATGGAGTATCCGTCGACCGGAGCGGCCAAGTTGTTGTTGAAGCCGGAGGCGTAGACGTTTTGCCCGTTGGGCGAGGCGTCGAGCCCGAACGGCTGGGTACTCGCTGCGAAGGGCTGACCCGTCGCCGGCGTGAGCGCTCCCCCCGCGCCGATGACGAAGCCGCTGACCGTAT
Organism: Solirubrobacterales bacterium; assembly: GCA_050996575.1. Lineage (GTDB taxonomy): Bacteria > Actinomycetota > Thermoleophilia > Solirubrobacterales > 70-9 > DASUSH01. Next base: position 12,207 of record JBPCRS010000162.1, read on the forward strand.
TGCTGCCGAAGTTGGGCGTGTAGAGGAAGCTGCCGTTCGGCGTCACTGCGGGCGTCCGCGGCACGTTCCCGGTGGCGGTATTACCCAGCGACGTCAGGGATCCGTCTGCGCCGATCGAAAAGCCGGTCACATTCGCCGAGCCGTTGTTCGTGATGTAGAGGAACCGGCTGTCCGGGGTCGTCGCAAGACCCTCCGGGTTAGTCCCCGCTGCACTCACGCCCCCGACGTTCGTCAGGGCGCCGGTAGTCTGGTTGATGTCGAAGGCGCGCACGCCTGTATCGACGGTGGCGTACAGATGAAGCCCGTCCGCCGTGATCGCGACATTCTTGACGTTTGCGGCTGGATACGGACTCCCGCCCAGCGGGACCAGGCTCCCGTTGGAGCCAATCGCGAAGCCTGAGATGTTGTTACTGCCCTGGTTGGCGGCGAAGAGGAATAGGCCGTTGGGTGAGATTGCGAGCCCGGTCGGATCGGTCCCTGTCGGGACCGCGGCGCTGAGCGGGGTCAGAGAACCGTTGGAACCGATCGTGTAGACCGAGATCGAATCGCCTCCCACGCTTGATACGTAGAGGTTCTGGGCGTTGGGAGTGACGGCCGCAGCGCGGGGCGTATTACCGGTTGCAACCGCAGCCCCGACCGGGGACAGACCGCCTGCCGGTCCGATTGCCAGTGGCGCCACCGTGCTCGAACCCGAGCCGACGACGTACATCGTTCCTTTCGCCCCAGCGGATGCGGGCACCACCCCCAAGGCGATCGTCGCCGCCAGCGCGATTGCGAACCGAAGCTTCATTCCCGTCCCTCCATCCGAGGCTTCTCTCCCTACAGAAACGTTAATGCTTATCGAGGGACATCGGAGTGGCGCCCTCCTCGGTGAAGTCAGGAACTTCGTACGAACGTCCAGGGGTGGCACCGAGCGCGAGGATGCGGGCGCCCTCCTCTCCGGTGACGAACTTGCGGCGCTCCTGCGGTCCGACGCGGGCGAAAACGCCGGGGACGAGTGAGATCTCGTCTTCTCCGACTCGGAGTGTGGCCTGACCGTTGAGCACGGTGTAGACCTCCTCCTGATCGTCGTGGGCGTGGTCGTGCTCGGGATACATGTCGGCGTTCGGGGGCAGCTCGATGATCTGCATCCCAAACGAGCTCACGCCGAGGCCGGCGCGCACACGCCGCATTCCGCCACCGTAGATCGCCTCGAACTCGTCGAGGCGTTTGACGGTCACGTCGGCCATCGGCGCAACCTTACTCTCGTTTCGGGTCGCATTTCAGTATTTCTCGACGATCTCGTAGAGCGTCGTCCGCTGGGCCGGGGTGCGGCCGGCTGCGCGGGCGGCGGCGATCAGGTCCTCGGGCTCGAGCCGGGTTCCGTGGTGGGAGCCGGCCATCCGCGAGATGTTTTCCTCCATCAGCGTGCCGCCGCGGTCGTTGCCGCCCCAGCGCAGGCTCTCGGTCGCCGCGTCGAGGCCCATCTTCACCCAGCTCGCCTGCAGGTTGCGGACGGTCCTGCCGAGCGCGAGGCGGAAAGCGGCGGTGTGCTTGAGGTTGTCCTCGGCGCCGATCTCCTCGACCCCGTGCGTTCGCCCGAGCAGCGTGTTGAACGGGATGAAGCTGAGCGGCACGAACTCGGTGATCCCGCCGGTGCGCTCCTGGAGTTCGCGGATCACGCGCATGTGGGTCGCCAACTCGGCGGGCTCCTCGATATGGCCGAACATCACAGTCGAGGTCGAGCGCAGGCCCGATCGGTGCGCCGCCTCGATGATCTCGACCCAGCGCGCCGCGGGCAGCTTGTTCGGTGAGATCCGCTGGCGGACCCCATCATGGAGCACCTCGGCAGCCGTGCCCGGGGTCGAGCCGAGGCCGCACTCGAGCAGGTAGTCGAAGACGTCCTCGGGCGAGCGGCCCGAGCGCTCGCACATGAAGTGGACCTCCATCGGCGAGTAGGCGTGAAGGTGGATCTTCGGCGCCGCCTGCTTCGCCAGGCGCAGCCAGCGCCCGTAGTCCTCGAGCGTGTAGTCGGGGTCGATGCCGCCCTGCATGCAGATCTCGGTTGCGCCGAACTCCACCGCCTCGTGCACCCGCGCCTGGAAGTCGTCCTCGGAGACGAGATAGGCGTCGGGCGAGCGCTTGCCCTGGCCGAATCCGCAGAAGGCACAGCCGACGATGCAGACGTTGGTGAAGTTGATGTTGCGGTTGACGACAAAGTTTGCCGTTTCGCCGGCGAGCTCGGCGAGCAGCTTGTCGGCGGCGACCCGCATCTCCTCGATCACGTCGGGGCGGGTCTCGGCGAAGAGTGCGGTCAGCTCCGCCTCCGAGAGCGCGTCGCCGTCGCGGCCCTTGGCGATCGCCCGCCGCGCCGTCTCGGGGTCGGCGACTGTTTCCGATCGCCGGCCCGAGCCGCGACGCGGGATAAAGCTCCAGTACTTGAGCTTGATCACGTCGAGCACGCCCTGCTCCATCCACTCCGCGTCCATGTACTGCGGGTAGACGCAGAGGCGCTCGGTCAGCGCATAACCGCGCGGTGCCAGCCCCTTGCGGACCTCGTGCGGGCTCGGGAATGGATGCTCAGGCGAGATGTGATCCCCGTTCGCGCTCAGCCCACCGAGATCGGTTGCCCCCGCCTCGACCAGCTCTGCCCACCACTCCGACAGATTCGGCGGCACCTGGACCCCGACGTCCGGCATCAATCTTCGGCACTCGGCGATCAACCGCTTGATCTCGCCAATCGGAATAGCTCCGCCGAAACCCTCCGCTTCGCGTCCGGTTCCGGCGGGTTGCGACTCGAACGGGGATGCAGGCTCGGCCGCAGCGCCCGCGGCTTCGCCGCTAGTGCCGGCCCATCGCTTCCGGCTCGCCTCGTCGGCGATTTCGGCTATCTCTCGCCCGTAGTACTTCGGATGCGGCACGTAGTTCTGCAGGATCACCTCCTGAAGATGACCGTGGCGCCCGTGTATTTCGGCCAGTGCCTCGAGCGAGGCGACGCGCTCATCCTCGGTCTCGCCGATGCCGACAAGGATGCCGCTGGTGAACGGAATCCGCAGCTCTCCGGCGGCCTCGATCGTCGCCAGTCGCTTCGCCGGGTGCTTGGTCGGCGAGCCGGCGTGCACGGTCTCCATCAACCGCTCGGAGATCGACTCGAGCATCAGGCCCTGCGAGGCCGTCACCTCGCGCAGGCGGGCGAGGTCGTCGTGGTCGAGCACGCCGATGTTCGTGTGCGGGAGCATCCCCCGGTCGAGCGCCCGCTCGCAGGCCCAGACGACGTAGGAGGTGAAGTCCTTATGCCCCCACCGCTCGAGCCGGGCGGCGACGACGGGGTTCACCTCGGGGCGCTCGCCTGTGAGCACGAGCAGCTCCTTGGTGTTTCGCTTCAGCGCCTCGTCGAGTCGGCGCTCGACCTCGTCTGGATCGTGGATGTGCGCCTGGTGGGTTGCGAAGGCGCAGTACTTACAAAAACACTGGCACGTTCGCGAGAGCGAAAGCGTGTAGTTGCGCGAAAACGTGACCCGGCGCATGCGGGTCCACGCTACTTCTTCCGCGCCCGCTTCTCCTCGACGTCCTTTGCCTGCTTGCGCTCGGCTGCCTGGGTCGCTGCCTCGGCGCTGCCGCCCGGGCGCTTCTCGGCGATCGTCCCGGCGGCCTCACCGGGTCCGATCTCGTCCTCGCCGGAGGCGACGACGAAGCGGTAGAAGAGGGCGGCGAGAATCGCGCCGACGATCGGGCCGACCAAGTAGGGCCAGACGCCGCCGAACTCCTCGCCGATCAGTGCCGGGCCGAACCAGCGCGCCGGATTGAGCGCGGCGCCGGTCAGCGGGCCGAAGATCATCACCGCGAAGCCGAGCGTCAGGCCGATCGTCAGCGGCGCCCACTCGTTGCGAACCCGCGGGTTGAATGCGACCGCGCAGACCGCGAGCACAAGCAAGAAGACGCCGAGGCCCTCGACGACCGCGCCGGCGAAGTTGCCGCCGAGCAGCGGGCTGACGCTGGCCGCGCCGTAGTCGGTGGCGCGACCCTCGTCGAGCAGCAGACCCTTGGCGAGCAGAG
>JBPCRS010000177.1:0-8610 GCA_050996575.1 Solirubrobacterales bacterium
TGCTGTTTGTTGTTCTCGTCTTTCTGGGCACGCTGCTTTTGCTCCGGTTTTTCCCCCGGACGCGACCGGGGGCGAAGGCGAGTGCGGCGAGCAGGGCGAAGCCGACGAAGGCCCAGGCGCAAAAGCGCGGCGAGCGATCCAGTCGCGATCCGAGCCAGGCGCCGACGCCGATCGGGACCATCGCCGCGATCCCGGCCTCGAGCTCGTTGCCGATCCCGTAGAAGCGGACGCCGCCGGCCGGGTTCGGCCCGAGCACCGACAGCGAGGTCAGGGGCGAGCCGAAGACGACGTCGATCGCGTGCGCGCCGACCGTGATCGCGCAAGCGACGGCGAGAGCCGCGTACCCGCGAACGAACCTCAGCGTCAGCGCCGCCGCCAGCGGTCCGCCGAGCAGCACGATCAGCGCCTCGACCGGCTCCGACGGCTTGAGCGCGGCACCGACCAAGAGCAAAGCCGGGAGGTACGCCCCGGATACGGCGAGCATCGCGCATGCCGGCCTCCCCCATCGCGCCCTGCCGATCAGCGCCGCGATCGCGGTCAAGAGCAGCCAGACGAGCACCGGGATGCCGATCACGGCTCCGCGCTTGGGGCGCTCGCCGAGCCGGCGGTCGAGGGTCGTGATCTCCTCGACGTCGATCGTGTCCTCGGCGCGGATCGGCCGGCCCGCCATCTCCGACGGAATCTCGAGCCCGAGCCACTCGAGGATCGTCGGCGCGACGTCGGTCGAGAGCACGAAGCCGTCGGTCCGGGTCGAATCCGAAGTCAGCGTGCCCTCGAAGCCCTCAGCGGCGATCCCGATCGGCAGTTGCAGGCCCTCGGCGGGCGGGGCGTCGCGGATTGCGATCAGCATGTCGTCGCCGTCGAGCCGCTCGATCAAGTCCGGCAGCTCCTTCGGTTCCGAGCGGATCACTGTGAGGCCCCTCGGCGGACAATTGACGCCACACCCTTCCGGCCCGGTTCGCTCCACCCGGCCCTGCTCGTCCGCGGCGAGCAGGGCGACATGGCCGATCAGCGGATCGGCCCGCACATCGAGTCCCTCGTCCTCGAGCGTCTGTGCGAGCAGGCCGGGAACGATCTCGTCGGGAGCGCTCACGGCTCGGTCGACGACCTTGCGCCAGACCGATGGCTCGACGCCGCTGCCGGTCAAGAGCACGGGCGGCAGGTCCTCGTCGTAGAAGTGATTGAACACCCGCGAGCCCTGGCTCAGGTCGAGGTAGGTCTGAGCGGCGGGAACGCCGCCGCCGATCCCGCTGCTCAAAAGGCCCGGCGAGAGCCCGTCGATTCGGGCGAGCTCAGCGATGCTCGTCGATGCGGGAAGCGTCGCGACGACGACCGCCGGCCCGGGCGCGGGCGCAACATCGCCCGCAGGCTCCGCTGCGGCGCTCGCATGCGAGGCCGTAAGCAGCGCCAGGGCTGCGAGAATGAGGGCGATGGAGGACCGCACGTACGTGAAGTTCACGTTCTTCAAAGTCGACCCTGCCTGGCAGCGCAGGGACGTTGCCGAGCGGGCGGAGGATAAACGCGAGTTCCTCGCGGCCTGCGAGGACTACGCGACCGACCGGCCGCTGCGCGCCTATTCGACCGTCGGCACGAGGGGCGACACCGACCTGCTCGTGCTCTCGCAGAGCCCGATCCTCGACGACATCCACAACTTCCACGTCGTCCTCGCCCAATCGGGGCTCGCGCGCTGGTCCAGCGTCCCCCACTCCTACCTGGCGATGACCAAGCCGTCGGCCTACTCCGACGCCCAGGTCCGTCCCGAGATCTGCACATCGAAGCGCAAGTACCTGTTCGTCTACCCGATGGACAAGAAGCGCGAGTGGTACGCCCTCCCCGACGAGGAGCGAATGCGGATCATGCGCAGCCACATCGAGGTCGGCCGCCGCTATCCGGAGATCACGATCAACACCGCGTACTCGTACGGAATCGACGACCAGGAGTTCGTCGTCTCGTTCGAGGGTGACGAGCCGGCCGAGTTCCTCGAGCTCGTTCAGGCCCTGCGCGTAACCGAATCGAGCGCCTACACGCTTCGCGACACGCCGATCTTCACCTGCGTCGCGATGTCGGTCGCGAAGGCGCTCGACGCGCTCGACGGAGCCGCCACCGCGCGCTCTGAACCCTCGCTGACCTAGTGGACCACTAGCCGGCCTCGATCCAGGCGGTGCAAATCTCACCAACGTGGCGGTGGTCCGTGCCGCAGCAACCGCCGAGCACGGTCAAGTGGGGGAGCTTGTCGCGGAGCGCGCCGTGGCGGGCGCCGAGGTCGACGGGATCGCCCTCGTCGAGCTCGGTGGCCTCGTCGAGCTCGGTATGGCTCATCGTTGAGGCGTTCGCACGCAGGCCGCGTATTCGCTCACGCCATGGTTCGTCGCCCCCGATCGCCGCAGCGAAGTGCGTCGGGTGGGCGCAGTTGATCATGTAGTAGGCGGGTGGAACCTCGGAAGCGACATCGACTCGCTCGATCGCCTCGCCGAGAGCCTCACCGCTTGGAAGCCTGCCGTCGGTTTCAACCGTGAACGAGATCGCGCTCGGCATCCCGGCGTCGCCGGCCGCAACGGCGATCCCGATCGCCTCCTCGACGTAGGTCATCGTGATCGCGGTGACCATGTCGGCCGCGGTTCCGGCGAAGGTCTCGACCTGAGCCCGGTGATAGCTCTGCGCGGCCGCCGAGCTGAGGATCTGCTCAGGGCTGTAGCCATCGCCCTGCGGCCCGATGCAACCACTGATCACGATCGGTTCGGTCGACCCCGAGCCGAGCTGTTCATCGCGCAGCTCCTCCATCAGCTCGATCGCCCGCATGTTGAGCTGCTTCAGCTGCTCCTCGGAATAGCCGATCCGCTCGGCCCATCCCGGACTCGCACGCCAGGTCGGGCTCTCGAGGACGAAGCCAAGCTCCCGCTCTCGCGCGATCGCCAGATAGCGGCGGTAATACGAGCGCAGGGCATCGAGCCCATCCGGGCCGCTACAGAGGTCGATCGCGGCGAACTCGGGCAAGTCAATGCCGTCGTGAAAGATCAGCGTCGTCTCGAGCCCACCGTCGGTGAGGAAGAGCTCCTCTGAGAGCTGCGGAAGGTCGTCTCGGTAGTGCACCTTTCCCCTACCCTACCCCGCTCCAATGAGCGCCCTCGGCACCCTAGACAACCCGCTGCGAGTCGCGATCGTCGGCTCCGGGCCGGCCGGTTTCTACTCGGCCGAGCACCTGCTCAAGCCCGAGGAAGTCGCCGTCGAGGTCGACATGTTCGACAAGCTGCCGACGCCGTTCGGCCTCGTCCGCGCCGGCGTCGCCCCCGACCACCCGAAGATCAAGTCGGTGATCCGGGTCTACGAGAAGACTGCCGCGCGCGAGGGCTTTCGCTTCTTCGGCAACGTCGAGATCGGTCGCGACCTCAGCCCGGCCGAGCTCGGCGAGCGCTACCACGCGGTGATCTGGGCCTATGGCACCGCCACCGACCGCCAGCTCGGCATTCCGGGCGAGGACCTCCCCGGCTCGCACCCGGCGACCGAGTTCGTCGCCTGGTACAACGCCCACCCCGATTTTGCCGACCGCGAGTTCGACCTCTCGACCGAGCGCGTCGTCGTCATCGGCAACGGCAACGTCGCCGCCGACGTCGCCCGGATGCTGGCGCTGCCGCGCTACGAGCTCGAGACCACCGACACCGCCGACCACGCGATCGAGGCGCTCGCCGAGTCGGGCGTGCGCGAGATCGTCGTCCTCGGCCGCCGCGGCCCGGCGCAGGCCGCGTTCACCAACCCCGAGGTTCGCGAGCTCGGCGAGATGACCGAGGCCGACGTCTTCATCGACGCCGCCGACGTCGAGCTCGACGAGGCCAGCCGGGCATATGTCGACTCCGAGGACTGCGACCCGACCAACCGCCGCAACGTCGAGATCTTCACCGACTTCGCCGGCCGCGAGCCCACGGGCAAGCCGCGGCGGATCGCGTTGCGCTTCTGCTGCTCGCCGATTGAGATCCAGGGCGACGGCAAGGTCGAGCGAATCGTGATCGGCCGCAACGAGCTCTACGAGGACGAGAGCGGCTCGATTCGCGCCCGCGACACCGGCGAGCGCGAGGAAATCGAGTGCGGGCTCGTGCTGCGCTCGATCGGCTACCGCGGGATCGGCCTCGAGGGCCTTCCGTTCGACGAGCGCCGGGCGACGATCGCCAACGAGGGCGGCCGCGTCCTCGACGCGGACTCGGCAGAGCAAGTGCCGGGCCAGTACGCGGTCGGCTGGATCAAGCGCGGCCCGAGCGGCGTCATCGGCACGAACAAGAAGGACGCCCAGGAGACCGTCAACCACATCCTCGAGGACCTCGAAGCCGGCAAGGTTCCCGACCGGGAAGCGGGCGACGATGTCGCCGAGATCCTGGCCGAGCGCAAGCCCGACGCTGTCACCTTCCAGGGCTGGCAGGCGATCGACGCGGCCGAGAAGGAGCGCGGCGAGGCCCAGGGCCGGCCGCGGGTCAAGTTCTGCTCGGTCACCGAGATGGTCGAGGCTTCGCGCGCGGCGCGCTCAGCCGCCTAGGCGAATTGATGGCCGCCGACCTTGCCGAGATCGAGAGGCTGATCGCCGAGGCGCGCCCCGGCGCCGAGGTCGAGGTCCTCGACGAGACCGGCACCGCCGACCACCTGCTGGCCACGGTACGCGCCCCGCAGTTCGCCGGCGTCAGCCGGATCGACCAGCACCGGATGGTCCGCGCAGCGGTCCAGCATCGGATGGACGACGGCGCGATCCACGCGCTCTCGCTGAAGACCAGCGCTCTCGATCGCTAAGCTCGCCAATGATGACCGAGCAGACGATCACCGATCAGGTCCGGCAGATCATCGGCGACAACGAGGTGCTGCTGTTCATGAAGGGCACCCCCGACGCGCCGCGATGCGGCTTCTCGATGCGCCTCGTCGGCGTGCTCGAGCAGACGGGCGTCGAATACGGCGCGGTCGACGTGCTGCCGGCGCTCGAGCCGCTGCGCGAGGCGACCGGCGAGATCTCCGATTGGCGCACCTTCCCGCAGCTCTACGTCAAGGGCGAGCTGCTCGGCGGCTGCGACATCGTCGAGGAGATGTTCGAGTCGGGCGAGCTCGCCGATGCGCTGGGCGTCGAGCAGCCCGAGAGCGCGACTGCACCGGCTACGGTCGATAACGGCCTGCCGGCGCAGAGCCCGCCGCTTCAGATCGAGACCTAGACGGCGGCGGCCTGCTCGGCCGCGTCTTCCTTGACCTGGAACGAGGAGCCGCAACCGCAGGCCGCGACGACGTTCGGGTTGTCGACCTGAAAGCCGGCGCCCTGAAGGCCCTCGACGTAGTCGACCTCTGAGCCGAATACGAACTGCGCGCTGACCTTGTCGACGACTACCGAGACGCCCTGGGCCTCGAAGACGTGATCGTCGGCCTTCTGCTTGTCGAGCGCGAGCGAATACTGGAAGCCGGAGCAACCGCCGCCGCGCACGGCGAAGCGGAGGACCTGGTCGGCGTCCTCCTGGCCGACCAGAAGCTCCTTGAGCTTGCCGGCGGCGGCGTCTGTGAGCTTGATTGCTGCGTCAGGCGTTTCCATCAGCATCGATTGTAGACGTCCCTCCCCCGGGTTTTGGTGGTTTTGCGGCCTCGGCGCCCCGGGAGTGGTCGAGGTACTCGACGATTCGCTTCGAATCGTGGACGATCTCCTCGCCATCGACGAGCACCGGGACACGGCTCTGCCTGGTCAGCTCGACGATCTCGGGGCGCTCCGAGCGCCGGTAGGGAACGCGCTCAGTCTCGTAATCGACGCCGAGCTTTTTCAGCCGCCTCGCCGCGGCGCCGCAAGGACAGAGGAAGTTGGTCCGGGTCGGGCAGCGATAGAGGACGACCCTGCTCACCGTCCAACCACCCGCTCTCCGAGTTTCAGCGCCCGGCCGGCGGCCTTCAGCGGAATATCAAATGGGGTCGCGCCGAGCGAGACCTTGTCGCCGAGGACCGAGAGCTGCCAGCGGACCGCATCCTCGAGCGTCTCCTCGTGCGGGCGCGCCTCGAAGCCGAGCTCCTTCTTCGCCTTGGTCGAGCGATAGGTCCACCAGAGAGTCGCCGAACGCACCTCCTCGCGTGAGACCGGGAACGGCAACCCGATCCGGCGGGCGAGCCCGGTGCCGCCGATCGCCAGCGAGCCGGGAAGCCGCAGCGCCGGAGGTGAGGCGCCGGAGATCCGCGCGAGGTCGGCGAACAGGCGTTGCAGGGTGAAGTTCCTGCCGCCGAGGATGTAGCGCTCGCCGGTCTTGCCCTTTTGGTCGGCGAGCATGTGTCCCTCGGCGACATCGCGGACGTCGACGATGTTGAGGCCACCGTCGACGTAGACCGGGATCTGGCGCATCAGGAAGCGTTTCACCAGCCCCATCGAGCTGCGTGATGGCGCATCCGGGCCGAGGACGAAGGTCGGGTTGACGCAGACGACGTCGAGCCCGCGGGCGGCGAAGCGAAGCGCCTCGACCTCTGCCTCATGCTTGGAGTTGACGTAGGCGATGCCGAGCTCCCCGGCGGTGAACGGCTGGGTCTCGTCGGCGGTCTTGTTCGGTTCGGCGGGGCCGACCGCGGCTACCGAGGACGTGTGAACGACACGCTCGACCCCGGCCTCGGCGGCCGCCTCGAGCACGTTGCGGGTACCGCCGAGGTTGACCGCGAAAACGCGGTCGTGGTCGTGGACGCGCAGCGACGTCGTGCCGGCGACGTGGAAGACGCGATCGACGCCCTTGACCGCGCGGCGGACCGAACGGCGATCGGTGATGTCGCCGGTCACCTGCTTGTAGTCGAGATCGGCGAGATGCTCTGTGCGGGCGCCGCGGCGAAGCAGCAGTCGCAGCTCGTCTCCGCGCGCCGCGGCGGCGCGGGCGACATGCGAGCCGATGAACCCTGTGCCGCCTGTTACAAGCGTTGTCGCCACGGCCGGTGATGGTAGCCACGGGTCGTTCTCCCTCGAGAGGACCGGGACTGATAGAACGACCGGAGGTGAGCTTGCCCTCCGCCACCACTGCGGTCGTCTGCGATACGACGGCCTATCTCCCCGACGAGATCGCCAGCGATCTCGGAATCCACCGGGTGAGCCTCTACGTCACCCTCGAAGGCGAGACCCACCCCGAGGCCGAGATGGCCGACTACGACACGTTCTACGAGCGCCTCGGCCGAAGCAAGGAAGGGGCGACGACCTCGCAGCCCTCAATCGGTGACTTCACGACCGTCTACGAGCCATTGCTCGCCGATGGCCGAGAAATCATCTCGATCCACCTCTCGGCCGGGATCTCGGGAACGTTCGAGTCGGCACGGCAGGCCCGCCAGAAGCTGATCGACGAGGACAAGGGCGGAGAGCGGATATACGTCTACGACAGCCGCTCGGCATGCGGCGGAGCGGCCCTGCTGACGATCGCCGCGTCGCACGTCGCCCGCGCCGGGGGTAGCGGCGCCGACGCTCTCGCTCGCGTCGAGGAGTCCCGCGATGCGCTGAAGATGTGGTTCGCTATCGACACGCTCGAATACCTGCGCAAAGGCGGCCGGATCGGCGCGGCGCAGGCGTTCGTCGGCTCGACGCTGAAGATCAAGCCGATCCTCACTCTGGAGGAGGAGATCACCCCGATCGAGCGCGTCCGCACCCGCCGGCGCGCGCTCGAGCGAATGGTCGACTTCGCCCGCGAGCGCGCCGCCGACGGCGCCGACGCCTGGGTCGTTCAGCACATCCACGACCCCGAGACCGCGCAGACCCTGGTCGAACACGGTCGCGACATCTACGGCTGCGAGCCCGTCTTCGTCTCCGAGATCGGCCCCGTGATCGGAGCGCACATCGGGCCGGGGTTGCTCGGGGTCGGCGGCTTGCCCGCGTCGCTGCTGCGGGCCTAGTCCGAGGATCCCTCGCGAAACACGCGCCTCCAGCGTCCTACGCCGTAGCGCCCTCCCCCGGACCCGGCCCGGCAACGTCATCCGGCAGCGGCAGCGAGCGGTAGCGCCAGACGTCTCGCAGGACTGCTTGGAGCGAGGCCGCGACCGGGATCGCGACGAGCGCGCCGAGGACGCCGAGTAGCGAGGCGCCGATCAGGATCGCGATGATCACCGCGAGCGGGTTGAGCTCAACGGTGCGGCCGTAGATCACCGGCTGGATCATGTGGTTCTCGACCTGCTGGTAGATGATCAGTACGGCTCCCCAGATGATCAGGTCGAGCGGGAAGTCTCCGGTGAAGCCGACGACGAGCGCGACGAGGATCCCGCCAAGCGTCGCGCCGACGAGCGGCACCAGATCGAAGAAGGCGAAGAGGATCGCCAGCGGGACGGCGAACGGGATGTCGAGGATCGTCAGCGTGACGTAGGTGACGAGGCCGGCGGCGACGCTGATCACGAAGTTACCGAAGACGTAGCCGACGATCGCCTTGGAGGTGTCGTCGGTGATGCTGATCAGCCGGTCGCGCCGCTGCGGGCGGAACTGCGCGTAGACGAAGCGCAGGATCCGGTCGCCTTGGATCAGCATGAAGAAGGCGATGACAAGGATCGAGAAGAGCTGGACGAAGCTCGAGAAGACGCCGACCGTGACGTCGCGTAACGTCCCGGCGGCATCGCCGGGCCAGCTCGGCAACTCCGCCGCCTGGTCTTCGAGACCTTCGGTGA
>JBPCRS010000181.1:0-12495 GCA_050996575.1 Solirubrobacterales bacterium
ATTAGCGGCGCAGCGCCGGCAGAATCGTGCCTTCGCCGCCCAGTGCGAGGCGTAGGTTGGGGCTGTCCGACATCTACTCGACGCGGCCGAGGCCGGCAGCCGCTTCGGGGTGTTTGCCGAGCTCATCGTCGCTGACGAGGAGCTCGACCCCGGCCGCCTCTGCGGCTTGGGCTGCCGCGCGAACGGCGTCGGCGGTCTGCTCGGGATGGCTGTGCGTGGCCAGGGCCACGGTTCGCACGGCGCTCATACGTCTTGCTCCGCGATCGCCGCCTCGAGGTCAGCGATCCCCTCGCCGGCCCGGGCCAGATGGACGAAGGTCTCGAGATTGCCTTTCGGACCCGGCAGGCCCGAAGGCGCAAAGCCCAGGACCGCGAGACCGATCTCCTGCGCGGCGCGGGCAACGACGAGCACGGCCTCGCGGCGGTCAGCCGGATCGCGGACGACCCCTCCCCTGCCGACCCGGTCGCGACCGAGCTCGAACTGCGGCTTGACCAGCGCCAGCAGCTCGCCGTCGGCGCTCGCCGAGACCGCAAGCGCCGGCAGGACCTTGCGAAGCGCGATGAACGAAACGTCGACGGTGATCAGCGATGGCTGCCAGGGAAGGGTGCTCGAGTCAAGGTCGCGGGCGTTGGCGCGCTCGATCACGTGCACGCGCTCGTCCTGGCGAAGGCCCCAGTCGAGCTGACCGTGGGCGACGTCGAGCGCGATCACGCGGCGAGCGCCGTGGCGCAGCAGGCAGTCGGTGAAGCCGCCGGTCGAAGCTCCCGCGTTGAGGCAGTCGCGGCCCTTGACGCTGACCGAAAGCGCCGCGAGCGCGTTCTCGAGCTTGATCCCGCCTCGTGAGACGAACCGCGGCGGGCCCTCGAGCTCGAGCTCGGCGTCGGCGGCGATCATCTGGCCGGGCTTCGAGGCGCGCTCGCCACCGCGCCCGACCCGGACCCGCCCGGCGCGCACGGAGGCCGCGGCGCTCGTGCGCGACGGCGCGAGCCCGCGCTCAGCGAGCAGAGTGTCTACACGGCGGCGCTCCACGCTGGGGACGGTACCGCGACGGGGGCCCGCGCCATGCAACGCGCAGTGTGACTCGGCTCACACACGGATCGCACGTATGTTCGTAAAGTTGTCCGTGCAATGAGCGCAATCGGAAGAACAGTCCCACTCCCCCTTCACGGCGCGATCGAGGTCTTCCTCGCCCCCGTGGTCATGGCCGCGCCCTTCGTCCTCGGCCTCGGCACGATTGCCTCGGCCGCGGCGATCGTCGTCGGCGCGGTCCTGCTCGGCACGGCGCTCTCGCTCGTCACCGAGAACCGGACGATCTCACTCTCCGCGCACGCCGGCTTCGACTACGTGCTCGCCTACTTCGCGATGGTCGCCGGAATCGTCGCCGGAGTCACAGGAGACATACCCGGAATGATCTTGCTGGTCGGTTCCGGTGCCGCAATGGCGCTGCTGACCGCTTCAACGCGGTTCAGCATCGCACGCGGTGCCTAAAAAGCCCGGCCCACCTTCAAAAAAAGACACACACACATACATATCTCTCCTCCCTGTACCCGAGACGCCCCGCAAGATTCGGGGCGTTTTGGCGTTCAGAGGCTGGCGGGCCGCTCTTCGTCGAGCTGTTCTACAGGCGCCGTCGGGGGGGTAAAACGGCGCCGGACCGGAAGCGCCCAGTCGGCGTTCGCCGATTGAGTGTCCGCGCGCTCGCCGTCGGGTTCGGACTCCTCGAGGCGCCCGCCACAGAGGATGCATCCGTCCTCGGCAAGAGTTGCATGCACGACGCGCCACACCGCCCACGGGACGAACGACGATTCACCCACACAGGGGGTGGGTGATTCCACGTTTGTGGCTCCCGTGTCAGCTAATCGGCGCGCCCGCACGCAACGCCGCAAGCACGCGCTCGGCGACGCCGGGTCCGGTCAGGCCGACCTCCTCGCGCAGAAGCGCCGGCTTGCCGTGGGTGACGTAGCGGTCGGGGAGGCCGATCCGCATCACCCGCGCGCGCTCGCCGGCTCGATCGGCGAAGGCGTCCTCGACGTGCTCGAGCACGCCCGAGCCAAAGCCGCCGGCGAGCACGTTCTCCTCGATCGTCACGACCAGGTCGTGCTCGGCGGCGAGCCGCTCGATCAGCTCGCCGTCGAGCGGCTTGGCGAAGCGCGCGTCGGCGACCGTCGGGGTGAGGTCGTGCTCGGCGAGCTCGAGGGCGGCCTCGTTTGCGACCTGGACGCCATAGCCGTAACCGAGCAGCGCCACCCGCCCGCCCTCCTGGAGCACCTCGCCGCTGCCGATCGGGATCTCGCGGCCGCGCTCGGGCAGCGGGACACCGGCCGCCGTGCCGCGCGGATAGCGGAGCGCGACCGGGCCCGCGTCGTAGGCGAGCGCGGTGCGGACCATGTGGACGAGCATCGCCTCGTCGCGCGGCGCCATTACGACGATGTTCGGCAGCGCGCGGAAGTAGGAGATGTCGAAGGCGCCGTGGTGGGTCGGGCCGTCGTCGCCGACGAGCCCGGCGCGGTCCATCGCGAAGACGACGTTGAGCTCCTGCAGGCAGACGTCGTGGACGATCTGGTCGTAGGCGCGCTGGAGAAAGGTCGAGTAGATCGCGCAGACCGGCTTCGCTCCCTGGAGCGCTAGGCCGGCGGCGAAAAGTACAGCGCTCTGCTCGGCGATGCCGACGTCGTAGTACTGCTCGGGCACGGCCTTGGCGAGCTTGTCGAGGCCGGTCCCCCCCGCCATCGCCGCGGTGATCCCGATCACACGCCCGTCGGCCTTCGCCTCGGCGATCAGGGCGTCGGCGAAGACACCTGTGTATTGAGGCGGCGCCGACGGAGGTGGCTGCTCGAGTTTCTCGGGGGCGATCGAGTCGGGCGCGTCGGTCTCCTTCACCGGCTCGGGCTTTTTCTTCGGCGCGGGCTCGCGGTTGACGATCGAGCCCGGCTTCGCCGCGTGCCACTTCTCCATCCCCTCGAGCCCGCCGTCCTCGGCGGCGGCGAAGCCCTTGCCCTTGACCGTGTGGATGTGGACGACGACTGGGCGGTTGGCCTTGATCGCACCGCGGATCGCACGCCGAAGCGCGCCGACATCGTGGCCGTCGACGACGCCGACGTAGGCGAGGTCGAGCTCCTCGAACAAAAGGCCCGGAGCCCAGTAGGCCTTGACCGCCGACTTGAGCTCGGGACCGAGGCGCTCGATCCGCGAGCCGAGGCCGAGGGGCAGCTTTGTCAGCCGCTCCTCGACGCCCTCGCGGGCCTCGTAGAGGCGGGGGTTGAGCCGGACGCGGTTGAAGTAACCCGAGAGCGCGCCGACGTTCGGCGAGATCGACATCCCGTTGTCATTGAGGATGATCACGACCGGGGTCTCGAGACCGCCGGCGTTGTGCAGCGCCTCGTAGGCGACGCCGCCGGTAAGCGCACCGTCGCCGATCACCGCGACCACGGTCCCGTCCTCGCCGACTCCCTGTCGCATCGCCTCCTTGAGCCCGACCGCGTAGCCGATCGAGGTCGAGGCGTGGCCGGCACCCATGATGTCGTGCTCGGACTCGGGGATCGAGCAGAACGGGGCGAGGCCGCCGTATTGGCGAATCGTGTCGAGGCGGTCCTTGCGCCCGGTCAGGACCTTGTGCGGGTACGCCTGGTGGCCGACATCCCAGAGGATCTTGTCGCGAGGCGACTCGAGCAGGCTGTGCAGCGCGACCGCGAGCTCGCAGGTGCGGAGGTTGGCACCGAAATGGCCACCGATCTCGCCGATCGTGTCGATGATCAGCTCGCGCACCTCTTGCGCGAGGTGCTGAAGCTCCTCGTCGTTCAGGCCATCGAGATCGTCGGGGCCGTCGATCGCGTCAAGCAGCGTCGTGTCTTCTTTACTCATCTTTGCCTCGTGTGGATGAAGTCGGCAACCCGCTCGAGATCACTCGTGTCGCCGTCGGCGACGGCGAGCGCGGCCCGTGCCTTCGCATGTGACTCGGCTGCCAGCTCGCGGGCACGTTCTAGGCCGAAGAGACTCACGTAGGTCACCTTTCCGTGGCGTTCGTCGGATCCGTGCGGTTTGCCGAGCTCCTCGTCCGAGCCGGTCACGTCGAGGATGTCGTCGACGATCTGGAACAGGACGCCGAGTTCGTCCGCGAATCGAGTGAAGGGAATTGTCTCAGGTTCATTCAGTCCCGCCAATGAAAGTGCGACGACGATGCTCGCTCGGATCAGCTTGCCCGTCTTCAGCTCATGCAGCGCGCGCAGTCCTTCGGCGCCGAGGTCCCGCTCGGAGACGTCGACGTACTGGCCGCCGACCATTCCCTCGACGCCGGTCGCGACCCCGATCTCACGGAGCGCCGCGACGACTCGCTCGGGAGGTCCCTGCTGGCGCTCGGCAACAAGCCGCAGCGCCTCGGCGAAGAGCCCGTCGCCGGCGAGGATCGCGACGTTCTCGCCATAGACGACGTGCGAGGTCGGGCGGCCACGACGGAGCTCGTCGTCGTCCATCGCCGGCAGATCGTCGTGGATCAGCGAGTAGGTGTGGATCAACTCGATCGCCGCGGCCGAGGGCAGCGCAACGGAGGGTTCGAGTCCGGTCGCCCGCGCCGTCGCCAGCATCAGCACCGGGCGGATCCGCTTGCCGCCGGCAAGAAGCGAGTAACGCATCGCCTCGTCGAGGCCTGCGGTGGCGGCGGCGGCGGAGAAGCTCAACCCGCGCAGGTACTGCTCGACCAGCTCGCGAAGGTCATCGGGATAATCCTCGCCCGCACCGGAGATCGCCCCGGGGGATCCGACCGCCTGCTCAGCCATCGGAGTCGGGCGAGCCGCGCTCGGCGAGCTCACGCAGCCGCTCGTCGAGCAGCGCACCGCCGCGGGCGGCGAGCTCCGACGCCTCGCGCGCGAGCTCCTCGGCCTCTGCGTCCGCTAGCTCGGCCTCGGCGAGTCGCTCGCTGATCTCGCGGAGCCGCGAGGCGGCCGCACTGATCTCCTGCAGAGGAGATCGCGCCGAACCCGGACGCGAAGCGGAGGATTCGGCGCTGTGCTCCTCGCTCATACCTCTCCTCCGACGCCGGCGCGCGCCGCCGCGCCGAGGACTCCGTTGACGAACCCAGGCGTGTCGGCGCCGCAGTACTCCTTCGCCAGGCCGACAGCCTCGTCGAGGGTCACCTCGACCGGGATGTCGTCGCGATGACGAAGCTCGAACAGGGCGACCCGCATCACGTTCTTCTCGAGCGGCGCGATCCGCTCGATCGACCAGCCTCGCGAGTGCGCCGTGATCTCCTCGTCGATTTCCTCGCGATTTGCCTCGACGCCGTCCGCGAGCTCGCGGGTGAACGGCTTCGCGTCAGCGAGAAGGTCGCCGAGGGGACGGCCGGTGACCTCGCGCTGGTAGAGAGCGAAGACGGCGTCGCGGCGCTGGTCGGAGCGCCTCACGCCCTGGAGACGTACTCGCCCGAGCGAGTGTCAACCCGGACTCGCTCGCCCTCCTCGATGAAAAGCGGGACGTCGACGGTAACACCGCTCTCGAGCTCGGCCGGCTTCGTTCCTCCGCCCGAGGCTGTGTCTCCCTTGAGGCCCGGATCGGTCTTCGTCACCGCCATCTCGATCGCGCTCGCAACCTGAACGCCGGAGACTTTCTCGTCGACGACCAAGACCTCGGCCTCAGCGTTCGGCATCAGCCACTGCATCGCCTCGCCGGCGACATCGCGCGGAACCTCGATCTGTTCGTAGTCGCGCGTGTCCATGAACACGGCCGCCTCGCCGGAGTCATAGAGGTATTGCATCTTGCGCTGCTCCGTCCGCACCTGGCGGAACTTCTCGCCGGCACGAAAGGTCTTGTCGATTACCCCGCCGTCGGAGAGCCGGCGCAGCTTCGAGCGGACGAAGGCCCCTCCCTTGCCGGGCTTCACGTGCTGGAACTCCATGATCCGGAAGATCGTTCCGTCGACCTCGATATGGGTCCCGTTCTTGAACTGGTTGGTCGAAATCACGCGGTGCTCAGTGTAGGCCGGTGCCGCTCAGGGGCCCGCTCAGAGATACGCCTCGAAGGCACGGCTGTGCCACGTCGACCACTGGCGCCAGTCGCGACCTCCGTCGGAGATGCGAAACGCTTCGCGAGCGTTGCAGCCAGCATCGAAAGCGCAGCGATTGGACACCTCGGGGTGCCAGCGCAAATTGATCTGGAAAAGGCCCGATCGGTCGAGCGCGGCTTCTTGTTGTGGCCGACGGCGTCGGCACGGCCCGCGGATTCCGCCATCGCGATCGCCGCCGCAAGGCGTGGGCGCTTGAAGCCGATGAGGGTGGTCAGCAGTCGGAGCACGCCGACGGTGAGGATCTCGCCCGGCACATCCGGCGCACCTTCATCCGGTGGCTTCGGGTCCGCGCAGCCGTTCGCGCAGATGCCGCCACTGTCCGCAATCGCCGGCCGGCCTGCACGGCGACGACGTAGGCGCCTGAGGCCAGTGCCACGGCACACATCCTCTTGAGTCCCCTAAGCCTCACGCTCCCCGTCAAATCGCGAAGGTACCGCCCGCCTTGAGCCCTGATTGGGCGCACCCTTGCGAGGCGTTCTTAGCCCCCGCCGCGCCGGCCCTCAGGCGCGCGGTACTCCGGCCGCAGCGAGTCGCTCGAGCGTCTCCGGCCGCCTCATCACGGCCTGGGCCGAGGTGACGCGGAGCACTCGCTCGCCGTGCGCTTCGAGGATCGCTTGGCGCTCGGCATCGTCCTCGCGGGCGAGCTTCGAATCGTGCCAGGCACGGCTGTCCGCCTCGACCACGAGCCGCCGGTCGGGCCAGCGGAAGTCGGGGATCACGCGTCTGCCGCCCAGGACCATCGGCCTGTTGATCTCCGGCCGCGCGAAGCCGCCGGCATCAAGGAGATCGAGCACGATGTCCTCGAGCTCTGTGCGAGTGGGTGCCGCGCCCTCTTTGATCAGGTGCGTGAGGGCCCTGGAGCCGCGGCGCGGGCCCAACCGCCCAAGCACCTCGGCGAGATCGCGGATGTTCACCATGTTCATCGACTGGGCACGGCGGACGGCGGTGCGGAGCGCCTTCGGATGGGCCCGAGCGGCGAAGTCGAGCAGGGTGCGGGCCGGCGAGGTGCAGGGGACGCCCCGAATCCGGCGGGTGTCGCGGATGTCGAGGATCGAGGTGCGGTGGACGCGGATGCCGGGGTGGCGACGACGCACCGTCAGAGGAACCGTCACGTCGATCGAACGGTCATCCCATGGGATGAACCCGTAGTGGGCGATGGTCGCGAAGTGGGAGAGGAACGAGCGCGGCCCGCAAGCCTTGACGGCGGCAAGAAAGCGGGCATCGAGGGAGAGATCCGTGTGGCCGACTGCGTAGACGCCCGTGTAAACGCGCTGGAGGTGCCCACGGTTCGTGCGCCCTCGAATCTCCTTCTCAGTAAGCCCGCACGCGACTAGCTCTGCAAGCGAGAGGACACCCTTCTCCTCGCCCGCAAGCCGGGCGACCTCGAGATCAGGCCGAGTGGAACCTCGCCGCCCCGTGCCGGCGGTAATCCTCCACTCGAAAGCATCCACGCGCCCGAGGGTCGCGTGGGCGAGCGCGTGGGTGGCGCGCCAAAGGTGCCGAGTTTGTGACGGGCGCGCAGAGGTTCGCTCCGCGAGCCTCCGGGCTCAGCCCTTGCCCCAGATCATCACCGAGCCCGGGTCGGCGGGATCGACTCGGACGGTGACGTCCTCGCCCGCCGCGAACGGGGCCGACGGGTAGATGTACTGGTTGAAGGTCGTCTGGTACTCCTCGCCGCCCTCGGGCTTGATCGTCGCGACGATCGTGTTCTCGGCGCCTCCGGGCTTGTCGGTGTTGCCGGTCGGCGTCATCGAGTCGAGGTGGGCCGGGGTGTCGACGCCCGCGTCCATCAGCCGCTTGCCGCGGTTGGCCAGCGCCATCTGGTCGCCGGAGGCGCCGACGCCGATCTTGCTCGTCTGCGCCTGCGCGGATTCGGCCGCCGGCTTCATCTTGTCCATGAATCCCATTCGCGCTCTACTTCGTCTGGTGGTTCGTGCCTTCGACGGACGCGACCCTACCCGAGCTTCAAGCCGCGAGCCAGATTTTCGCCGCATCGAGCTCGTCGACGCCGTAGACACGAATTTCGCCTGGGACCATCCAGGCGAAAAGCTGGGTGGCCCGGGAGATCCACTCGACATCGGTGGCAAGCGCGGTCCGCTCCCAGGCGGTCCGGTGGCGAACGCCAAGGTCGATGCTGTGCTTCGCATCGGCCCAGATCGTCGCCGGATCGAAGCGCTCGAAGTCGGGGCCGACGGCGAAGAGGATGCGGACGCTGCCGCGATCGACAGCGCGATCGATCGCCGGCATCAGCAGTTCGCGGTACTCGTCGACGTCGAGCGCTCCCGACGCGCGGAACCCGATCGTGCCGGGCGGCATCTCGGCGATCTGCTCGAGCATCCTCGCCGGCGAGGCTAGAAGGTCGCGGGCGCGCTAAATCATCTAGCTACTGTCTGAATTGGTGGCCACCGCGACGGGTTCGGGAAACGGGGAGGCGCAGACGCCGAGGCGCAGGCTGAGTGCGACGCTTCGATCGGAGGAGGGATGAAGAAGACGATCGGCTATTTCGACAACCCGCTCGAGGACGCGCCGGCTCTGGCGCTGCTTGGCGGCCTCTCGATATACCTGCTCGCACACGTCGCCTTCCGCTGGCGCAACATCCACACGCTCAACCGCCAGCGGCTGCTGACCAGCTACGGCGAGGCACGCAACCGCGTCCGGCATCAGCTAGTCGCCGAGCCGGCGGAGTCCTCCCCCTGACCGAGGTAGACACGACATCCGTCTTCGTGATCGTGCTCGTCGCGGCGGTCTCGGGAGTGATCTCCTTGATGATCGCGCCGAAGCTCGTCGTACCGGTCGTCGTGATCGAGCTTCTGCTCGGGATCGTGATCGGCCCCGAGGTCACGGGCCTCGCCGAAAACGACTCCGCGACCGAGTTTCTCGGAAACATCGGTCTCGGGATGCTTTTCTTCTTCGCCGGCTACGAGATCGACTTCAAGCGGATCCGCGGCCAGCCGCTGAAGCTCGCCGCGATCGGCTGGGCGATCTCGCTCGCGCTCGCCTACGGAATCGGCGGCGTGCTCGCCGCGGCGGGGATCGTCCTCTCGCTTCTCTATACGGGTTCGGCGATGGCGACGACGGCGATCGGGACGTTGATCCCGATCCTCAAGGACGCCGGCGAGATGAAGACCAGGTTCGGCACCAACCTGCTTGGCGCCGGGGCGATGGGCGAGTTCGGGCCGATCCTGCTGATCACCCTCGTTCTCTCGACGACGCACCCGCTGCACGAGGCGCTCGTGCTGCTCGCCTTCATCGCCGCCGCGGTTCTCGTCGGGGTGCTCGCAGTGCGAACGGCGTGGCAAGGGTGGCCGGCGCTCGAGAAGACGATCGAGACATCGGGACAGGTCGCGATCCGGCTCGCGGTCCTCCTCGTCTTCGGTCTCGTCGCGCTCGCCACCGACCTCGGACTCGATCTATTGCTTGGCGGCTTCGTCGCCGGCCTGATCACGCGGGCGACGCTGCGCGGCCGCGAGATTGCGATCTTCGACTCGAAGCTGACCGCGCTCGGCTACGGCCTGCTGATTCCGTTCTTCTTCGTCACCAGCGGGATGGAGTTCGACATCGATTCGCTGTTCGCCTCGACCGGGTCGATCCTGAAGCTGCCGATGTTCCTCGCACTCTTCCTGATCGTCCGCGGCGCACCGGCGATGCTGCTCTATCGCGGCGTGCTCGATCGCCGAGACCGCATCGCTCTCGCCGTCTACTCGGCGACCCAGCTACCGCTCGTCGTCGCAATCACGACGATCGCCGTCGACGGTGGGCAGATGAGCGATTCGACCGCGTCCTCGCTGGTCGGCGCGGCGATCGTCTCCGCGCTCGTCTTCCCCCTGATCGGCCTCGCACTCCGGCGAGGCCGCACGGGCGAGGGCGAGGGCGAGGGCGAGGGCGAGGGCGAGGGCGAGGGCGAGGGCGAAGGCGGCGCGCTGGAGACTGAGCCTGCTCCCGCCTAGCTCAACCGACAACCGTCAGCTTCTTCGACAGCCCGCTCAGGTTCTCGTAGCCCTCATCGGTGACGACGACGAGGTCCTCGATCCGCACACCGAAGCGCCCGTTGACGTAGACGCCGGGCTCGATCGTGACCACATCGCCGGCCTCGAGGACGTCCTCGGAGCGCTGGCCGAGCCGCGGCGCTTCGTGGACCTCGACGCCGACGCCGTGGCCAACGCCGTGGCCGAACTCCTCACCGTGCCCGGCCGCGGTGATCCGCTCGCGGGCGACGGCGTCGACATGCTTGCCGCCGACGCCGGCTGAGGTTGCCTCGAGCGAGGCCGTCTGCGCGGCGAGGACGAGCTCGTAGACATCGCGCGCGTCGGGCTCGGGCTCACCGGCGGCGAAGGTGCGGGTGCAATCGGAGCAATAGCCGTCGAGCTCGGCGCCCATGTCAAAGACGATCAGCTCGCCGGCGCCGATCTCGCGATCGGACGGCTCGGCGTGCGGCAGCGCCCCGTTTGGGCCCGCGGCGACGATCGCCGGGAACGAGGGTTCGGCGCCTAGCTCACGGATCGCGGCGGCGGCGGTGGCGGCGACCTCGCGCTCCGTGCGACCGGCGAGACCACCCTCGATTGCGCGCGCGTAGGCCTCGTCGGCGACCTTCGCCGCCTCGCGGATCCTCGCCACCTCGGCCGCGTCCTTGCGGCGGCGCAGCTGCTCGACCATGCCGGCGCTCGGTACGAGCTCGACCGAATCGGGAACGAGTTGCTCGAGCCGTTCGAACACCTGGACGCTGGTGTGTGCCTCGTCGAAGCCGATCCGGCCCTCGAGCCGCTCGGCGATCGCGGGCACGAGCTGGCGCTCGGCGCGCGCCAGCTCGAGCCCCTCGACCTCGTTCTCGACCCGGTCGACATAGCGGAAGTCGGTTATGAACAGGCCGGAATCGGGGCCGACGATCGCCGCTCCGCTCGTACCCGCGAAGCCGGTCAGCCAGCGCAGGTTGACCATGTCCGAGCGCCCCGAATCGCCGGGGCGAACGAGGTCGCCGACGATCAGCGCGTCGAGCTGGCGCTCGGCGGCGAGCGCCGCCAGCCGCTCGACTCGGTCGATCATTTGTCGAGCTCGCGGACGATTGTCTCGAGCGCGCGCCGGTAGCCGTCCTTGCCCTCGCCGGAGATCTTCTCGAAAACGAGGCCGTCGAAGACCGAGGTCTTGCGCCAGTCGTCGCGCGAGTGGACGTCGGAGATGTGGACCTCGACCGCCGGTACCCCGGCGACGTCGAGAGCGTCGCGGATCGCCCACGAGTAGTGCGTCCATGCGCCGGCGTTGACGATCGCGGCGTCGGCGCGCTCGGGCAGGCGGTGCAGGTACTCGCAGAACTCCCCCTCGTAGTTGGTCTGGAAGAACGTCGCCTCGAGCCCGAGCTCGACCGCCCAGCGCTTGATCTGAACCTCGAGCTCGGCGAGCGTGAAGGTGCCGTAGAGGGCAGGATCGCGCTTTCCGAGCGTGTCGAGGTTGACCCCGTGAAGGACCGCGACCCTGTTGTGCGCGCCGGACATTGGCTGCGAGGGTATTTGGACCGCGGCCTAGATGAGTGATTCCCAATCCCCGCGCACGCGGATGACGCACGGATACCGTCGCTGGATCGTGCCCGTCGGGACTCGCACATGCCCACCGGCATGCGCTTCGCCCGACGGCCACGCCCAGCTCGGTCCCGTGCGCCCCCGCGCACACGCCGATTGGGAATCAATCATCTAGACGCTGACGGTGCCGACCTGATGAACCGGCACCGGAAGGGGGCATCCGTTCTGCCGCGCTTCAACCGCGTAAGCCTCAAGCGCCTCGTAAATCCCCCGCTCTACCTCACCTCGTGTCTGACCGAGGGCCACAACGCCCGGAAGATCTGGGAGGTGCGCGCCCCAGCCGCCGTCTTCTGCCTGTTCGTAGATGACCACGTATTCGCTCATCGAAGATGCTCCAGACCGCTCGCACGACGAAGGCTTGCCAGGGTACCGGCGGGCACGGTGTCCCGTTGCTTTCCGGAAACGACGATCCGATTCTGATCGGCAGGGTGTGCCCAGACTTCGTGTGATCCCCTGGTTCGAACCGGGCTCCAGCCAGCAGCCTCCAGCGCGATTCGAACGTCGCGGTACTTCATCGCCATGCCTCGTTGAGGCCTGCCCGGGACGAGTTCGCCCCCACCTGGCGGAGAGTCGGTTAGCTACTCGCGCAGCTCGTCGACGGCCGCGCGCACTGCGCCGGCGTCCACCCGGTTGCCGACGGTGGGCTCGCCCGGGCGCTCGAGCAGGACGAAGCCGACCCCGGCAACGGTCGCCTTCTTATCGCGCTCCGTTGCGGTGAGGACCGCGTCAATGTCAATGTCGGGATCGAGCGCCGTCGGCAGGCCGCCGCGGCCGAGCAGGCCTGCTGCCTCATCGCGTAGCTCGTCCGCGCCGGAAAGCCGAAGCGCCGCGAGCAGGCCGAGGGCCACGGCCTCGCCGTGGCGGTAGCGC
>JBPCRS010000186.1:0-4201 GCA_050996575.1 Solirubrobacterales bacterium
GGGCGCTTCGGCGCCGGGTAGAAGAAAGGTAGAAATTCGGAGAATCGCGGTCTCGCCTTCAGACGAGAGACCACTTGGGAATGCGGTTTAGAACCCCAGCGCGAACTTGGCGTCCTCGGACATCATCTCCGGGGACCAGGGCGGGTCGAAGATCATCTTCGGATGGACCTTGTCGACGCCGTCGATGTCGGAGACGAACTCCTTCATCTGCTCCGAGACCTGCGGACCGATCGGGCATGCGGGGGTCGTCAGGGTGAAGGTGACGAACACCTCCGGGCCCTCGATCTCGACGTCGTAGACGAGGCCGAGCGAGACGAAGTCGAGCCCTAGCTCGGGGTCGATTACCTCCTCGAGCGCCTCATAGACGGCCTCTTCGGTCGGTGCCTGCTGCGCTTCGGTTGCCATGCGGCCAATGGTAGAGCAGGACCCGCGGACCTCTAACCTCAGCGGGACGATGCCATTCCTACTTCTTGCCTTCATCGTCGTCCCGCTGGTCGAGTTGTTCGTGATTATCGAGGTGGGACAGGCGATCGGCGTGATCCCGACGATCATGCTGCTCTTCCTCAGCGCCATCCTCGGCGCCGTCCTCCTGCGCTCGCAGGGGCGCGCCGTTTGGCGCCGCTTCAATGAAGCGCTGAACGAGCGCCGGGTGCCGCACCGCGAGGTCCTCGACGGCGTTCTCGTCATCTTCGGCGGCGCGCTGCTGCTGACCCCGGGCTTCGTCACCGACATCGTCGGCATCCTCCTGCTCGCCCCGCCGAGCAGGGCCGGAATTCGCAGCTTCATGTCGAAGCTGCTGCTCGGCCGGGTCGCGCTCGGCGGCCGTGCCGCCTACTGGGGCTACGGCCGCGTCCGCGGGCGCAGATCCGACGGCGCATCCGATGAGGCGCCGAAGCCCGGCCCGACGCCGCGACCAGCCCCCGCCGATCGCTCCTTCGACGTCGAGGGCACGGCTCAGGAAGTCCGCGGCGAGCAGCTCCTCGACCCACCAAACCCGAGCGAACGAACTTGAACGAAAAGCTGATCCGCCTCGAGGCCGGCGAGGGCTCGGTGGTCGTCGAGCTCGACGCCGACGCGCTCGCCTCGCTCGCCGCCGGCGATTCCGACGACAGCCCCTGGTCGGTCCTCACCGAGCCGGACTGGAGCGATTACGAATCGCTGCGCCTGCTCGCCGCGACCTTTGACGACGGCTCGATCGCCGCGCTCGTCGCGCTACGGCCGGCAGGCGCCGCAGGCCACGACGCCGAGCAGACCGTCGCCGTCTTGGTCGATCGCGGCAAGTCGGTCGAGGACGCGCACGAGGCCTTGCTCTCGACCGAGCTCGACGCCGAAGGACTGGTCCGCCGTGTCGGGCTCGAGCTCTGGACCTCGGAGGAGCCGCCGCCGCGGCGGCTCGCCGCCGACCGCGCCCATTCGAGCTCGATCACCGGGGAGACGGGCGAGCGCGAGTCGGCGCTGATGGAGGCTCGGCTCGACGGCAAGTCGGGCACCGCGATGTTCGAGGTCTTGCGGTCGGCCTGATGGCGATCCGAGCCGTCATCTCCGACTTCGGCGGTGTGCTGACGACGCCGCTGATCCAATCCTTTGGCCGCGTCCAGGAGGAGTCCGCGATCCCGCCGGAGGCACTCGGCAAGGCGATGCAGCGACGGCTTGAGCGCGATGGCGTCCACCCTCTGTTCGAGCTCGAGTGCGGGCGGATGACCGAGGCCGCGTTTCTAGACGGGCTCGCCGACGATCTCGAGGCCGATATCGGCCACCGTCCCGACCTCAACCGCTTCAGCGAGGTCTACTTCGACGCGCTCGATCCGAACGAGCCGATGATCGATCTGATGCGCGAGCTCCGTGACAGCGGCTATCGGATGGGAATGCTGACCAACAACGTCCGCGAGTGGGAGTCGGCCTGGCGCTCGATGCTGCCCGTCGACGAGATCTTCGAGTTCGTCGTCGACTCGGGCTTCGTCGGCATGCGCAAGCCCGACCCCGAGATCTACGACCTGACGGTCGAGAGACTCGGTGACGGCTTCAGCCACGCCGATTGCCTGTTCGTCGACGACGTCGAGGTCAACGTCGATGCCGCGCGCGCGCTCGGCATGAGCGCAGTCCACTTTCGCGACAACGACCAGGCGATCGCCGAGATCCGCGCGGAGCTCGACGGCGGCGGCTGAAGACAGGCGGCCTCAGCTCTCCCCCGCCCTTTCGGTCAATTGTCCGAGCCGGCCCTGTCCCAGATGTAGAGCTCGACCGCCTCGACCACGAGCTCCATCAGCCTCGGCGCGGAGAGCCACTCGAGCACGGTCTCGAGCGCGCGCTCCTCGGTGACGCCGCGATCGACCGCCTCCTCGCCGCGGAAGCCGGCGGCGAGCTTGAGCGCCTCGCGGCGGTGCTCGCCGAGTGAGCCGAAGGCGCCCATCAGGAAGTCGCGGTTGGGGACCGGCGCGCCGACCTCCATCGACGCATGCCAGGCAGCGAGCATCGAGATGTCGTGTTCGTCAAGCTCGGCGATCGCCCGGGCGTAGTGGGACTCGAGCTCGTCCTCGGGGATCTCGTCGACCCAGGCGCGGACGGCCTCGCCGAGCAGCTGGCGGCGGGCTTCGCGGCCGATCGAATCGGCGATCGCCCGGATCGCGTCGGCGGGGTCGATGAAGCAGAGCATCGGCGTGCACGCTACGGACGGGTTCCGACGGAAAAACCGCCGCTCCGATGGGTACGCGCAAACTGCGGAAGTGTCGGAAAGGGCCGCCAGGGCTCGACATATTCTGAGTCGGGATGGCGCTCTCGTTGATCATCGGACCACCGAACAGCGGCCGCGCCGGCGTCGTCCGGCGCGAGTTGGCCGACTCGCTCGCCTCCGAGCCGATGCTCGTCGTTCCGACCGTCGACGACGTCTCGCGCTTCGAGCGCGAGCTCTGCGACTTCCCCGACGCGGTCCTCGGCGCCTCGGTTCGCACCTTCGAGGCACTCTTCGGCGACGTCGCCGCCGCTGTCGGCGCGGTCCTCCCCGAGCCGTTGAGCGCCTCGCAGCGGCGCCGCGCGGTGATCCTCGGCGCCCGCGCGAGCGGCGACGCGAGGATCAGCGCGCTCGCCGATCGCCCCGGTTTCGCCCGCGCCCTGGCGCGGTCGATCGAGGAGCTTCAAGCGGGGCGGATCGCGCCCGACGCGCTCGATCGAGTCGCAGCCGACGGCGCCGACGGCGAGCACCTGCGCGGGCTCGCGGCCGCCTTTCGCGGCTACCTGGAGCTGCGCGACCGCCTCCGCCGGGGCGACCGCCACCTGACCGCCGAGCGCGCGATCTCCGGCCTGCGGGCAACACCCGACGCCTGGGGCGCACGCCCGGTGTTCCTCTACGGCTTCGACGATCTGAGCGAGGAGCAGCTCGCCCTGGTCGAGGCGCTGACCGCGGCGACCGAGGTTACGGTCGCGGTCACCTTCGAGAACGAGCGCGAGCCGCTCGCGGCGAGGGCGACCCTCGTCGGCCAGCTCTCGGAGCTCGCCGACAGGCCCGAGCGGGAGCTGCCGCCGAACGCCGAGCACACCGCGAGCCCGGTCCTGTTCGCGATCGAGCGCGGGCTGTTCGAGGACGCCCCGCAACGGGCGGCGCCCGACGGGGGTCTCGTCTTCATCCAGTCGGTCGGCGAGCGCGCCGAGGCCGAGTCGATCGGAGCCGAGGTCGCCGCGCTGATCGCCGCCGGCGCACAGCCGGACTCGATCGCGATCGCGCTCCGTTCGGTCGAGCGCCTCGGCCCGCTCTACGAGAGCGTCCTCACCAGGCTCGGGCTTCCGGTCGCGGTCCACGCCGGGATCCCACTCGGCGCCACGGGCGCGGGGGCGGGCATCCTCGCGCTGCTCCGCGCTGCCGACGGCGGCCACGCCGAGGACGTGGTCGCATACCTGCGAGCTCCGGGCAGGGCCTTCGCCGACCAGGTCGATTGGCTCGAGCGCTCGATCCGCCGCGATCGCCTGCGCGAGGTCGACGAGGCGCTCGCCGAATGGGACGGGCGCGAGCTGAGCGAGCTCGCCGCGCTTCGCAATCCGGCCTCGCCGGCCGCCGCCTGCCTCGAGGTCGCCGACGTCGCGCGCAGGATGAGCGCCGGCGCCGAACGCCGCAGCGCACCGCTGATGGACCACGCCGAGGCGCTCGAGGCGCGCGCCGCCGAGCTCGTCCGCCGCACTGCGGAGGAGCTCGCGGCGATTGGTGAGCTCG
>JBPCRS010000214.1:0-7343 GCA_050996575.1 Solirubrobacterales bacterium
GGTCGAGGTCGACCTGCATATGCACACCGACCACTCGCCGGATTGCGCGACGCCGGTCGACGTTCTGCTTTCGACCGCGCGCGAGCAGGGTCTCGGTGCGATCGCGATCACCGACCACAACGAGGTCTCGGGAGCGCTTGAGGCGCGCGAGATGGCGGCGGCGCAGGGCGGCCCGAAGATCATCGTCGCCGAGGAGGTGAAGACCGCCGAGCAAGGTGAAGTGATTGGCCTGTTCATCGAGAAGAAGATTCCGCGCGGGCTGACGATGGCGGAGACGATTGCCGCGATCAAGCGCCAGGGTGGGCTCGTCTACGTACCCCATCCGTTCGATCGCCTGCACTCGGTCCCCGACTACGAGCACCTGGTCGAGATCGTCGAGCAGATCGACATCCTCGAGGTCTTCAATCCCCGGGTGGCGCTGACCGCGTTCAACGAGGAGGCCGAGCGGTTCGCCGCCAAGTACCGGATCGTGCCCGGTGCCGGCTCCGACAGCCATGTCGCCCAAGGGCTCGGCAGCGTCCGGATCCGGATGCACGACTTCGACGACGCAGAGGAGTTCCTCGAGTCGATGCGTGACGCCGACATCATCCGCAAGCACCGCAACCTGATCTACGTGCAGGCGCTGAAGTTCGTCCAGACCGGCGGCGGAAGGGGCGGGAAACGGCGCAAGCCGGGGGAGTCGAGAGCGGCGCGGGCCCCGGGCAAGAAGTGATGCACGCCGGGGAAGAGAAAGGACCGGAGCCCGCCTCGTCAAAGCAGGAACGGGCCGTGCCGACGACAGACGACCAGATTCGCGAGAAGTACCTCGAGCGTGCGATCCGTGAGCTCAACCAGCTCACGCGTGAGCTCCAGGAGTGCCGCGCCTGCCCGCGCGGCAATCTGATGCCGGTGCTCGGCTCCG
The DNA here is from genome assembly GCA_050996575.1 of Solirubrobacterales bacterium. Lineage (GTDB taxonomy): Bacteria > Actinomycetota > Thermoleophilia > Solirubrobacterales > 70-9 > DASUSH01. The sequence goes on from JBPCRS010000214.1 coordinate 902, forward strand.
GCCACCCGCAGGCCGACATCATGCTGCTCAAGTACGCGGCGACGGCGGCTGAGATAGAGGAGGGCGTCGCCTTCTACGGTCGCTCAGGCAACGCGCTGATGAAGAGCTTCAAGCGGCTCGGCATCGATCCGCTCGCCGTCTACGGGACGCTCTGCGTCAAGTGCCCCCTCTCCGACCCCGAGCTGGCGGCGCCGGAGTGCATCGAGCGGCTGATCGAGGAGATCGCGGTCGTGCAGCCGCGAATGGTGGTCGTAATGGGCGAGCGCGCCCTGCAGACCCTCAACGAGATCTCGGTCCCGCTGGCCGAGGCGATCAATCCGGTCGAGGGGCAGGTGCAGAAGCTGACGCCGACGATCGACGCGCTGTTCGTCCCCGACATCGACGCCTCGCTCGACACCGAGGACTCGAAGCGCGATTTCTGGACCGCGTTCCGCTCGCTCGGCGAGTGGTACGAAGAGCTACCGCCGTACTAGATGCTGATCTAGAGACGGAGTTTCACTCGCGCGGCGCGGCGGCCTCGGCGACATCGCTCATCGCATCGAGGCGGCCGCTGGCGAGGCCGCGGACGACGACCACGTCGAGCGCCACGTGGTGCTCGGCAAGCGCGTCCTGGGCTGCGTCCGCGTGGGGGGCGGCGACGCCGACCGTGCCTTCGGGCGCACCGAGTCGGTCGAAGTGGTTGCGGTAGCCGTCGTGCAGGTCGCGGTAGAAGGACTCCTCCTTGGCCAGCCGCTCACCCGCGTCGTCGCCGACCGCGGTGCGGACGTAACCAAAGATCGGCGGAGCCTCGCGGCCGGCCTCTCCGGCTCCGGCCTCGACGTGCTCGCGGGCGCCGCCGGCGAACTCCGGGCTCATCCAGTTGAAGAAGACGCCGTCGTAGGCCGAGCCCGCGAGCGCGCACATCTTCGGCCCCATCGCGGCGAGCACGAGCCGGACGCCGGGGACGACGTCGCGAAGCTGCGGCTCGATCTCGCGCATCCGAGTCAGCGGCTTCTTCGAGAAGCCGGCGCCGACACCGAGCCAGAGCCGGTCGCGGTCGAGGCCGAGGCGCTCGATCTGAGAGTTGATCTCGGTCGGGTCGTGGCGGTCGAGAGCCATCACCGCGACCCCGAGCTCGACGCTGTCAGAGCCCTCGGCGAACGCGGCGAGCGTCTCGAAGCCGAGCGCGGCCGGATGATCGTTCGACCACATCGAGGTGTAGCCGAGCTCGGCACACCGCGCCGCCAGCGGCGTCGCAATCTCCGTGTCCAGCCCGGCGGCGACGCCGAAGCCCCTCGCGCTCACGTTTCCTTCTCCAACAGCGCGACGCACTCGACGTGATGGGTCTGGGGGAACATGTCGACAGGCTTCACGCGGCGCAAGATATACCCGGCCTCAACGAAGGCGGCGGCGTTCGGCGCCAGCGTCGTCGGGTTGCAGGAGATGTAGACGATCCGCGGTGCGTCGCATTCGAGTACGCGGCGGACGATCTTGTTCGATAGCCCCGAGCGCGGCGGGTCGACGATCACGAGGTCGGGCTTTCCGGCCTCCTCGACCAATGGGCGAATTCCGAGCCGCGCGTCCGCGGCACGGAAGTGGGCGTTGGTGATCGAGTTGCGGCTCGCGTTCGCCTCGGCGTCGGTGATCGCCTCGGGAACCATCTCCATGCCCCAGATCTCACCGGCCCCCTTCGCCAGCACGAGGCCGACCGTGCCGATCCCGCAGAACAGGTCGAAGACGCGCTCGCGGCCGTTCAGGCCGGCGAATCCGGCGGCGATCTCGTAGAGCCGCTCGGCCATTTCGGTGTTGGTCTGGAAGAAGGCGCCGTGGGAGATCTCGAGCTCTAGCCCGGAGAGGCGCTCGGTCAGCCGTTCGGCGCCGAGCACGCCGGTCGGCCCGTCGGTGCCGCCGGAGGGACCCTCGATCACCGTGTGCAGGTCGACCGGCGGCTGAGCGAAGGCGGCGGGGGAGGTGACGAGACGGGTCTGGAGCCGATCGGTTCGCCGGCCCTCGCGAACGATGAGGTTGCGCAGAACGCCCAGGTGGTCGCGAGGGTCGTAGGCGGGGATGCCCTCGTCGCGGGCCCATTCGCGGATCCGGTTCCGTTCCTCGTTGCCGCGCTCGGAGGCGAGCAGGCAGTCCTCTGCATCAACGACGAGGTCCCAGCGGCCGCGCGCGTGGAGGCCGAGGACGAGCTCACCGTCGCGCTCGCCGAAGGAGTACTCGAACTTGTTGCGGTAGCGCCACTCGTCGATCGCCGGTTCGATCGGCTCGAGCTCGAAATCGGCGAGGCGGCCGATTCGCTCGAGCGAATCGGCGACCTGGCGCTGCTTGTGCGAGAGCTGCAACTCGTAGGGCAGCTCCTGCCAAGGTGCGCCCGGGCACGGCTCGCCACCGTGGTCGCAGCGCGACGCGACGCGGTCCGGGCTCGGGCGCAAGATCTCGGTTGCTTCGGCCTCGGCGTAGTGGCGCTTGGATTTCGTAACCGTCGCTCGTACGCGGTCACCGGGCAGGGCGCCGCGAATGAAGACGACGAAGCCGTCGCGACGGGCGATCCCGCGTCCGCCGTAGGCGAGGTCGTCGACGTCGAGGGTCAGCTCATCCGAGTGCCGCGGCCTCGGCTTGGCGGCCGCGGCGGCCTCTGCGGGTGACGTGCTCACCCGCCTATGTTCGCAGTGCCGGCCCGGCTACTTCGAGGAGCCGCCCGACGAACGGCGCCTGGAAGAGCTTGCCGTCGACTTGCGAGTCGTGCCCGAGCGTTTGCGCGTCGTCGACGCCTTCTTCGCCGGGGCCTTCTTCGCCGAGGCCTTCTTTGTCGTCGAGCGCTTCCTTGCCGTCGAGCGCTTCTTCGCCGCCGGCTTGCCGGCGCCGAGCCGCTTGTCGATGTCGGCGAGCAGCCCCTTGCGCTTCTCGTTGTTGTTCTCGTAGGTGCGCACCTTGCGCAGCTCGGCCTTCGGCAGATCGCCGAGGCGCGACTTGATCTGGGCCGCGGTGAGCGCGTCGTAACCGGTGATCGGCGGCCCTCCCACCCCGGCGCGGCGGCGCACCTTGTCGGCGCGGGCGAGGCCTGGGTCGGCGACGTCGCGGGCCGTTCGCCCGGCGCGCTTGGCGGCGCTCTCGGCCTGCTTGCGCGCCCTGCCAGTCGTCGACTCGGCCTGCTTGCGGGCCTTGCGAAGCTGCGCCTCGGCGTCGCGGCGAGCCTTCTTCACCTGGCTCTCGGCGTCGCGGCGAGTCCTGCGGGCCTGGGTCTCGGCGTCCTTGCGAGTCTTGGCGGCGCGCTTCTCGAAGTCCTTGCGGACCTTCTCCAAGTCCTTGATCAGGTCGTCGCGGTACTTACGTCCCTTGCTGACCAGCTCGGAGACCAGCTTCTCCGCGTCGGCGCGCTGCATCCGGCCGCGCTTGACGGACTCGTCGACGACCTCCTGAAGGCGATCGCGGGAGAGCGTGACGCTGCGCTCGAGCGCGTCGCGGAATGCCTCGACGCTCTTTTCGTCGCGACCTGCGCCCTTCGAGCGGGTCCGCGAGCTCGAGCGCCGGCTCGATGCGCTCGACGACTTCCGACGGGTACCGCTCGACTTGCTTCGCGTGCCCCCGCTGCGCGATCCGGACCTACCCGAACTAGCTGCCATATCTCCCAGACTCCTTTGAGTAGTTCTCTGTTGGTTGGTTGCGGGGACTATCTCACCGCTCGCCCCAACCGTAAACCCTGAGAGCGTTCACCCGTCGAGTAGAGGCGGCGGTTCGAAGCCGGCCTCGACCGGCGAGTGGTCGGAGAGGCGGATCGCGAGGCGGTCCTCGCGGACCTCGCGGCGCTCGTCGCGCCAGCGAACGGCGGGCCCACCGGCCAGCCCGCGCGCGAGCAGGTGGTCGATCGCATCGGGCGCGGTCGGCGTTCGCAGGCCGAGCCTCGATTCCAGCTCTTCGAACACGCCAGGGGCGCGGTCCGGGCGCAGATTGAAGTCGCCGCCGAAGATCAGCGGCGCGCCCTTCGCCCACTCGACCGCGCGCTCGGCGGCTTCGACGACCTCGGGCCCGGTCTTGCTCGGCGCCGCGTTCGAAGCGTGCAGATTGGCGACGCAGACGCCGGAGACGAGCCGCGCGATCGCCATCGTCCGCCGCTCGGGCCGCCGGGTCATCTCGAGCTCGCCGCGCTCGGCGATCCGCTCGCCGCGGACGAGGGTCAGGTTCGCGCCGCCCTCGCCGGAGGCGATCAGGTCCGGGTTCTGGTGGGCGAGGATTGCGCGCAGGCCGGAGACCGAGTTCCTCGAGGTCAGCGAGACATGCGGTTCGGCGGCGCAGGCGGTCGCGAGCAGCCGGGTCCAGCGCGGTGGGCACTCCTGCAGCAGCGCCACGTCCCACTCTGCCCGCGAGAGCACCGAGGCGAACTCTCCGAAGAGGTCGCGGTTGACCTGCAGGTGGGTCTCATTTCGCTCCTCGATTCGGAGGATTCGCGAGCGCAGCGTGCGCAGCGAGCGGTCGGGTGGGAAGTCGCGACCGTGGTAGAGGTTCCAGCTCAGGGCGCGGATCACCGGTCGTAGTATCGAGCGCTTCCGATGCCGCGCCATTTCCTCACCGGAGAAGAGCTGAGTACCGACGAGCTCGAGCGGCTGCTCGAGCGCGCGCTCGCGCTCAAGTCCGGCAGGCCGGGGGAGGGGAGCGACTCGTTCACCGGCCGCAGCGTCGCGCTGGTCTTCGAGCGGCCCTCGACGCGGACGCGGATCTCATTCGAGGTCGGTGTGAACGAGCTCGGCGGCTCGGCGGTCGTGCTTCGCGGCGACGAGCTCCAGCTCTCGCGCGGCGAGTCGATCGGCGATACGGGCCGGGTGCTGTCGCGCTTGGTGCACGCGATCGCGATCCGCTCGGGATCGCACGAGGCGGTCACCGAGCTCGCCGAGTCGTCAACGGTTCCGGTGATCAACGCGCTCACTCCCGCCCACCACCCGTGCCAGGCACTCGCCGATCTGCTGACCCTGCGCGAGCGCTTCGGCGGGCTCGACGGCCTGCGGCTCGCCTACGTCGGCGACGGAAATAACGTCGCTCGGTCGCTGGCGATCTTCGGCGGCCTGGCGGGCGTCGAGATCGCGATCGCCTCGCCCGAGGGCTACGAGCTCGACGACGCGCGCGGGGCGCTAATGACCCGCGACCCGGCCGAGGCGGTCGCCGGCGCCGACGCGGTCTACACCGACGTCTGGGTCTCGATGGGCGACGAGGACGAGGACGCGCGGCGCGCGGCGCTCGAGCCCTACCGGCTTTCGAGCGCGCTGCTCGACCAGGCCTCCGATCGTGCGATCGCCCTGCACTGCCTCCCCGCCCATCCCGGCGAGGAGGTCGATGCCGACGTCCTCTACGGCGATCGCTCGGCCGTCTGGGACCAGGCCGAGAATCGCCTCCACGCGCAGAAGGCGCTGCTGGAGTTACTGCTCGGCTGAGGTGGGGGGGCTTCACTGAACGGGAACGCTCCCGCTCCTACACTGACCAGCCGCGGCCCCGTCGTCTAATGGTTCAGGACATCAGGTTTTCATCCTGAAAACGCGGGTTCGATTCCCGCCGGGGCTATCAGGCAAAAGGGGTTCGACTCGCTACCGATGCAGCCCGAAATACATCTAGGCCCAATCACTCTTCAGACCTTCGGGCTGATGTTCGCGCTCGGCTTCATCGCCGCCGGGGCGATCGTCGCGAAGCGGCTGCGCGAGTGGGACAAGCCGCCCGACTGGGCATACGAGCTGATCTTCGCCGGGCTCGTCGGGGGCATCGTCGGTTCGCGGATCGACTTCCTGATCCAGAACTTCGACGAGGTCTCCGACGACCTCCTCGGCAACCTCTTCTCCGGCTCGTGCCTCGTCTGGTATGGCGGCGTGATCGGCGGCGCGATCGGGGTGATCCTCTGGGCGCGCTGGCGCGGCTTGCTCAACGTCCGCCTGCTCGACCTCTGTGCGGTGCCGCTGGCGGTCGGCTACGCGGTCGGGCGGATCGGCTGCCAGCTATCGGGCGACGGCGACTACGGCGAGCCCTGGGACGGCCCCTGGGCGATGGCCTATCCAGAGGGCACGGTGCCGACAACCGAGGAGGTCCACCCGACACCGGTCTACGAGTCGCTGACGATGTTCGTCATCGCGGCCGTGCTCTGGCGTCTTCGCGACCGGTTCCGGCCCGGCATCCTCTTTGCCCTCTACCTCGTCCTCGCCGGCCTCGAGCGCTTCCTCGTCGAATTCGTCCGTCGTAACGAAGCCGTGCTCGCGGGTCTGACCCTCGCGCAGCTGGTCAGCCTGGCGATGATCGTGGCGGGCATCGCCTGGATCGCCGTCGTCCGTAGCCGTGCCGGCGGCCTGCGCGCAGCCGGCGCCGAGGCTTAGCCCCTTAGCCTGGATCCACCGAGCATCCACGCCTGATCCGTCCGACCCGATCAACAAAATGACCTCCTGAGCAGGCAAAAAGCGGCTGATTAGAGCAGCCGCGGCCTGAC
>JBPCRS010000008.1:0-8458 GCA_050996575.1 Solirubrobacterales bacterium
TCTGGGACCGGCGCCTGCGCCCGGTTGCGGCGGAAAGCCTCTACGACGAGGCCGAGGACCCAGAAGACGATCCGCCGGAGCCCGAGGCTGAGACCGAGCCGGACGAGAAGCCCAAAGCCACGCCGGAGCCGGATTCCCGCAAATAGCGTCCTCCGGTACGTAGCTCAACTTTGTTTGGAGCTGATTCGCCACGACCTCGAGCGAGCCGGGGCGTGCGACCTCTCCTCGGCTACGGTCGAGCAACTCGCCGGCTTCGGCCTCTCCGGCACCCAGGCGCGCCGTGTTGTCGCCTACCGCGCCCGGCTCGGCGGCTTCGCCTCGGTCGACGACCTCGACCGGGCGCCCGGCCTACCGGCGCCACTACGTGACGAGGTCAAGCGCCGACTCGTCGTCCTGCCCGCGAGCGCGCCGTCGCTGGCCGCAGCGGCCTGACCAAGGGCGCTGACTCCGCGGCTTAAACTCGCCACCGAGCCCCGATAGCTCAGCTGGATAGAGCGACTCCCTCCTAAGGAGTAGGCCCCAGGTTCGAATCCTGGTCGGGGCGTACGCCAGGTCCTCGCGATGTTGATCCTCGGCGCGGTTGTGGTGTTGCTTGGAGGCGTCCTCGCGAAGATCAGAGAGCTCCGCCGCGAACACTTGAGCGCCCCACTCATTAGTTAAGGGTGGGATCCTTCGGCCTTGGCTTAGTAAGCGATACCGCCGTTTCGCTTAGTAAGCTTTAGGCGATCTAAGGGTTGAATGCGTACTGCTTCTATGGCTACGAGACGGCAGGCAAGTAAACGATCAGGCGAGTTCCGAGCAATCGAGTCGGGACCAGACGGCTATTCCGCCTTCCATCCTGCACCACTACCGCCCGAGCCCGCTATCGATGTGAACGCTGGTCTTCAAGCGCTCCTCGACGAGGCGAACCAGGCTCTCGGCCGCCTCGATGGAATCACGCTGCTGCTTCCCGATCCGGACAAATTCCTTTACACGTATGTCCGAAAGGAAGCGGTGCTGTCCTCGCAAATCGAGGGGACGCAGTCCTCGCTCTCAGACCTCCTTCTGTTCGAGGCTGACGCTGCCCCTGGTGTCCCGGTGAGCGACGCCAGAGAGACCTCGAACTACATCGCCGCGATGGACTACGGAGTAGAAATGATCAGGAAGGGCGAATTGCCTCTGTGCAACCGGCTGTTTCGGGAGATGCATGCGCTCCTTCTGCAATCGGGTCGCGGCTCCGAAAGATCGCCCGGGCGCTTTCGGCGCGAGCAGAACTGGATTGGCGGCAATCGGCCGTCCGTAGCTCGATATGTGCCGCCGCCGTGGCAAGAGGTCGAGCCTGCGATGGCGAAGCTTGAGAAATTCCTACACGACGAGCCAGAGCGAACGCCGATCCTGCTGAAGGCTGCTCTAGCTCACGCGCAGTTCGAGACCATCCACCCATTTCTCGACGGGAATGGCCGCGTCGGGCGTCTTCTGATCACCCTTCTCGTAGTCGCTGAGGGCGTCCTCACCCGCCCACTCCTCTATCTCAGCCTGTACCTCAAGCAGAATCGAGACGACTATTACGACCATCTTCAGCGGATCCGGACCGAGGGGGCGTGGGAGGACTGGCTTCGCTTCTTTCTCGAAGGCATAATCGAAGTGGCCGAGTCGACCACAGCGACGACGCGGCACCTAGTCGACATGATCGAGCGAGATCGCCAGGCGATACACGAATTTGGTCGTGCCGCTGCGACGGCTTTGCGCGTCCACGACCTGGCATCTCGGCTGGTCGTAATCCGTCCAACGACCGCTTCGAGTCTCTTGCAGTTGAGCGATCCCCCGGTGTACGCGGCGGTCAAGCGCCTCGAGGAGGCGGGCATTTTGCGAGAGGTCACCGGTCGGCGACGCGGAAAGCTCTACGTTTACGACGAATACCTCGCCCGGCTGAACGAAGGGACCACGGAACCGGCTTGAACGTCGAGCTAAGCCGGCATAGTCAGCTTGGCGCCATGGCTGAGCTGGCGCCCAACATTCGAACCCGCGGCCTCCGGCGTGACAGCGCCCGCTGATCGCGGGCCGAGGTACGAAACGGGTACATCAGGGCGCACTTTTCCGGGCAAACTCGGGTGGGTGCATCGCCTAATCAGCCAATTGCAGGTCGTTCGCCCGACGATGACCGGCGTCCCCCACCCCCAGCAGGATAAGGAGTAGGCCGCAGGTTCGAATCCTGCTCGGGGCGTGCCCTCCGCCGGCGGGCCGTTCAGGCGTATGCGTATCCTGTCGATGTAGCTTCTGACGTCGGCGGACCCGGCGTCTGCACACCATGGTGCGAAGAAAAGGGCTGACAAGCATCGTTATCGCGCTGCTCGCAGCGCTCTTCGTGGTTTCCGTTGCCGGCCCGGCGTCGGCCGATCGCCTGCGCCCACCGGGCGCTAAGGCGCAACGCATCAAGTCGCAGCTGCAAAAACGGCTCGAGGCACGCGGTCTCGAGAACGTTGATGTTCGGCGTTGTGCTTACGCGCTCAGGGACGTGAACGGCAAGAAGGCCGTCGCTTGCACCTGGTACGCCCAGGGCGTCCTGCCCGGTCCGCAGCCCTACCGCTGTCGCGGCGACTCGCTTCACGGCAAGCGCTCCGACGGCCGGCGGGGGTTCATCCGGATCTCTGCGTGCCTGAACAAGGCTCCGGTGCAGATCCCGGTTGAGCCGGCGCCGGTCGAGGAGCCGACGTTCGGCTACAACGACGAGTGGCACAACGCCAGCTCGGCGCTGCTTGACACCTTCGACCGCCTGCAGCCGGACTTTGCCCGCTTCGGTCTCGACTGGTCAGCCGTGGAGCGGTCCCGCGGTAGTTACGACTTCGGCATCTACGATCGCGCCTACGCGGAGCTTCGGGCGCGCGGCATCATGCCGATCTGGACGATCGGCAACGCACCGTGCTTCTACCAGCAGGGCCCGTGCGAGAACAAGGCTCGGCCCGGGGATCAGTTCTTCGACAAGATGGCTGACTTCGCGGCGGCCACGGCGAAGCGCTACCCCGACATCGGCGGCTTCGAGGTCCTGAACGAGCCGAACATCGCCAAGTACTGGGGCGGCATTCCCGAGCCCGATCTATACGCCGAGTTGTTCAAGAAGGTCGAGGCCGCGGTCGAGCGGGCCGACCCCGGCCTGCCGATCTACTTCGGATCGCTGAGTCCGCATCGCGAGTCCGATGAGAACACGGTGTCCGCGGCTGAGTTCCTCGCCCAGGGCTATGACCTCGGCGCCGTGCAGCAGTCGGACGGTATCGCCACGCACCCCTATCCGGGCAAGGACGACAACCTCGAGCAGGAGGTCGCGATTCGGCTCGGCGACCTCTACCAGGTGATGGCGAACGAGGGCGATGTCACTCGGGCCGGTTTCAGGCGGCCGCTCGTGATCACCGAGGTCGGAGTTTCGACCAGCGACAGATACAGCCCCGAGCAGCAGGCCGAGGCCCTGGTTGGGATCTACAACCTGGTCCGCCGCATCCCGATGGTCGACATGCTGATCTTCCACCGCTTCCAGGATGCGAAGGGCGACAACGCGTTCGAGCCCGGATACGGCAGCGTGGACATGTTCGGCGCGCCAAAGCCCGCCTACTGCGCGATCGGCGCGACCCGCGGCCTCAGCGTCTGCTGAGCCCGCGGTCAGTCCCGCTTGCCGCGGCCCCAGATCAGCTCGAAGGCCCGGCCGAGCAGGCGGGTCGTCCACGACTTGTAGGGGAACATGTGGATGTCGCGGTTCGGCCCCCAGCGGGTGACGAGCAGCGATTGCTTGCGCGCGTACTTGCGAATCCCGTCGGCGCCGTGGCGGCTGCCGACGCCCGAGGTCTTCCAGCCACCCATCGGCAGCTCGAGCGCGACGTAGTTGATCTGCGAGTCGTTGACGCAGACCGCGCCGGCCTCGATCCGGCGGGCGATCTGCTCGCCCTTGCCCGCGTCCTTGGTCCAGACTGAAGCCTGCAGGCCATAGGGCGAGTCGTTCGAAAGGCGGACCGCCTCATCGATGTCGGGAACCTTCATCACCGGCAGCGTCGGGCCGAACGTCTCCTCGGTCATGCACTCCATCGAGTGGTCGACGTCGACCAGCAGCGTCGGCTCGTAGAAGTCGCCGGCGCCCTCGCGCGGGCGCCCGCCGGAGAGCACTCGCGCGCCCTTCTCGGTCGCGTCGCGGACGTGTGAATCGATCAGCTCGACCTGCGGCGGGGAGGTGACGGCGCCGACGTCGACGACGCCGGGATCGCCGGGCACGCCCTGGCGCAGCTCCTTGACCTTCTCGGTCACCTTGACGACGAACTCGTCGTAGACCGGGGCCTCGACGTAGACGCGCTCGGTCGAGATGCAGGTCTGACCGCCGTTCTGCATCGAGTAGTAGACGGCCGCGTTCGCCGCGCGCTCGAGGTTGGCGTCGGCGCAGACGATCATCGGGTCCTTGCCGCCGAGCTCGAGGCCGACCGGCGTAAGCGTCTTTGCCGCGCGCTCGGCGACCTTGATCCCGACCTCGGTCGAGCCCGTGAACATGACGAAGTCGACCGCGTCGATCAGCGAGTTACCGACCTCCGAGCCCTCGCCGACAGCGACCTGGTGAACCCCGTCGGGCATGCCGCACTCCTGCAGGCCCTCGAGCATCAACAGCGAGGTCATCGGCGTCAGCGTCGCCGGCTTGAGCACGGTCGCGTTGCCGGCGGCGAGCGCCGGGATGCAATCGCCGAACGAGTTGGTCAGCGGGTAGTTCCAGGGCCCGATCACGCCGACGACCCCGACCGGCTCGTAGCGGACGGTGAGCTTGCGGCCGAGGACGAACGGCGAGGAAGCGCGGATCTTCTCGTCGGCGAGGTACTTGGGCGCGTTCTTCGCCCAGAAGCCGAAGGCGGAGGCGACATAGGAGATCTCGGCCATCTGCGCGTCCTCGTAGGCCTTGCCGGTCTCGGCGACGATCGTGCGGGCGAGGCGGTCGCGGTTGTCGAGGACCCACTTCTGGGTGCGGCGCAGGACGCGGGCGCGGCCCTCGAAGCCGAGCGCCTGCCAGCCCGGTTGGGCGGCGCGGGCGCGCGCTACGACCTCGGCGATGCCCTCACCGTTGAGCGCGGCGACCGTGGCGATGTGCTCGCCCGTAGCCGGGTTCGAGACCTCGATCGTCTTTGCCGTGCCGTGGCCGTTCGAGGCCGATGCCTTCTCGCGCGTCGCCGTCTGCTCCGTCACTCAATCCTCCAAGGTCGTTGTCAGCTCGGAGACTAGATCACCGACTCCCGATCAGCGCCGGGCCGGCGCAGCGCTCGGCGCGAACCGGTGTTGTCGGCGAAGAGGTAATGGAACTGAGCCGCCGCGAAAGCGGCGAGAATGAGCAGGGCACCGACCACCTGAACGATCTGGTCCATGGCTCGAGCGTACTCATCCGCATCTCGCCCCCTCACCGTTGCCATCGCCGTGGCAGCGGCGCTGGTCCTTGCCTCCTGCGGGAACGAGGAAAGCGCCGACGAGCCAAGGCCGGTGGAGACCGCCGACGTGGTCCCCGACCTTCCGCCCGGATGGAGCGTCGAGAGAAACGCCGACGCCGGCTTCGCGATCGGCGTGCCCCCGGGCTGGCAGGCGCGCAACGAGGGGATCTCGATGACGCTTCGATCGCCCGATCGGCTCGTCGCCGCGACCGTCGTCGCCGATCGCTCCGATGAGGCGATCGAGGCCCAGCTCGACGAGCTCGCCGAGACGACGATCACCGCCGTAGCCGGGATCCGCGACCTCGAGCCCGGCGACACACGCAAGTTCGGCCACCGCTACGAGGCGGTCGCGATCGAGGCGAAGGGCGTCGGCGGCAAGCGCGACATTCGCCAGGAGTTCCTGCTCGTCGTCGTGCGCCGCGAGGACTTGGCCACGTTCACGGTCCTCGTCGCCGGCAACGCCGAGCAGGACACGAATGGCTACGACACAGATATTGAGCGGATGATCCGCTCGCTCAGGAGCCGCTCGGTCGGCTGAGCGCCGCCCTACTCGGGCCGGTCGGGGTAAATGTCGTCGATAGTGACCAGCGGCGCATAGGGACCGCCGCCCGCCGCCTCGATCGACTCGCCGCCGCCGGCGAGTCGGTCGAGGACCGAGACCGTTCCGCGGATGTCGAGCCCCTGCTCGCGGATCCGCTCAATCGCCTTCACCGTCGAGCCGCCGGTCGTGACCACGTCCTCGACGACGAGGCAGGGGGTGCCGGGCTCGAGCAACGGTCCCTCGACCCAGCGCTGAAGCCCGTGTTCCTTTCGCTCCTTGCGGACGAAGAAGGCGATCAGCTCGCCGTCCTCGCCCGCCGCGGCGAGCGCCGCGCAGGCGATCGGGTCGGCGCCCATCGTCAGCCCGCCGACGGCGCTCGCCCCGAGCTCACCGGCGCGCTCGGCAACGAGTCGTCCGCAGGCGATAAAGGCACGCGGCCGCAGCAGTGCCCGCTTCGCGTCGACGTAGTAGGAGGCCCTGCGTCCACTCGAGAGCGTCACCTCGCCGATCACGAGCGCATGCTCACGCAGCTCGGCGAAAAGGACGTCGCGAGGCTCGGCGGCGTTCACCCGAGGTCCTTCTCGAAATGAGGTGGGGGCCTCAGTCGTAGACCCAGATGGAGTCGCCGAGGTCGATCCAGTTATAGATCGTCCTCGAGTCCGGAATCGGGTTGCGCAGACAGCCGTGGCTGGCGGGGTAGTCGGGGACCGACTTGTAGCCGTGGGTCGCCTCGCCGCGGTTGTAGTAGACGGAGTAGTACATGCCGATGCTGTTGAAGCCCGGGTCCTTGCGGTAGAAGGTGTAGTGGCCGCGGTCGGAGGGGGTCGCCGGCGTGCCCGAGGAGATGTGGTAGGTGAGCTGCGGCTTGCCGTTGTCGGCGAGCACCATCACCTGCTTCGAGATGTCGACCTCGACGTGATGCCCGGCGTCCGGGTAGCGGAGCTTGAACGAACCCTTGCCGTCGGCGACCTTTCTGAAGATTTCGGGGCTCGAGGAAAACGTCCGCGGCAGCCCGTTCGCCTTGCGGAAGGCGTGAACGGCGCGAGCCGTCGCGTCGGTGTAGTCCTTGCCGTTCGGGGCGTTGCCGTAGCCCTGCTTGTCGAGCAGGTTGTGGAAGAGCTGTACGACCTCGCCGTTGTCGTTGCCACCGAGCTTCGGGTACTTGACGCCGAAGCGCTTGCTCGTCTTCCCCGCCGCCTTCTGCTCGTCGGTCTCGGCGTGGACGGCGCGGACCGAGAACTTCCCGGGCTCGACGAAGCGCGACGACTTCAGCTTGACGATGCCGGCGGTGGTGCCGTTCTTGCGCTCGATCGTCTTGCGCTCCTGCTTGACCGCCTTGCCCTTGCGGTAGACGCCGATCTGAAGCTCCTGACCGGGAACGAAGGGCTTGACGGTTGCGAAGGCGACGACCCGCTTGTTGACGCGGACGTTCTTGCCCTTTAAACCCTTCAGGTCGAGGCTGAGCTCGGCGTCAGCCTGCGGCTGGGGCTCGGGGTCCTCGACCGGCGGTGTCAACGGCGGAGTCGTCTCATCCTGCGCGAGCGCCGCCGATGCAAAGGCAAGCGACGCAGCCACGGTCGCGGTGGCGATGATCGGTATGCGGAGGGAGCCCTGCACTCGAGAAATTGTAGCCAGCCCGGAACACGGTTCCGGTGTCCAGCATTCAGGACGAGATCGTGTAGGCGAAAGAGATCGCGTTCTGGATCATGTGCATCATGATCGGCGGCCAGATCGAGCCGGTCTTCTCGTAAAGCCAGGCGAGCAGGACGCCGAAGATCGCCAGCGGCGGCACCTGGAGCGCGCCCCCGGGAAGGTGGATCAGGCCGAAGATCAGCCCTGAGATCAGCGCCGCCGGCCAGAACGCCATCTTCCCGCGCAGCCCGCCGAACAGGAACCCGCGAAAGAAGAGCTCCTCCGAGATCGGCGCGGCGAGAACGATGAGGACACCGAGGGCGACGATCTTCACCGTCTCCTTCTCGCGCTGGATCTCCTCGATGATCTCCTGCGGTTCGGGCTGGACGATCAGCCCGTAGGTGATCAGGAAGATGAAGAAGCCTCCATAGGCCGCCAGAGTCCAGCCGATCCCCGAGCCGACCTTGAATCGGCGCAACCCGAGCAACGCCGGGGGCGCGAGGAAACGGCCGGGCCAGGGAACCAGCGCGAGCGGAACGAGGAATAGCGCGGCGGCGAAGACCGCCTGGATGATCAGGCCGAAGGTCTCTTCGTCGAGGTCGGGGTTGACGGCGGAGACACCGACCGCGGCGACGAAGGTGATTCCGAGCACGGCGAGGACGCCGAGAAATACGGTCAAAGGTGTCCAGCGCGGCCGCCCGGAAGCGGCCGGAGGCGGGGCGGCGACTGTCGGTACTTCAGCGCTCAAGGTCGTAGATGGTCGCTGATCGCGCTCAGCGACGAGATCACGGCGGTTCCGCCAGCGGCAACCGACCCGGCGCCGCCGCGGTCGATCAGCAGCGCCGGGACACCCGCCGCGTGGGCT
>JBPCRS010000174.1:0-9163 GCA_050996575.1 Solirubrobacterales bacterium
CCAGCGAACTCTCCAAGGTCGCTACCGGCGACACTCTCTACATCCTCGACGAGCCGACCACCGGACTCCACTTCGCCGACGTCCAGCGCCTGCTCGAGGTTCTCGGTCGTCTCGTCGAGGCAGGTAATTCAGTTGTTGTCATCGAGCACAACCTCGACGTGATCAAGTCGGCCGACCACCTGATCGACCTCGGGCCCGAGGGCGGCGAGGGTGGGGGAGAGGTCGTCGCGGTTGGCACCCCCGAGCAGGTCGCAGGGGTGCCCGACTCGCACACCGGCCGCTTCCTCGCCGAGCTCGTCGAGCCCGAGGCGCCGATGGTGCGGCGCACAAAGTTGCGCAAACCTCGCGAAATAGTCGCTGCCTGAGCGTTCCCGAGCACGAAATCCGCCTTTGGTGAGGTCAAGGTCGCCTCGAAGAAGGCCTGCATGGCGCTACCGTGCGTCAGCCTGCGGAGGTGAACGAATCGATCTTCCACTCTCCGCCCTCGTTGAGGAAAACGAGATCCTCGACCTCACCGTCGGATTCGCCGCCTACCGTCGTCACCGACGCGGTCGCTCGGTTCCCGGTTATCTGAAGGTTCTCCAGTTCGAAGCCTTCGGCGGGATCCACTATTCCTTCACGGCATGAAGCCTTCGCCTCGTCGAGCGTGGCGTCGGGCGACTCCGTCTCGAAGAAGCCATCGGTGAACCGGTCGCAGACCGCGGGATCGCCGTCCGCGACGAGCTCGATGAGCGAGTTGATCGCGCCCTCGTCGGTCTCGCGGATGACGAAGTACCAGACCGCTGCCGCGGCGATCAGCAGCGCGAGGACACCGCCGCCGATCAGGAGCCAGAGCTTGCCCGACCCTCCTCCGCCCTTCGCCGCCGGCGCCTGCGCGGCGGGGGTGGCGAACGGTTGCTGGGGTGGGGCCGGAGGAGGGGGTGTTGCGGCTGGGGGTGGAGCGGGGGTGGGGGGAGGTGGTGGCGGTTGAGCTGGCGATTGCGTCGTCGGCGCCGGCGGCTGCTCCTCGGTCGGTGGCTGAGGTTGCGGCGGCGGGATCGGCGCGGCCGCCGTCGGCTGACCGGCAGGGGGAGGGCTCGTCCCGATCTTCGTCTCGGCGCTCGCCGGGCTATCGGCCTCGACGGTGATCTCGGTCTGCCCGAGCCGGACCGTCTCGCCGCCCGTGAGGGTCACCGCGCCCTCAATTTGCCTGCCGTCGACGAACGAGCCGTTGCTCGACCCGAGGTCGCGGAGCTCGGCGCTGCGAGGGTCGAGCAGGCGCACGGAGGCGTGGTTACGCGAGATCTCGGAGTCGTCGATGACGAGGCCGGAGGTCTCTTCGCGCCCGATCACGATCTCCTCGGTCCTCACCTCGACGACGCGGTCCTCTCCCGAGCCGATCTTCAGCCGCACGCCCACGGCGCGGAACCTACAGAATTCGCCGCACCGAACCAGCGTGCGCTGTAGATTCGGTGTGCATGTGCGTCACCGACATCGACGTCGCGCTCGCGATTGCCCGTAAGCGCCGCCGCGAGCTTCGGGCGCGGCGCGCCGAGCGCCGACTCGCTCGACGGCGGCCCCAAACCGCGTGAGCGAGCCCTCGGGCTGGCGCCTTTGGTGGCTGAAGCGGCGCTGGTACGAGCGCAACCACGAATCGCAGCGGCGATGGCGGATCAACGCTCACATGGCGCGCTGCGGTGCGTTCATCCGCTACCCGGTCGAGGGCGAGGTGCTCGAGGCGCTCGACGAGGGACGGCTGACGATCGGTGACGCGACGCTGCTCGAGCCTGGCTGCTGGATCACGATGGCGCCCGAGGCGAGGATCGAGATCGGCAGCGGATGCTTTCTCAACAAGAACACGATGCTCGCTGCCCAGGAGAGGATCGAGATCGGCGACCACATGATGTTCGCCAACAACTGCTTCGTCGGCGACGCCGACCACCGCTATGACGACCCGGAGAAGCCGATCACGATGCAGGGTTTCGTCGCCCGCGGGCCGGTGACGATCGGTTCCAACGTCTGGTTCGGCGTCGGTTGCGTCGTCACCGGCGGCGTCACGATCGGGGACCGCGCGGTGATCGGGGCGAACTCGGTCATCACCCGTGACATCCCCGGTGGGACGATCGCCGCCGGCGCGCCGGCGAAGGTCATCCGCGAGATCGAGTTCACAGGGGGAAAGGCCCGGAACGACGACGGGCCGCCCGAGAGCGGCCCGTCGAGGTCCTGAGAGAGGAGTTCGAGCGTCAGTTGACCTCGAAGGTGTTGACGCCCTTGACCTTCGGCGTCTCCTTCGACACCTTGTCGAAGTCGTAGAACTTGCCCGGCTTCGCGCCTTCGGCGCCGAAGCCGAAGCCCGCTCCCTGAAGCGCCTTGGGCGCGTCGAGGATGTCCGTGAACCCGGCCGTGCCCCTGTCGGGCGCGCCCTTGGCCTGCTCCTTCTGGGAGAAGCGCATGAAAACCCGGTCGTTGCCGAGCAGTCCGAGCGACTGGCGCGCGAGCGCGCGATGCACGGCCTCGACGCCCATGAACTCCGCCGTGTACCGGGCCTTCTCGCCGTCGCCGGCATCTCCGAACGCGGTCGTGCCGATCATGTACGCATTGATGAACACCTGGTCGCCGAACTGCAGGCCGTTGAGCAGGTTCTCGGGCTTCTTGAAGAGATCGTTCGGAATCCAGATCTTCTTGGTCAGCTCCTGGGCTCCGAGGCTCTTCAGCACGTTGTAGTGCTCGAGCTCCTGCTGTGCGGCCGCCTGGACATTGGTCTTGGTGACCTTGTCGAGGCCCTTGACCTTTGAGCCGACCGTGTTGACGATCGTCGCCAGGACCTCGGCGGTCGCCGCGACGGCGAGGATGTTCTCGACTGTGTTGTTCGGGCTCAGATCCTCCGCCTTGGCGAATTCGGGCAGCGTCATCACCGCCATTCCGCCGAGCGTCGCCGCGGTGGCGCCGATCAGCTTGCGACGGGTGTGCCCGGACTCGTCTGCGAACTCGTTGTCCACCGCCTCGTAGGCGAGCTTGAGGCCCTCGCCGGGGCCTTGGTATGAGCTGTTGCGCATTCGTTTCTCCTTTTCGGTTCCCGCCGGGCGAACACCGTCCCTACGCGCCCTGACCGACGAATGGGTTTGACCAGCCATACGGGTCTTTATCCGCGCCGGATCACGTCGACAGGCGCCGATCGTCAAACTGCCGCGCGTGAGATCACGATCGCGGGCTCTCCTGATCGTCGTGGCGGCCGCATTTGCGCTCGGCGGGTGCGGGGGAGACGAGACAACGACTTCGACGACCGCGCCCGGGACAGCGGCCTCCTCGACAGCGGCCCTCGAGCCGTCCACCTCGACTCAGGCTTCGACCGCGACGGAGCCGGCCGAGGACAAGCCGAGCGAGGCGCCCGGCGGTCCCGACGGCGAGACCGTGATCGAGCGAAACGCGCAGAGCGTGATCGGCTCCAACGATCCGAAGGTCTGCGACGAGCTGATGACCGAGCGCTTCGTCGGCGACGCTTATGGAGGGGCGGGGGGTTGCCGGGCTGCGCTCGAGGCCCAGCCGCGAACCGACGTCGAGGTCTCGGAGATCGATATCGAAACCTCGGAGGCCTCGGCCACCGCGGTGCCCGACAGTGGCTCGCTCGCGGGCGAGGACATCGAGCTCACCTTCCTCCTCGAGGACGGCGAGTGGCGGGTCGACTCGATCGTCGCCGACGTTCCCGCCGGGCCCTGACTACGTCCCTAACTAATCACCTGGACGACCACCGTGCGCTCGCGCGGGCGGTCGTCGAAGTCGATCAGCACGATCTGCTGCCAGGTGCCGAGGCCGAGCCTGCCGCCGGCTACAGGGATGCTCTCGCTCGAGCCGATGATCGAGGCGCGCTGGTGGGCATGCGAGTTCGAATCGTGGTTGAGCCGATTGTGCTCGTAGGAGCCCTCGACCGGGATCAGGCGGTCGAGCAGTGATCTCAGATCGTGGACGCCGCCGGGTTCGTACTCCATCGTCGTAACCGCCGCGGTCGACCCGCGGACGAAGGCGTTGACGAGGCCCTCGCTCGCTCCCGAGGCGGCGACAACTCTGCGCACGCCCTCGCTGATGTCGACGACGTCGGCGTCGCCGCGCGTCGTCAGCCTGAGCTCGCCGCTGTGGATCGGCACGCCCCAAACATACGACGAGCCGGGCCCGAGGGCCCGCCTCGCGCTGACGGGTCTGCTTCTGGTTCAGACGCCCCGCGGGTGCGGGCCGTGGCCGAGGTGAAGTGTGTCCACCAACCTCGGGATGAAAACCAGGGCGGACAGGCCGACGAGGACGTAGAGGACGTCGATCGCCGTACCGGTGCCGAAGATCTCGGCGAGGAGATTCGTCTCACCGCCGGTCACTCCGAGAATGCCCCAGTTGATCGCGCCGATGAACATCAGCACGAGCGCAACGGGTTCGAATCGCTTCAACATTTCCATCGCTACCTCCATTCGTAACGATTGTCACGAACAGATACCCCGATCGGGGTGAGCGGTTACCGCTTTGCCTACCAGTCCCAGGCGCCAGCGGCGAGGCTCTCCTGGTCGAGATAGCGGGTGAATTCGTCAAGCTCGGCGGGCTCGATCGAGTAGATGTGCTCGGCGCCGGGGAAGCTGCGCTCGCGAACCTCGCGGGCATACTCGCTGACTCCGGCGACCATCTGCTCGCGGACCTCGGCGTAGCGCTTGACGAACTTCGCCTGGTGGCCGGCGTAGATCCCCAGCAGGTCGTGCCAGACGAGCACCTGGCCGTCGGTGGCGACGCCTGCGCCGATCCCGATCGCCGGGATCTCGAGCTTCGGCATCAGCGCCTCGGTGATCGCCGCGGGCATTGCCTCGAAGACGATCGCGAAGCAACCGACCGCTTGCAGCGCGAGCGCCTCCTCGGCGATTTGAGCGGCGCGCGCCGCGGTTTTGCCCTGGGCCTTGAAGCCGCCGAGCGCCGTAGCCGTCTGCGGGGTCAGGCCGACGTGGCCCATCACCGGTACGCCGGCGCGGATGATCGCTCGCGCTCGATCGACCGAGGCGCCGCCGCGCTCGAGCTTGACCGCATCGACGCCGGCTTCTTTGACGAAACGTTGGGAGTTATCGATCGCGAGCTCGTTCGAGCGCTCATACGAGCCGAACGGGAGGTCGCCGATGAGCAGCGGCGACTCGAGGCCACGCCGCACTGCGGCCGTCAGCATGACCATCTCATCCATCGAGACCGGCGTCGTCGATTGATGGCCGAGCACCGTCATCGCCGCGGTGTCGCCGACGAGGACGATGTCGACGCCCGCCTCCTCGACGATCTGGGCCGACGGGTGATCGTAGGCGGTGACCATCACGATCGCCTCGCCGGCCTCCTTCATTTCGGCGAGCCGGGGGATCGTCATCGCGCTCATCCGAGGCTCCCGGGGACCTCGTCGGTCCAGGCGCGGCCGGAGGCGTTGAGCAGGACCTCGGGGCTGGAGTCGACCTGGACCATCTCGTTGGCCTCGTCGACGTGGACGACGACCGGGGCGTAGGAATCGAGATCCTCGGCGCTGTAGAGCGCGTAGGAGACGATGATCACGAGGTCTCCCTGGTTGACGAGGCGGGCGGCTGCGCCGTTGACCTTGATCTGGTTCGAATCGCCCTCGATCGCGTAGGTGACCATCCGGGCGCCGTTGGCGATGTCCCAGATGTGAACCTGTTCGTTCGCCATCAGGTCGGCCTGGCGCATCAGCTCAGGGTCGATCGAGACGCTGCCGACGTAGTCGACGTCGCAGGCGGTGATCGTCGCCCGGTGGATCTTCGATTTGAGCATCTGCCGTTGCATCAGTTCCCTCCGATAACGGTGTTGTCGATCAATCTTGCGCCGCCCAGGTCGGCCGCCAGAGCGACCAGGACCGGGCGGCCGTTGAAGCTCTCGGCGACGCTCAGGTCCGATGCGTCGCGCGCCTCGAGGTATTCCGGCTCGATCCCGGCCTCGGCGAGGGTCGCGCGCGCCGCGGCGATCGCATCGGCCGGAGTCGAGCCGTCAGCCGCCGCCGAAGTGGCGGACTCGAGCGCGCGGTTGAGCGCTATCGCCCGCTCGCGCTCGTCCTCGGCGAGATAAGCGTTTCGTGAGCTGATCGCGAGCCCGTCGGGCTCGCGGACGGTGGGGAGGACGACGATTTCGGCGTCGAAATCGAGGTCGCGGGCCATCCGCCGGATCACGATCGCCTGCTGAGCGTCCTTTTGGCCGAAGTAGCAGCGGTCGGGCTCGGCCGAGTTGAGCAACTTGGCGACGACGGTCGTGACGCCGCGGAAGTGCTCGGCGCCACGGCGCTCCGGGGCTCCGCAGAGGACGTCGGTGAGCCCCCCGACCTCGACGCTGGTCGCGAAACCGTCGGGATAGACCTCCGCGGTCGCCGGCGCGTAGACGAGATCGGCGCCGGCCGCTTCGGCGAGAGCGAGGTCTCGCTGCTCGTCTCGCGGGTAGCTGTCGAGGTCTTCGGCGGGGCCGAACTGGGCCGGGTTGACGAAGATGCTGACGACGACGACGTCGCATTCGGAGCGGGCGGCGCGCAGCAGCGAGAGGTGGCCGTCGTGAAGCGCGCCCATCGTCGGCACTAGGCCGATGCTCCGGCCGGCCGCCCGTTCGCCGCGGACGGCCGCTCGCAGCTCGGCGACGGCGCGCAGCGTCCTCATCGGGCGAGCTCCCGTACGGCGAGCGCGCGGGCGCGCTCGGCCAGCGCTTCGTAGACGGGGATCAGCTCGGGCGCTTGCTCGGAGAGCTGATCGAGGTGGCGAGCGACGGTCGCTTCGTCACCGCGGGCGATAGGGCCTGTGAGCGCGTCGGCGCCGTGCTCAGACCAGTTCGCCGCGGTGCGCAGGACCAGCGGCGTGAGCAACTCGCGAGCATCCTCGACACCGCTTTGCTCGAGCAGCTTCGCCGCCGACTCCTCGAGTACGACGAGGAAGTTGGAGGCGATGCACGCCGCCGCGTGGTAGGCCGCACGGGCGTCGTCGTCGAGCGTGAACGGGCGCAGCCCGAGCCGCAACGCGAGCGAGCGCGCGAATTCAAGCGAGCGCGGCGAGGCGCCGGTGACGGCGCAGGGCGCACCGGCGATCTCGCTCGAGGCGTCGGGGATCGTCTGCAGCGGATGCAACGAGAACGTTTCGGCGCCGCGGTCGCCGGCAGCGCGCAGTGCATCGAGGCCGGTTGCGCCGCTGACGTGGCCGACGAACGGCGGAATCCGCTCGACGGCGATTGCTTCGCAAGCTGCTTCGATCTCGGCGTCGGGCACGCAGAGAAGCGCCGCCGCCGCATCAGCGCTGATCGCGGCGATGTCTTCGCGGCCGGTCGTTCGCGCGTCGAGGCCGGCCTGCCGGGCGGCGCGGTCGATCGCGCCCCCGGCGCGTCCGCGGCCGACGATCGCCAGGCAGAAGCTGCCGTCGTCGAACGACGGCTGCGTGTCCTGGTTGGGTTGCTCTTCGCGCATCTCGCTTCTCGGGCCCGCGTCGTTTCGGCGAGCCGGTCGGTCCACGCCAACAAGTGGTCGCGGCCGATCCGGATTATAAGCGTGGCCGGAGCGCGAATTACGATTGGGTGATGCCGATCTACGAGTTCCACTGCGCGAGCTGCGGTGAGCGCTTCGAGGCGCTCGTCTCCGCTGGGACCGAGGCGGAGCGATGCCGCGAGTGCGGCGCCGCCGGCGCCGAGCGGATCATGTCGCTGCCGGCGCGGCCGTCGAAGCTGGTCCGCTCCGCTTCCGGCAACCGCAAGCAGGAGGCGAAGAACCGGACCCTGCACGAGTCGACGAAGCGAGCTTTCAAGGAGAAACGGCAGCGGGCGCGCGATCGCGCCAAGCCACCGGGTGGCGGCGGATGAACGAGTCGGCGTCGAGTCGCCGCGACGATCTGGTCGAGCTCTACGAGGAGGCGTCGGGTTGCATGAAGTGCCGACTTTCGGAAACTCGTACGAGCGTCGTATTCGGATCGGGAAACGCCGACGCCGACCTGATGTTCGTCGGCGAAGCGCCAGGAGCCGAGGAGGATCGGCAGGGCCTGCCGTTCGTCGGCCGGGCCGGGGGCCTACTGACCGAGCTGCTCGGCGGAATCAACATGTCCCGAGACGACGTCTTCATCACCAATGTCCTGATGTGCCGGCCGCCCGGGAACCGAGACCCGCAACCCGACGAGATCGAGGCATGTAGCCCATACCTCGACAGGAAGGTCGAGCTGATCCAGCCGAAGGTGATCGGCACGCTCGGCAATTTCGCGACGAAGCTGCTGACCGGCAGCCGGACCGGGATCACCAAGGTTCGCGGCACGGCGCAGGTGCACGTGCTTGGCGGCCGCTCGGTCTACTTGATGCCGTTCCTGCACCCCGCCGCGGCGCTGCGAACCCCCTCGCTCGTCGACACCCTGCGCGGGGATTTCGCCAAGCTGCCCGAGCTGATCGCGAGGCCGTCGCCGCAGGAAGTCGCCGAGGCCCGTGATCTCGGCGACGAACTCGAGAAGTCGGTCCCGGAAACGGACGCGAGTGACCAGCTCGACATCTTCGGCTGAGCAGACCGAGGCGGTCGGGGCGCGGATTGCCGAGCGGCTCACCCCCGGTGATGTCGTCCTCGTCAGCGGTGAGCTCGGGGCCGGCAAGACGACGCTGATCCGTGGCGCCTGCCGCGCCCTCGGCGTCACCGAGCCGGTTACCTCGCCGACGTTCACGATTGGCCAGCGCTACAGCGGCCGGGTCGCCGTTTCCCACCTCGACCTCTACCGGCTCGCCGACCTCGGTGGTGAGGATCCCGCGTTGCTCGCCGACTACATCGAGCCGGGTGCGATCGCCTTCGTCGAATGGCCCGAGATCGGTGGCTCCGAGCCCGCGATCGAGGCAAGCGGAAAGGTGATCGCGATCGAGGTTCGCCACGCCGGCGGCGACTCACGCGAGATCATCTCCCTGGAATGAGTGGCGTTAGCCCCGAAACGACGAACGCCCCGGGATCCCCGGGGCGTTCGACACGTTTCGTGGGTCGCGAACTAGGGCGTCTGAGCGTCCTCGAGCGCCTGATCGGCCTGCTCCTGAGCGTCGTCAACCGCCTCGGAGGCCTCCTCAGCAGCGGCGTCGGCGGCCTCGGTTGCAGCCTCTGTGGCCGCTTCGGAGTCGCCCTCCTGGGCGTCGTCGATCGCGTCGTTGACGCCCTCCTGGATATTCTCGTCAGCGTCCTCGAGCGCCT
>JBPCRS010000196.1:0-3897 GCA_050996575.1 Solirubrobacterales bacterium
CGATGTCTCCGAGGTCCAGAACAGGGTCCCGAACCCGACCGTGCACGAGCTCAGTCGGCTCACCTGGGACTCGATGAGCATCCCGCAGAACGCGATCCCGGTGAAGATCGAAGATCGCGATTACGTAGTCGAAATCGACGAGTTCGGCACGCTCGACGAGGTCGGTGCCGGCCGGATCATCGACATCGAAAACGAGGCCAACCCGCGCGTCGTCTCCAACCTCCGACTCGAGGTGCACCAACCGGAAAACTTCGACAAGATCTCCGGTGACCCCGCCGCGACGAACCCGTTGCAGGGCTACGCCGGCCACTACTGCAACGTCCCTTCACGCACCGACCCCGGGATCGTCGCCTGCTCGATGATCCTGTCCGGGCTGCGTGTGTTCGACATCCGCGACCCCGAGAACCCGAAGGAGATCGCCTACTTCAACGCCCCGATATCGCCGCGTACGACCCCTGGATTCGAGGCGAGCAACTACGCGATGTCGAGCCCATCGTTCGTGCCCGAGCGCGGCGAGATCTGGTACTCGGACGGCTTCAGCGGCTTCTACGCGGTCCGCGTCACCAACGGCGTCTGGCCGTTCTCCGGCGGCGGCTCGGCCGGCTGCAACCGGATCGCCGGCGAGCAGGGCAAGGACCGTCTCAGCGGCACCGCCGGCAACGACTGCATCCGCGGACGCGCCGGTGCCGACCGGATCGACGGCGGCTCCGGCAACGACCGCATCCGCGGCGGCCTCGGTCGCGATCGGCTGCTCGGCGGCACCGGCAACGACGTGATTTACGCCAAGCGCGGCAGCCGCGACCGGATCGACTGCGGCCCCGGCCGCGATACGGCCTTCGTCAAGAAGGGCAAGGACCGCTACCGCCGCTGCGAGAAGCTGCGCTAGTGACGGACGCCGGCGGGACGTAAGCGATCGGCGAGCGGCAGGCGACGAACGGCGATTCGCCCACCTCGTCTGTGGGTGAATGCACGTCCGTCCCGAGGATCCCGTACGAAACTCGCGCAGGGAGTCACGAACCCGCCCGAACCTGCCGCCCTCAAAAGCCCCGCGGCCACGACGCCTTGGGTCGCGTAAGCCAGCCGGTGCCCGTCGGTCCCCGCACCCCCGCGGCTATCTTCAACGCGATGGCCTCCGAGACGACAAAACCGGCGGGATTCAAGCTCAACCCGGCCTACACGCCGACCGCCGACCAGCCGAAGGCGATCGAGTCGCTCGCCGCCGGGATCGAGGCCGGGGAGAAGTTCGAGACGCTGCTCGGTGCGACCGGGACCGGCAAGACCTTCACGATGGCCGGGGTGATCGAGCGCGTCCAGCGCCCGGCGCTGGTGATCGCCCACAACAAGACGCTCGCCGCGCAGCTCTGTAATGAGTTCCGCGAGTTCTTCCCCGAGAACGCGGTCGAGTACTTCGTCTCCTACTACGACTACTACCAGCCCGAGGCCTACGTTCCGGCGCAGGACCTCTACATCGAGAAGGACTCCTCGATCAACGACGAGATCGACCGCCTCCGGCACGCGGCGACAGCGTCGCTGCTGGCTCGCCGGGATGTCGTCATCGTCGCCTCGGTCTCCTGTATCTACGGGATCGGATCGCCCGAGCTCTACCGCAAGCAGATGCAGCTGTTCCAGGTCGGCAAGTGGATCGAGCGCGACGACCTCTTCCACAAGCTTGTCGGCATGCAGTACGGGCGCAACGACACCGTGCTCAGCCGCGGCACCTTCAGCGTCAAGGGTGAGGTCCTGGAAATCTGGCCGGCGTTCGCCGAGACCGCCTACCGGATCGCCCTCTTCGGCGACGAGGTCGAGGGCATCCAGCATTTCGACCCGCTGACCGGCGAGATCCTCGACGAGATCGACCACGTCGCCGTCTGGCCCGCTTCGCATTACGTGACCGAGGAGCAGACGCTCGACCGCTCCGTCCGCGAGCTTCGCAACGAGCTCGAGGAGCGCTGGGCCTTCTTCAACGAACGCGGCCAGCAGCTCGAGGCGCATCGGATCCGCCAGCGCACCGAGTACGACCTCGAGATGCTCAAGGAGGTTGGCTTCTGCGCGGGGATCGAGAACTACTCGCGGGTCTTCGACGGCCGGCCCGAGGGCTCGCCGCCGCATACCTTGATCGACTACTTCCCCGACGACTTCGTCCTCTTCGTCGACGAGTCACACCAGACGATCCCGCAAATCGGCGGAATGTACGAGGGCGATCGCTCGCGGAAGACGACGCTCGTCGACCACGGCTTCAGGCTGCCCTCGGCGATGGACAACCGGCCGCTTCGCTTCGAGGAGTTCCTGACCCGGATCAACCAGCTTGTTGCCGTCTCGGCGACGCCGGGCAAGTGGGAGCGCTCGCGCTCGGGGCGGGTCGCCGAGCAGATTGTCCGCCCGACCGGGATCGTCGACCCCGAGGTCGACGTCCGCGAGACGAAGAACCAAATCGACGACCTGATGAACGAGGTCAAGGGGCGGGTCGACGTCGGCGAGCGGGCGCTGGTGACGACGCTGACGAAGAAGATGGCCGAGGACCTGACCGGCTACCTGCTCGAGCACGGTTTCCGCGTTCGCTACCTGCACTCGGAGGTTGACACGCTCGAGCGGATCCAGATCATCCGCGACCTGCGCCTCGGCGAGTACGACGTGCTCGTCGGCGTCAACCTGCTGCGCGAAGGTCTCGACCTGCCCGAGGTCTCGCTGGTCGCGATCCTCGACGCCGACAAGGAGGGCTTCTTGCGCGGTGAGACAAGCCTTATTCAGACGATCGGCCGCGCTGCGCGAAACGTTCGCGGCAAGGTCGTGATGTACGCCGACAAGGAAACCGACGCAATGCGCGCCGCGCTCGGCGAAACGGACCGCCGCCGCGAGATTCAGCTCGCCTACAACCGCGAGCACGGGATAACCCCCGAGACTGTTCAAAAGGGAATCTCCGACATCGCCGAGTTCCTCTCGATGGAAACCCGCAGTGCACCCTCGCGCCGGCGTCGTGTCGACTCGAGCGGTGAGACGCAGACCCCCGAGCAGCTCGCCAAGATCGTCGTCGAGCTCGAGGAGGAGATGATCGCTGCGGCCGAAGACCTGCGATTCGAGGAGGCGGCGAGGATTCGCGATGAGCTGAAGGAATTGCGGCGGGACCTGGATGCGATGCGGGCATAGACTGCACCGGTGCGCACGCTCGTGACCCGAACCGCCCTACCGACCGCCCTCGTCCTGGGGCTTGCCCTCGCCGGCTGCGGTGAAGGTGAGACGACGACGGTGATCTCGACGACGACGAGCACCGAGACGACGACGGTGGAGGCCGAGCCCGAGAAGCCGAAGCCCGAGAAGACGACGACGACACCGGCGACGACCACGACCCCTACAACCTCGACGACGACCGCGCCTGCGCCAGGAGCTGGGGGGGGCGAAACCGCGGACTTGCCGCTTTGCAGCGCGGCTCCGCCACCCTGCCGCGACGACAGCGGTGGGGTCCAAGTTCCCTGATGGCCGACGGCGAGAACGAGAACCTGATCGCTGCGGTCAGCGAGCGCGTCCGCGAGGCGCTGCTCGAGGCCGAGCAACGCGGCAACGAGTTTGTCGCCGAGTCCGAGGCAAGGGCAACGGAGATAGTCGCCGAGGCCGAGCAGCGCTCGGCGAAGCTGATCGCCGACGCCGAGGCGAAGGCCGCGCGCACGGTCGAGCTCGCCGAGCTGCAGGCCCGAGAGCGGGTCGAACGTGCCCGAAAGGCGCTCGAGGACCTCGGCGCTGCGCTGGGCAGCGCTGCCGATGGCGAGTCGGATGCCGCCGAGGTCGAGGGCGATCCTGCGGTCGAGGAAGCCGAAGCGCGTCACGCTGCCGAGGAAGAGGCCGAGGTCGAGGAGGCCGCAGCGGAGGCGATCGAGGTCGAGGAGCTCGCCGACGACGGGGAAG
>JBPCRS010000004.1:0-32387 GCA_050996575.1 Solirubrobacterales bacterium
GTTGTTGAAGTCGTGGGCGATGCTGCCCGCGAGTTGGCCGACGGTCTCGAGCCGGCCGGTCTGCTCGAGCTGCGCGTCGATCGACCCGCCGCCGGTCGCGCGCTTCAGCGTCGTCTCGAGCTCGCGACGCTCGCGCTCGCCCTCGAGCTCGGCGGACAGATCGCGCAGGACGGTGACGATCAGCTTGCCGGCCTCGGTCTCGACGATCGAGGCCGAGGCCTCGACCGGAAGCTCGCTGCCGTCGGAGAGCAACAGCCTCGCCTCGAAGCTCGATCCGATCGCGTTCTGCTCGCCGTCTGCCAGGTACTGCTCTCGTCCTTGCGCGTACTCCTCACGCAGCTCCTCAGGCACGATCACCTCGGTGTTGCGGCCGACCAGCTCGCCGGGGCGATAGCCGAGCAGACGCGAGGCCTCCGCGTTTGCGTGCACGACCCGCCGGGACTCGTCGCTGACGAGGATCGCGGCGGGTGCGGCATCGAAGAGCCGCTCGAATGAAAGCGTTCCGGCCACCGCTCGTACGCTAAAGCACTCCCCTGCAAATGCCGATATTCGTGTTAGGCAGCGCGGGCATTCCGTTCGTCTGTCCACAGAGGAAGTGGAAATGAACGACC
Source organism: Solirubrobacterales bacterium (assembly GCA_050996575.1). Classification (GTDB taxonomy): domain Bacteria; phylum Actinomycetota; class Thermoleophilia; order Solirubrobacterales; family 70-9; genus DASUSH01. The sequence goes on from JBPCRS010000004.1 coordinate 612, forward strand.
CGGGAGAACTCTCGATCGAGGAGCAGGGGGCAAGGGGGCACGGGTTCGAGCGCTTTGCGCGGATCGGCGAGGCCTCGGTCAAGTTCAATACGGCGCTCGCCCTCGCTCTGCTCGGTATCTCGATCCTGCTGACCGCACCGAAGGCGGCGCGATCTCGCCGGAAGGTGGTTCTCGGGGGCTCGCTGGCGACCCTCGCCGGCGCGATCGGCGCCGTCTCGCTGGCCGAGCAAGTCTTCGTCACCCTGCCGAGCGGGGGGTCTGGATGACCTTGGAAGGCCGGACCATGGACGCCCCGGTGAGGATCCTCGCGGTCGAGGAGTCGCGCTCCGACGCCGCTCTGCTCGAGGAGTCGATCGCGCTCGAGGCCCCGGCGGGCGAGCTCGAGCTGTCGTGGCGGCAGACCCTCGTCGGCGCGCGGGCCCTGCTCGAGGAGGAGAGCTTCGACTGCGTCCTGCTCGACCTCTCGCTCCCCGATGCATCCGGCCTCGAGGGCATCATGGCGCTCGCGGCAGAGTTCCCGGACGTGCCGATCGTCGTTCTGACCGGCAACGACGACGCCGCGCTCGCGATCGACGCGGTCAAGTCGGGAGCGCAGGACTACCTGCTGAAGGGGGAGGTCAGCGGCCGCGCAGTTGCGCGCTCGCTTCGCTACGCGATCGAGCGCAAGCGCTCCTCCGCCGCGCTGCGGTCCGCCGAGGAGCGCTTCCGCAGCGCCTTCGAGGGCGCCCCGATCGGGATCGCGGTGCTGGAGTCGGACGGTTGCTTCGTCGAAGCCAACGATGCGTGGTGCTCGATCGTCGGCTATAGCCCCGATCAGCTCGCGTCGAGGTCGCTGCCCTCGCTAGTTCACCTCTCCGACTCGACCGCGGTCGAGGCCGCGATCTCCGGCTTGCTCGGCGGCAGCGGGCGCACCGCCGGCGGGGAGTGGCGGCTCCTGCACGCCGGGGGGGCGACGATCTGGGTTGCGCTCAGGCTCGCCGCGCTCGCCGATCACACCGTGAACCCGCGAATAATCGCGCAGGTCCAGGACATGACCGAGCGCAGGCAGCTCGAGGACCGGCTCCGATACATGGCCGAGCGCGATCCGCTCACCGGGCTGCTCAACCGCTCGTCATTCGAGCAGGAGCTGGAGGGGCTGATCGGCAGCGGATCTCGCCATCATTCGCGGGGGGCGCTCCTGGTGGTCGACATCGACCGCTTCAAGGACGTCAACGACTGCCACGGTCACGCCACCGGCGACGAGCTTCTCACCCAGGTCGCGGCGGCCCTCAGGGGTCGCTTGCGCCGCGACGACTCGGTTGCGCGGCTCGGTGGTGACGAGTTCGGCGTGCTCTTGGCCGATGCCGATGCCAGGGAGGCGCAGACCGTCGCCGACGAGCTCCTGCGCGCTGTCGGGGCGATCACGATCGCCACCGAGGGACATATCTTGCGGGTGAGCGCGACGATCGGCGTCGCTCGCTTCGCCGACGCGCCCGAGAACACCGGTGAGGAGATGATGATCAACGCCGAACTGGCGATGTACGACGCAAAGACGGCCGGTCGCAACCGGGCCGCTGTGTTCGTGCCCGAGCGCGATCTGGGCGCCGAGTCGAAGAAGCGGATCGCCTGGGCGGACCGGATTCGCGAGGCGCTCGCCGGCGAAAGGTTCGAGCTTTTCGCGCAACCGATCCGGGACCTGCGCACGGGGGAGGAGGACCGCTGCGAGTTCCTGCTGCGGATGCGCGACGAAACCGGTGACCTGATTCCGCCCGGGGCCTTTCTCGATGTCGCCGAGCGGGTAGGCCTGATCGCCGAGATCGACCGCTGGGTAGTTCGCCGGGCAATCGGCCTCGCCGGGCGCGAGCTCGCGGGCAGCATGGCGACGATCGAAGTCAACCTCTCGGGCGCCTCGATCGGGGACCCGCGGCTGCTCGAGCTGATCGAGAACCGCCTCTACAGCGAGGGTGTGCAGCCGGAGCGGGTTGTCTTCGAGATCACCGAGACGGCGGCGGTGGCCGGCATGCACGAGGCGCGCGAGTTCGCCGGCCACCTGCGCCAGCTCGGCTGCCGGTTTGCCCTCGACGACTTCGGCTCGGGGTTCGGGTCCTTCTACTACCTCAAACACCTGCCGTTCGACTACCTCAAGATCGACGGCGAGTTCGTTCGCAGCTGCCTCCACGATCCGACCGACCGGCTTGTGATCGAGTCGGTCGTGGGACTCGCCCGCGGGCTCGGTCGCAAGACGATCGCCGAGTACGTCGAGGATCAGCCGACGCTCGACTTCCTCGCCGCGCACGGCGTCGACTATGCGCAGGGGTTTCACGTCGGCCGACCGCAGTCAATCGCCGAAACGCTCGCGGCGAGGCCTCGGCGCGAGCCCGACGGGGCGACCTTGTCGCCTAGCGCCGGGCCCGGCGTCCGCTCGGTTAGAGCCCGTATGAGCGGCCGAGCACCTCGAGCATGATCTCGTCGGTGCCGGCGCCGATCCGGTTGAGCCGGACGTCGCGGTAGGCGCGCTCGATCTCGTACTCCTTCATGTAACCGTAGCCGCCGTGGATCTGGAGGCACTCGTCGGCAACCTCGCAGGCCATCCGCGATGTGAACAGCTTCGTCGCGGTGATCTCGCGAACCGGGTACTCGCCGTTGTTGACGCGCCACGCCGTCGCATAGGTCATCTGCTTGCCGGCCTCGATCTTGGTCGCCATCTCGGCGAACTTGTGGCGAATCGTCTGGAAGCGGCCGATCGGGCGGCCGAACGCGTGGCGCTCCTTTGCGTACTCGAGCGTGCGTTCGAACATCCGCTCCGCCCCCGCGACGCAACCCGCCGCTGCGACGAGGCGCTCCCCCTGAAGCTCCCAGGAGATGTGGTAGAAGCCCTTGCCCTCCTCGCCGAGCAGGTTCTCCACCGGCACACGGACGTCCTCGAAGGCGAGCTCGCCGGTGTCGGAAGCGTGCATTCCCATCTTCTCGAGCTTTCGCGAGACGCTGAACCCTGGAACGTTGTTGCCGTCTGAGTCCTTCAGGTCGACGACGAACAGCGTGATCCCTTCATGTGCCGCGTTCGGGTCGGTCTTGGTGACGAGGACGATGAAATCGGCGCGGGCGCCGTTGGTGATGAACGTCTTGGCGCCGTTGATCACGTATTCGTCGCCGTCGCGGATCGCGGTCGTGCGGATCCCCGCGACATCGGAGCCGGCGCCGGGCTCGGTGATCCCGAGCGAGGAGATCTTCTCGCCCTTGATCCCCGGTTCGAGATAGCGTCGCTTCAGGTCCTCGGTGCCGAGCAGCTCGATCGGCGGCAGCGCCATGTCGGTATGCACCGCCATCCCCATGTTGAGCCCCCCCGAGCCCGAATAGCTCATGCATTCGGCGCGCACCAGCGAGTAGAAGTAGTCGCCGCCCTGGCCGCCGTACTCTTCGGGGAAGCAGAGGCCGACGTAGCCGAGCTCGGCCGCTCGGTGGAGGACCGAGTCGGGCCAGAGCGTCTCCTCCCACTCGTTGCGGTGGGGGTGTAGCTCCTTTTGCACCCAGGCCTTCATCGACTCGCGCAGATCCTCGTGCTCATCGGTGAAGATGAAGTGGCGTTTGCCGGTGGCGTGGTCGGGCTTGATTACGGAATCTGTGGCGCTGGGGGTTGCCATGTTTTGGTCTTCTCTGGGTGCGGGCGGACGCGCGAAGCCTATCGAAAAGTACGCAGTACGACTGCTTACTTTGCACTTTGCCGCGCGGCAAAGTATGGCGACTTTCCGCAAGCCTGATCGCAAGTGCTCTCGAGGCGGAGGAGTAGAGTGCGCTGGTAAGCGAAACCGGCGTACGTTGTGCAAGGAGGCTCGACGCTTGTCAATGGGGCATGGAATTCGTGATTCGACCGCCGGTTTGGCCTTCGGTGACCGGAATGGCGAGGCCGGAACCTTCGGCCTGCTGAGCGGCCCCCGGGGGCCGCCGTCCGGGACCAACCCGCGCACCTACGCCCTGTCTCGCGCGCAGGCTTACATCTTCGTCGCCGCAGGCGCCTGCGGTTTCGCCGTGCTCGCGTTTCCTCACCCGCCCCAGGTCAGCGATCTGGCCGCGGTCCCGATCGCGATCGTCGCAATCCTCTCGGGCGCCGCCCTCTACCGTCTGGCTGCACGAGTGCCGGCACGGCTCCTTGTCCTCACCCCCGCGCTCGGCACGCTGCTCGCCACGGGCGCCGTCCTGCTCAGCGGCTCGGCGATCAGCGCCTACACGCTCTATTACCTCTGGGCCGGCTTCTACTGCTTCTACTTCCTCGCTCGCGGCCAGGCGATCGCCCATCTTGCCTTCATCGGGCTCAACTTCGCGCTCGCCGTGGCCGTTATCGGGATCCCGTCGATGCCGCAGGAGAACGCCGACGTCTCCTTTTTCATCCTGTCCACCGGGACGATCGCCAACGCCGGGCTGCTGCTGCTCTACCTGCGGTCCAGGGTCGAGGGGTTGGTCGGTGAGCTCTCCGGCGCCGCGCTCACCGACCCGTTGACCGGGCAGCCCAATCGCCGCGCCTTCCGCGAGGCGCTCGAGGCGGAGATCGAGCGTGCCCACCCCGAGGCCCGCCCGGTCAGCGTGCTCGCGATCGACGGCGATCGCCTCGAGTCGCTCAACGAGGCGCTCGGCCACGACGGCGCCGACCGTGTCCTGATCGCTATCGGCGAGCTCCTCGACGGGGGTACCCGGCGCATCGACACGGTCGCCAGGATGGGGTCGGGCGGGTTCGGCGTCCTCCTCCCCGACGTCGACGAGGGCGAGGCGTACATGACCGCCGAGGAGCTGCTCACCGGGACCCGGCGAGCGCTGCGCAGGGCCGGGCGGGCCGCGGTCACGATCAGCATCGGGGTCGCCACCTATCCGCGTCGCGCCGCCGACCCCGAGGGTCTCCTGAGCGCAGCGGACCGGGCGCTGTTCACGGCGAAGGTTCTCGGCCGTGATCGCGCCGTGCTCTCGAGCCCGGAGGTCGAAGAGCTGCTCACGGGCGTGTCGCGGCGGCCGCCGGGAGAGAGCATGACCCACCTGAAGACGCTGCTCAGCCTGGCCGAGGCGCTCGACCTTCGCGACCGCCGCACCGCCCACCATGCCGAGACCGTCGGCTCGTACGCGGAGCGGATCGCCCGCGAGCTGGGAATGTCCGAGCCTCGGGTCGCGCGGATCCGGCTCGCCGGGTTCCTCCACGACATCGGCAGGGTCGGGATCCCCGACTCGATCGTCTTCAAGCAGGGCCCGCTCGACCCCGAGGAGTGGGAGCAGATGAAGCGCCATCCCGAGATCGGCGCTCGGATCCTCGGCTCGAGCGACCTCGCCGACATCCGCGAATGGGTGCTTTGCAGCCACGAGCAGCCCGATGGGCGCGGCTATCCGCGCGGGCTCGCCGGCGATCAGATCCCGATCGAGGCGAGGATCCTCGGCGTCGCCGACGCCTTCGAGGCGATGATCTTCGATCGCGTCTACCGACCCGCGATCGGCGCGGAGGCGGCTCGCGTCGAGTTTCGCCGCGAGGCCGGGCGCAGCTTCGACGGCGAGGTCGTCGAGGCGCTCCTTGCGATCATCGACCGTGAACCGGTCGCGCAGAGCGTGAAGTAGGACTTCGCACTTCAGGTGAGGCCAGGAATGGCGTAAGGTGCGCCCGGCCCGCGCGATGGACTACGAGCAGCTCCTATATAGCGTCGACACCGGGGTGGCCACGGTCACCCTGAACCGTCCCGAGCAGCGAAACGCGCTCTCCGCGCAGCTGCTGGCCGAGCTCGTCGACGCGATCAAGGCGGCCCGCGACGACGACGAGGTGCGGGCGGTCGTCCTCACCGGCGCCGGCGAGAAGGTCTTCTGTGCGGGCGCCGACCTGGGCGGGTTTGCCGCCGAGGTGCCGCTGGTGGCAAAGCATTACGGCTCCGACCTCTTCCTCGAGTTCTTCCGGCTGATGCCGCGGCTCGGCAAGCCCTCGCTCTGCGCAGCGAACGGGCACGTGCTCGCCGGCGGGATCGGACTGGCGCTCTCCTGCGACCTGGTGATCGCGAAGCAGGGAGCGACCTTCGGCACGCCGGAGATCAATATCGGCGCCTTTCCCTACATGATCATGTCGATCATCTACCGCAACGTGCCGCGCAAGCGGGTCAACGAGATGATCCTTCTCGGCGAGCGTATCTCCGGCGAGGAGGCGGTTGAGTACGGCCTCGCCAACAAAGTCGTGCCCGAGGCCGAGTTTCAGGGTGCCGTCGACGAATGGGCGGCGAAGCTCGCCTCGAAGAGCCCGGTGCTGATGCGCCTCGGCCACGACGCGATCTACCGCCAACAGGACATGGCGCTCGACGACGCGCTCGAGTACCTGCGCTCGCAGCTCTCGCTGACCTTCTCGACCGAGGACATCCTCGAGGGCGTAAGTGCCTTCTTCGAAAAGCGCGAGCCGGAGTGGAAGGGACGGTGAGCGTGGGCGGGCGTTGCGGGACGAAAAACTGCGGGCTTGTAAAGGGGGAGGGTTCCAACGTGTGTGGCGGCTCCCGAGGCCGGATTAGCGACTTTTCATCGCTATCCGACGAGTTCGGGCCAACCACCCGCGTTCGAGGCTCATTTGTCGACTTTGTCTCCATATCGGGGACAAACTCGACAAACCCCCCGCGAATCGCCGCCCGCCCCTGTCCCGACCTCCTTTATTGCCGCTGTTGTTCGAACGTGGAGAAGAGCAAATAGCCAGCGAAAAGACCCCCGACCACGCCGCCGAGCCGCCCGAGCCCCCCGCCGAGACCGAGCACGGCGAGGAGACCGGCCTGAAGGCGCTGGTCAGCGACCTCCACGCTCGCCGCGAGCGCGCCAAGCTCGGCGGCGGCGAGGAGAAGGTCGCCAAACAGCACGAGCGCGGCAAGCTCACTGCCCGCGAGCGGATCGACTTGCTCGTCGACGAGGGCAGCTTCGTCGAGCTCGGCATCCACGGGCGGCCGCACTTCTCGCAGCGCTCAATGGAGGGAAAGGAAGCCCCCGCCGACGGGGTGATCACCGGCTGGGGCGACGTCGACGGACGCCCTTGCGCGATCGCCGCCTACGACTTCACCGTGATGGCGGGCTCGATGGGGATGACCGGCGAGCTCAAGGTGACCCGGCTGCGCGAGCTCGCGCTCGGCAAGCGGATCCCGCTGATCTGGCTGCTCGACTCGGCCGGGGCGCGGATTCAGGAGGCCGCCGGCTCGCTGTTCGCCGGCTCGGGCCACCTCTTCCGCGAGGAGGTCGAGATGTCAGGCGTCGTCCCGCTCGTCGCCGGGATGCTGGGGCCCTGCGCGGCCGGCACCGCCTACATCCCCGGCCTCTCGGACTTTGTCCCGATGGTCGTCGGTCAGGGGGCGATGGCGCTCGCCGGCCCGCACCTGACCAAAGCTGTCACCGGCGAGGACATCTCGATGGAGGACCTCGGCGGGGCACGCGTTCATTGCCGAAAGTCCGGCGTAGGCGACCTCGAGGTCAAAGATGACGCCGAGTGCATCGAGGCGATCAAGTCTTACCTCTCCTTTTTCCCCTCGAACTGCGAGCAGAAGCCGCCGCTCAAGCCCACCGAGGACCCCGACGACCGGATGTCGGAGCGCCTGCTCGACATCGTCCCGGAGTCGAACCGCCACCCCTACGACATGTACGAGCTGATCCGTGAGATCGTTGACGACGGCGAGATCTTCGACATCAAGCCGAAGTTTGCGAAGACGATCATCACCTGCCTTGCGCGCTTCGGCGGGCAGCCTGTCGGGATCGTCGCCAACCAGCCGAAGCAGCTCGGCGGCATCCTCGAGAACGACTCGGCCGACAAGGCGGCGCGCTTCGTCAACCTCTGCGACGCCTTCGAGATCCCGCTCGTCTTCCTTCAAGACGTGCCCGGCTTCATGGTCGGCTCGAAGGTCGAGCACGCCGGGATCATCCGCCACGGCGCGAAGATGCTCTACGCGATCTCGCGGGCGACGGTGCCGAAGATCACCGTCGTCGTTCGCAAGGCCTACGGCGCCGGCTACTACGTGATGAACGGCAAGGCCTACGAGCCCGACCTGATCGTCGCCTGGCCGAGCGCCGAGATCTCGGTGATGGGTGCCGAGGGCGCCGTCAACATCATCGGCCGCTCGGTGATCGAGGCCGCCGACGACCCCGACGCCAAGCGCGCCGAGATGATCGAAGAGGTGCGCAAGATCATCGATCCCTATATCGCCGCCGGCAACGCGATGATCGACGACATCATCGACCCGCGTGAGACGCGGCCGACGATCATCCGCGGGTTGCGGATGGCCTCGACCAAGCGGGTCGAACGGCCCTGGCGAAAGCACGGGGTGATGCCGGTCTGAGCATCGTCCGGCGGACGAAAAACAGCGGGCTTGTAGGGCGACGGTTCGGGGCGGCTGCGGCGGGTTTGGTGTCGCATAGACCCGAAAGGCGCCGCGCATCGTTGCCTGCCGCAGTTACGAACGCATCGTGCACCCAACCCCCGCCGAGGAAGGCCAGGACCCAATGAGCCGCTTCTCAGACCCGGTGATCATCACCTGTTCGATCTCCGGCGCGATCGCCAACCGCGATCAGTGCCCGGCGATCCCCTATACGCCCGCGGAGTACGCGGCCGAGGCGCGCCGCGCGGTCGACGAAGGCGCATCGCAGATCCATATCCACGCCCGCACCCCCGACGGAACGCCCTCGTATGAGATCGAGGACTTTCGCGCGATCACCGAGGCGATCCAGTCGGAGGTCGACGACGTGATCATCAATTACTCGACCGGGGCGATCGGTGTCCCCGTCGAGAAGCGGCTCGCCTACCTGCGTGAGCTTCGCCCGGATGTCGCCGCGCTCAACATGAGCTCGATGAACTACGCGAAGTACTCGCGCCGGCGCAAGGACTTCGTCTTCAAGGCGGTCTTCGAGAACAGCTTCGACCTGATCACGCAGTTCATCGACGAGATGCTCGAGCTTGGAATTCAACCCGAGCACGAATGCTTCGACGCGGGCCACGTCGCCAACCTCGACCCGTTCCTCGACATGGGAACGCTCGAGCCACCGCTGCAGATCTCGCTTGTCATGGGGGTCACCGGCGGCATCCGCCCGGTGCCGAAGAACGTCGCCTTCATGTCCGAGCAGATTCCGGGCGGCCCGGAGGGGCCGAACAACTGGCAGGTGATCGGCGTCTCGCGAGACCAGTGGAAGTTGCTCGCAGCCTCGCTCAACCTCGGTGGCAACGTTCGCGCCGGTCTCGAGGACAACCTCTATCTGCCGAACGGCGAGATGGCGCGTTCGAACGGCGAGTTGATCGCCAAGGCCCGGCAGATGGCCGAGGACGTCGGCCGCCGCGCGGCGACGGTCGCCGAGGCGCGCGCGATGCTGGCGATCCCAAAGCGCGAGCAACTCACCCGCCGCGAGGCGCTCGCCCATCCGGTCGAGGCGGCCGAGGCCGCGGCTGAATGAACGGCAGCGGCGCCGGCGGAGCCGAGCTCATTGCCCTCGCTGTCCTTTACGACCGGATCGAGGTCGGCAGTTGAGCTCCGCGCTCGCCGACGTCCGCATCCTCGATCTGACCCGGCTGCTGCCGGGGGGCTTCTGCTCGCAGCTGCTCGCCGACCTCGGCGCCGACGTGGTCAAGGTCGAGGACACCGGAATCGGCGACTACATCCGCTGGGCCCCACCCTTCTACGGAAGCGACGAGCACGCCGCGCTCGGCACTCGCTCCTCGCTCTACCTATCGCTCAATCGCAACAAGCGCTCGATCCGCCTCGACCTCAAGTCCGACGAGGGCCGCGAAGCGCTGCTGCGGCTCGCCGAGGGCTTCGACGTGGTGCTCGAGGGCTTTCGCCCGGGCGTGCTGGAGCGACTCGGGGTCGGCCACGAGGTTTTGCGCAAGCGCAACCCGAGGCTCGTGATCTGCGCGATCACCGGCTACGGCCAGACCGGGCCGAATACGGCGCGCGCCGGCCACGACATGAACTACCTGGCGTTGACCGGGATGCTCGGCCTGACCGGCGAGGCCGAGGGGCGGCCGATCCAGGCCGGCGGCCAGATCGCCGATCTCGGCGGCGGCGGCCTGATGGCTGCTTTCGGCGTGCTGGCGGCGCTTCGCGAGCGTGAGCGCTCTGGCGAGGGCCAGATCGTCGACGTCTCGATGTTCGATGGTGCCCTCTCGTGGCTGGCGATGGTCGCCGGCGCTCACCTCTGCGACGGCGAGGTCCCGCGCCGCGGAGCGGGCCAGCTGACCGGCCTCTACGTCTGCTACCTGCCCTACGAGGCGGCCGACGGCTGGGTCACCTGCGGCGCGCTCGAGCCACAGTTCTGGGCGCGCTTCTGCCGGGCCGTCGACCGTGAGGAGCTGATCGAGAAGCAGTTCGAGCGCACCGGCTCAGACGCCTGGGCCGAGATCGCCGAGGTCTTCCGCACGCGCACACGGGCCGAATGGAAAGCGTTCAACGACGAGCACGACGCGATGATCGAGCCTGTGCTCGACCTCGACGAGGCACTCGACTCCGACCTCGTTCGCGCCCGCGAGATGGTCATCTCCTGGGAGCAACCCGAGCTCGGCGAGGTTCGCCAGCTCGGCCCGCCGGTGAAGTTCTCGCGAACTCCCGGCGAGGTGCATCGCCCGGCCCCGGCCTTCGGCGAGCACACGGCAGAGCTCCTCGCCGAGGCCGGGTATACCAAGGAGGAGATCTCCTCGTTGCTCGAGTCCGGAGCCGCGGCGGGACCCACCGAGGACGAACAGCGAGCGTTCATGCCGTGAGCTCCCAGGCGTCGGAGCAGCTATTCAAGATCGGCGAGCTCGCCGAGCAGTCGGGCGTTCCGTCGGCGACGATTCGACATTACGTGCGGGAGGGACTCCTGCCCGAGCCGGTCAAGACCTCGCGCAACATGGCCTATTACCCGCCCGAGTTCATCGAGCGGATCCGGATCATCAAGCAGCTCCAGGAGGAGCGCTTCATGCCGCTCAAGGTGATCCGCGAGCTGCTCTCGACCGGCGACGGCGACCCCGAGCGGCTGCGGGCGCTGGTCGAGGTCGAGGATCGAATCCTCGAGCGAGCGCTCGCCGGTGAGAAGGATCGGATTGCGGCGAGCGAGGTGCGGCGCCGCTACGACGTTCCCAAGGAGGTCCTCGACAGACTCGCCGAGCTCGAAGTGCTCAGCCCCTCGAAGCGCGGATACTCGCCCTCCGACGTGCGCATCGTCGAGGCGATCGGCCGCTTCCGCGCCGGCGGCTACGACGAGCGGATCGGCTTCACCGTCTACGACACGCTTCGCTACAAGCGAGCGCTCGAGGCGATCGCCGCCTAGGAGGTCAATGTGATGTCCGAGCGGCTCGGCGACGTCGATCCCGAGCAGGCGGTCGAGATGATCGAGGCCGGGGTCGAGCCGCTCAACGACTTGATCTCCGCGCTTCACACGAAGTCCCTGGTCGCCGAGCTCGAGCACCAGCGCGGCAAGCGCCGGCCCAACTAGATGACTGATTCCACGACCCCACGCACGCCTGGCCCCGCCTGGCACTTCGCATCTCTTCGTCCTCGCTCGCTCGCGTGCCTACCGGCACGCCACGCTCACTGCGTCCTCGACCTGCTCGGCCAGGCGTGCCCATGCGCACGCGCGGCCGTGAAATCAACCATCTAGGAGGGAAGATGCGCCACGCCGATTGTGCCGTATCCGCTCCGCATGAGATGCCGGGCGAGAAACGCCAGATCGTCGCCTTCGGCGGCGGCGGTTTTTCGATGGAGAGCGGCAACCCGTTGATGGACGACTACGTCCTCTCGCTCACCGGCAAACAGCGGCCGAAGGTCTGTTTCCTGCCGTCGGCGAGCGGCGACGCCGACCACTACGTAGTCCGCTTCTATCGCGAGTTCGCCGGCGCCCGCGCCGAGGCCTCGCACATCTCGCTCTTTCGCCGCGGCCGCAGCGCCGTCGACCTGCGCGAGCACCTGCTCGCCCAGGACCTGATCTACGTCGGTGGAGGCAGTCTCGTCAGCCTGATCGGCGTCTGGCGCGCTCACGGGCTCGACGAGATTCTCTGCGAGGCGTGGGAGCGCGGGATCGTTCTCTGCGGTCTCAGCGCGGGCGCGCTCTGCTGGTTCACCGACGCGCTCAGCGCCTACAACGGGCCGCCGCAGCGGGTCGAGGGGATCGGCCTGCTGCCGTGGAGCTTCACCGCGCACTGGGATGCCGAGCCCGAGCGGCGCGAAGAGTTCGAGCGCCAGCTCGCCGCCGGTATGCGGCCCGGGTATGCCGCCGATGACGGTGCTGCGCTGCATTTCGTCGGCCTCTCGCTGCACGCCGTGGTCGGCTCGAAGCGCGGCGTCACCGGGCACTCGCTTCGGCTCTCCGAGTCAGGCGTCGCCGCCGAGCGGATCGACGCCGAGTTCCTCGGCAGCGGGCTCCGCGAAAGCGCGCCCGAGCTGGCCGTCGTGTAGATGCGAAGACCGCGCCGCATCGTCGCCCTCGGCGGGCATGAGTTTCGCCTTCGCTCCCCCGAGCTGGCGATTCTTCAGCACGTGCTCACATTGACTGCGGCGGACTCGCCGCGGATCTGCCTGTTGCCGACGGCGGGCGGCGATGCGCGCGACGGGATCAGCGACTTCTACGCCGCCGCCGATCGCTTCGACTGCAAGCCGACCCACGTCTCGCTCTTCAGGCTCGAACACGAGCGCGTCGACCTGCGGCGTCACCTGCTCGAGCAGGACATGATCTACGTCGCCGGCGGCTCGCTGCTCAACCTGTTGGCGATCTGGCGCGCCCACGGCCTGCCGGAGCTGCTGACCGAGGCGTGGCGATCGGGAGTCGTCCTCTGCGGGCAGAGCGCCGGAGCGCTCTGCTGGTTCGACCACGGGATTACCGCCTCGGCCGGCCCGCCGCGCCCGGCGCGCGGGCTTGGGCTGCTGCGCGGCAGTCTCTGTGTCCACTACGCCCGCGACCCGGCGCGGCGCAAGGCCTTCCTCGATGCCGTCGGCGCCGGACTGCCGGGAGGGTGGGGGATCGACGACGGCGCCGGCATCGTCTTCGAGGCCGGGCACGCCCCGGTGGCACTAGCGGGACGCGAGCGGGCCCGCGTTATCCGGGTTGAGGCGATCGACGGCCGTGTCCGCGAGATCATCGAGAATCCGCGCCTGCTCGACTACAAAGACCACGCCGCGAGCGACCCGGCTCTCGCCGAGCGCGCCCTGCTCCGTCGCGCGCCCACCCGCACCGCGATCCGCGGAGCTTTCGCGCGTTTGAGGTAGCCGGTAAGTTCGCGGCCGATGGCGCTGCCGCTTTCACCGCCGATCAAGCCTCAGCTCGCGCTCTCGCGAAAGACCCTGCCCGAGGGCGAGGAGTGGGCGTACGAGCCGAAATGGGACGGCTTTCGTGGGCTTGCCTTCGTCGACGGCGACGAAGTCTTCCTGCAGTCGCGAAACGGCCGGCCACTGCTTCGCTACTTCCCCGAGCTCCGCTTCCCCGGGGGCGAGTACGTGGTCGACGGCGAGCTCGTCGTCGTCGGCGACGACGGCGGCGAGGAGTTCGGCTCGCTGCAGCAGCGGATCCACCCCGCCGAGTCGCGGATCAACATGCTCGCCCAGCGATTCCCGGTCACGTTCCGCGCCTTCGACGTCCTCGTCCTCGACGGCAAGGACGTCACCTCGCTGCCACTTTGCGATCGCCGCGAGGCACTCGAGGGACTGATCGACCGCTTCTCCGACCCCGGCTCGCTCGAACTCACTCCCGTGGCCGACTCGGTCGACGGCGCAAGCGGCTGGCTCGAGAGCGGCGAGGGCGTGATCGCGAAGCGGCTCGATTCCCCGTACCGCTTCGGCGAGCGCAAGGGGATGGTCAAGGTGAAGCGCCTGCGGAGCGCCGACTGCGTCGTTGTCGGCTGGCGACCCGGGAAGGAGGCGGGCACGGTCGGCTCGCTGATCCTCGGCCTCTACGAAGAATCGGGGCGGCTGCGCGTCGTCGGCCACACATCGGGATTCAAGGCGAAGGAGAAGCGCGAGCTGGTCGAGAAGCTGGCCCCTTACGAAACCGGCGAGCGCGGCTCCGGCGAGGTGAGCCGCTGGACCGCCGACCGCGACCTCGAGTGGATCACGCTTTGCCCCGAGCTCGTCGTCGAGATCAGCTTTGACCATGTAGCCGACGGCCGCATTCGCCACGGGACGAAGATCCAGCGCTGGCGCGACGACAAGGACCCGGCCGACTGCACCTACGACCAGCTCGACCAGTAGAGCCGTACGAACCTAAAGGTGCCAGGCTTAGGTTCTGAGGATCGCAACGCCGGCGCGCCGACCCCTGTCCTCGAGACTCAGTGGCGGCCTGGCCTCGCTCCCCATCGCCGGGATTCAACGAGTACCCGCCCCCCTCTCGCATCTCGTTGGGCTATCCGATCACCGGTGTGTCCGCGGCGAGACGACCCAAGCTCGCGCCGGCGAATCGTCGCTAGCTCGACAACCAACGCTCGCCGACGCCTTCCGTGTCGAGTTGGCCGCATAGAGCACGGGCAACTCGACAACGAGCCCAAACGCGGCGCTTCGTGTGGAGATACCGGCGCAGGCAGCTCCAGATTCTTGCTTCGGGGAGGGGTCGCCCGCGAGGCGACCCGGCCAGAGCGCAGTTCAAGGGCGATCAGCCCAATCGGATGCGAGAGGGGGTACCCCCTAGATCGCGGTCGGCGGTAGCTTTACCGGCATGGGCTGCTTCCTCGCGCTGTTCGCGCTGATCTCTCCGCGCCTCGCGCTGTTCGTCATCTTCCTCTTCAGCGACCTGCTTAGCCGGGCGTTCGACAGCTGGTTCTTGCCGCTGCTCGGATTCTTCGTCCTGCCCTGGACGACGCTCGCCTACGCGGTGATGTGGACCGTCGGGACGAACGAGGTCGAGGGCTTCGAGTGGTTCATCGTCATTCTCGCCTTTGCCGCCGACATCGGCGCCTACGCCTCCCGCAGCGGACTGAAGCGGGACTGATCCACTGAGTATCGAGCCGATCGTTCTCGCGGTCGCGAGCGCGGTCAGGCCGGCCGGGCTCGCCGCGGTTTACGCGCTGCTCTCGCTCGATCGCCCGCGCCGCCTGCTCGTTACCTACATCGCCGCAGGCTGAACGCGATCACCGCCGACAGCGTCGGCCTCACCGGCGAGATCACCCATGTTCTGATCTACAACGCGATCTGGTTCGGGCTCTCGGTGAGCGCCGTCTTCCTGTTCCTGATCCGGCCCTCGGCCGCAAAGGACGCATTCGGCCGGCTCAACACCTGGGCGCATCGCCACGAGCAGCCGATCCTGATCTTCGTCTTCGCCACCCTCGGCGTCTACCTGGTCACCCACGGCATCAACCTGATCGCGAAGTAGTCCGCCTCAGCCCTTCTTCTCGCGGCTCGGCTGGACTCGCTTCGGCTCATCCTTCTGCTTCGGGAAGTGCGGCGGCCATGGGGCGTCGCCGAGGCCCTCGCGCTCGTCGCGGGCGGCGAGCTCGAGCAGCGGGTCGAGCGAGCCCGGCCGCTCGTCGATCGCCGCCGAGGGGTCGCCGCGTTCGCGCAGGCGCGCTGGCACGGTGTCGAGGCGGAGCTCGGCGGGGTCGGCGTCGGGGACCTCGTCCCACTCGAGCGGGCAGCAGACGCGGGCGTCGGCGGTCGGGCGGACCGAGTAGCCGGAGGCGATCGTCCGGTCGCGCGCGTTCTGGTTGTAGTCGACGAAGACACCGTGGCGCTCCTCCTTCCACCATTTCGATGTCGCCAGCTTCGGCACCCTGCGCTCGACCTCTCGCGCCAGCGCCAGCGCCGCGCGGCGGACCTCGGTGAAGCCGTACTTGGGATCGACGCGGACGTTGACGTGGATGCCGCGTGAGCCCGAGGTCTTCGGGAAGCCGGTCAGCGAGTGGTCGGCGAGCACCTCGCGAACGACCAGGGCAACGCTTCGGACGTCGTCGAACTCGATGCCGGGCTGCGGGTCGAGGTCGACGCGGAGCTCGTCTGGGCGGTCGAGGTCGGCGCGCCGGCAGGGCCAGGGGTTGAAGTCGATCACGCCGAGGTTGACCGCCCAGACGAGGTGGGCGGCGTCATTGGCGACGAGCTCGGTCGCGCTGCGGCCGCTGGGGAAGTGAACGGTCGCAGTCTCGAGCCAGTCGGGCGCGCCCTTCGGCACGCGCTTTTGGAAGAAGAAATCGCCCTCGACCCCGTCGACGAAGCGCTTCATCGTCGTCGGTCGCTCGTGTAGTTGCAGCGTCGCCGCCTCGGCGACCTCGACGTAGTAGCGGGCGAGGTCCTCCTTGGTGTGGCCGGGCCCCGGGAAGAAGACCTTACGCGGGTTCGAGAGCCGCACGGCTCTGCCCGCCACCTCGATTTCGATCGCCTCCTTCGCCATCAGATGCGCGCCAATCGTGCCAGCGACGGCGCTTCGTTGCGAAGTCGTTACACGATCTCGACCTTGGCGTGACCCTCCCAACCGATTCTCCGGGGCGACAAGTAAGTTCAATCAAGAGGAGAACGATGCGACGGTCACGGACGATCATTGGCTTCACCGCGCTTACGGCGAGCCTCGCGCTCTGCGCGTCGGCCACCGCCGGCGCGGCAAGCAACAATGAGCCTGCGAAAGAACCGCGCATCGTCGGCGGCACCTTTGCCGACCCGGCGGCCTGGTCTTTTGTCGCGGCGATCTACTTCGACGGCCAGCAGGGATGCGGCGGCACGGTGATCACCTCGACCGCGGTCCTGACCGCTGCGCACTGCGCCGAGGGCGCACAACCCGGCGAGCTCTCGGTCGGCACCGGGCGTCGCGCGCTCTCCGATGCCGGCGGCGAGACGATCGGCGTCTCCGGTTACTCGATCCATCCCGACTACCCCTCCACCGGTCGCACCGACCTCGCGGTGCTCAGGCTCGAGCGGCCGACGAGCGCTCCCGCGGTTCAGTTCTCGACGCCCGACATAGATCGCGCGATCACGACGACGGGTAGCGCCCTGCGCGTTGCCGGTTGGGGATCGACGACGCCGAAGGGCAACGACCGCGGCTCCGATGCGCTGCTCGAGACGGGAGAGGCCGTGCGCCCGACCAGGGACTGCAGATGGGCCTACGGTCGCGGCTTCTCGGTCGCCGACCAGATCTGCACGACGGGTTCGCGGCTCGGCCGACGCCAGAACAGCTCGAGCTGCTTCGGCGACAGCGGCGGCCCGCTCGTCGCCGATACCGCCACCGGTCGCAGGCTCGTCGGGGTCGTCTCCTTCGGCGGCAACCGCTGCGGTGATCCGCGCTTCCCCTCGGTCTACGCGCGCGTCGCTCCGCAGCTCGACTGGATCGTCGCCGCGGCCGGGTAGTCAGCCGCTCGGCAGGAGCAACTCGGCGACCGCTCCGCCGGTCGCCGAGTTCGTCAGCCTCAGCTCGGCCCCAATCACCTCGGCCTGGCCGGCGGCGATCGAGAGCCCGAGCCCGCTGCCGCCGCCGGTCGAGCTGCGCTCACCCTTGCGAAAGCGCGCCGGTCCCCAGACGAGAAACTCGGGCGGAAACCCCGCCCCCGAGTCCTCGACCGCGATCGACCGTTTGCGCACCCGTACGACGATCGGCGCGGCGCCGTGGCGCTCGGCGTTGCGAAGCAGGTTGCCGAGGATCCGCTCGATTCGCCGGCGATCGGTGAGCATCCGGCCCGGCTCCTCCTCGACGACCTCGGCTTCGACGCCGGTTCTCACGACCGCGTCGCGCGCTGCCCCGGCGAGCTCGACCTGCGAGCGGTCGGCGGTCTCGACGCCGGCATCGAGGCGTGAGATCTGAAGCAGATCCTCGACCAGCGAGCGCAGCTCGCGGGTGCGCTCGCGGATGATCTCCGCGGGGCGGCTGTCGTCGAGCAGTTCGGCCGCCGAGACAAGCCCGGTGATCGGCGTGCGCAGCTCGTGCGCGACATCGGCGACGAATCGCTTCTCGGCATCGATACGGCTCTCGAGCGCATCCGTCATGCCGTCCAGGGCACCGCTCAGGTCGGCGACCTCGTCCTCGCCCCCGGCGCCGACCCGAGCCTTCAGATCGCCGCCTGCGACCTTTCTCGCGACTGCCGCGGCCTCGCGTAGTCGCATCGACATGCCGGCGGCGATGAAGGCGCCGAGCAGGGCGGCGACCGCGGTGGCGAGAGCGCCGACGAGCAGCAGCGTCCGGTCGAGCTCATCGATCGCCTCGAGATCGGCGGCAAGCGAGGCTCGGACGAAAACTCCGTCGCTCCCCGGAACCGGCCGGCCCGCCCAGACCGAGTCGCAGCTGGTGAACGTCGCCAGCCGGTCGGCCGCGACCGCCTCGCGCACCGGCGGGGGGACCGCGTCGGAGGAGCGCTGAGTGCCGAGCGCGAGCTGGCCGGAGTCGGCGAAAATCCCCGCGGCGAGGTCGAGCCGCTCGACGATCTCGGTTCGCGCTCGATCGATCCGATCGTCGGCGACCACGCGGTGAACGAACACCCCGATCGTCGCCGCGACGAGCGCCGCCACCGCGGTCACCGCCAAGGCGATCCGTCGGCGCAGCGAGCGCGGCGCGAGAGCGGACCTCAATTCGATCGGCTCTTCGGCAGCTTGTAACCGACTCCGCGCACTGTCTCGATTCGCTCCCCGCCGATCTTCGCCCGTAGCCGCTGCACGTGGACATCGACGAGCCGGGTATCTCCCGACCACTCGTAGTCCCAGACGCGCTCGAGCAGCGTGTCGCGGCTGAGCACGATTCCGGCGTTCCGGGCCAGCTCGATCAAGAGCCTCGCCTCGGTCGCGGTAAGCCGCACCGGCTGACCTCCGACCTCGACCTCCATCGCGTCGACGTCGATCTCGAGGTCGTCAAAGCTAAGCCGCTCGTGCTCGCCACCGACCGAATCCTTGGCGCGGCGCAGGACCGCCCGCAACCTCGCGGCGAGAACCGGCCCGTCGAACGGCTTGGTCACGTAGTCGTCGGCGCCCGCCTCGAGACCGGCGACGATGTCAAGCGGGTCCGATCGCGCCGTCAGCATCACGATCGCGACATCGCTGCGCTCGCGAATCAGTCGGCAGAGGCTGACACCGTCGATTCCGGGCAGCATCACGTCGAGCAGGGCGACGTCGGGCTCGGAGCGCTCGAACTGAGCGAGTCCGTCGTCGCCGTCGGCGGCCGAGTCGACCTCGAAGCCGTGGCGCTCGAGGACCAGCGACGCGGTCTCCCGAATCGCTGGATCGTCCTCGACCAGCAGCACGCGCGCCATCAGCGGTTCAGAGCCCCTGCCTTCTCACGCGCACGAACTCGCTGCCGTCCCAGCGGAAGCGCGAGAAGGTGAGCTCGCTCGGGCAGCATCGCCGGTCGCCGGGTGCATAGGCGAAGTCGTAGATCAGCAGGTCCCGCTTGCGGCTGAAGAAGCGGCCGCTGGCCTCGGCGCTGAGTTCGGGCCCGTGGTACTCGAAAACGCGCTTGATTCGCCGGCCGGCGCGGGAGTAGACGAAGACATCGGAGATCCTCCCGTCGCGATGGACGACGGGAAGGATGACGTCGTCGACGAAGTCGCGGGTCAGGTCGGCGTAGATCGGGTTGTCGATCCCTCCCGGCCCGCAGCGGTCGAGGACACGCTTCACCGATCGCGAGACGCCGGCGTCGTCGAGCAATAGGTCGCGAGCCGAGAAGTTGCGGATGTTCTGAAGCAGCCTCACCTTCGGCGGCTGCAGTCCCTCGCCGCCCGGGGTCGGCCCCGGCTGCGGGGCGCCCGTGATTCGCTCGGTTGTCTCGAGCGGCTCCGCCGGCACCGATTGAAGCGCCGGCTCGCCGCCCCAGAGCGCGGTCGCGGCGAGCGCGCCGAGCGCGAGCGCGGCGGCGACCGCGAGGATCAGCGGGAAATGGCGCATACGACGATGATCGCCCACCGCGCGGTCCGGATGCAATCGCTTGCGTATCGATCGTCTAACGATCACGGGTCGGCACTCAGATAGCGTCCGCCGCGATGGAGCCGGAAACGATGACCTACGAGCGCGACGGCCGTGTCGCCCGGATCACCCTCGACCGGCCCGAGCGCGGCAACGGGATCACGATGGCGATGCCGCGCGAGCTCGCCGCCTGCGTCGAGCGCGCCAACCTCGACCCCGAGGTCCACGTGATCGTCCTCGCCGGTAACGGCTCGGGCTTCTGCGGCGGCTACGACCTCGTGGACTCCGCCGAGGGAATGATGGACGCGTCATCGGGAGGCGACGGATCTCCGCTCGACCCGATGGTGATGGCGCGAAATCACGATCCGGGGGGCGCCTGGGACCCGGTCACCGACTACCAGATGATGTCGCGAAACGTCCGCGGCTTCATGAGCCTGTTCCACTCAGAGAAGCCGGTCGTCTGCCGAGTCCACGGCTTCTGCGTCGCCGGCGGCACCGATATGGCGCTTTGCTCGGATTTGCTCGTGATCGAGGACCGCGCGAAGATCGGCTATCCGCCGGCGCGCGTTTGGGGCGTGCCGACGACGGCGCTATGGGCGCACCGGATCGGCGCCGCCCGGGCGAAGCGCCTGCTGCTCACCGGCGACTGCCTGAGCGGGACCGAGGCCCTCGAGTGGGGGCTCGCGATCGACGCTGCACCCGCGGCCGAGCTCGTCGAGCGCACGGAGGAGCTGATCGCGCGGATCGCGCGGCTGCCGATCAACCAGCTCGTCATGCACAAGGCGCTGGTCAACTCGACCGTGCAGGCGCAGGGCCTCGCCACGACCCAGATGCTCGGTACCTTCTTCGACGGGATCGCCCGCCACACCGCCGAGGGTTTTGAGTTTCAACAGCGCGCCGCCGAAGCCGGCTTCAAGCAGGCCGTACGCGATCGCGATGAGCCGTTCGGCGACTTCGGCCTGCCGGGTCGGTAGCGCCCCGATGGCCGAGCGCAACCATCTCGTCACCCCCGAGGCGATCCGCGAGCGGATCGCCGGCAGCTTTCCGGGCGAGCTCGGGGTCGAACCGCTCGAGTTCACCGATCAGACCGCGACCGGACGGATCGTCGTCGACGAGCGCCACTTGCATCCCGGCGGTGTCGTTCACGGTGGTGCCTGGGTCGCACTCGCCGACTCGGTCGCTGCCTGGCAGACGTTCCTCCACCTGGCGCCCGGTTACGACTTCACGACGGTCGAGATGAAGCTGAACGTGTTCGGCGCCGGCCTCCCGGGCCGGGAGCTGATCGCGACCGCCCGTCACCTCCACGAAGGCCGTTCGACCCACGTCGTGGAGGTCCGCGTCACCGACGGCGAGAAGCTCGTCGCCAACCTCCTCGTCACACAGTTCGTGATCGCACCGCGCGAGTAGCCTTCCCGCCCGAAGATGGCCGCGGTCCTCTACTACGCGATCCCGTTTTTCGTCCTGCTCCTCCTCGTCGAGGCGTACTCGTACAAGAACATCCACGACGACGACGAGCTGGTCGGCTACGAATCGAACGACACCCGCACGAGCCTCGTCATGGGCGTCGGCAACGTCGCGATCAACGTCGTCTGGAAGTTCGCGGTGCTCGCCACATATGTCGCGCTCTACGAGCTGACGCCGCTGCGGCTCTCAGCCGACGACTGGTGGGTCTGGGCGCTGCTCTTCTTCGCCGACGACTTCTCCTACTACTGGTTTCACCGCGTCTCGCACGAGAGCCGCGTCTTCTGGGCGAGCCACGTCGTCCACCACTCCTCCGAGCACTACAACCTCTCGACCGCGCTGCGCCAGACCTGGGTGCCGATGACATACGCGCCGTTTTGGTTGTGGATGCCGCTCGTCGGCTTCGCGCCGTGGATGATCCTGCTGGCGCAGAGCTGGAGCCTGATCTATCAATTCTGGATCCATACGGAGCGGATCGAAAAGCTGCCTCGTCCGCTCGAGGCGGTGCTCAACACGCCCTCGCACCATCGCGTCCACCACGGTGCCCAGGAGCAGTACCTCGACCGAAACTACGGCGGCATCCTGATCATCTGGGACAAGCTCTTCGGCACGTTTGAGCCGGAGGGGGAGCGCGTTCGCTACGGATTGACGACGAACATCAACACCTTCAACCCGGTCCGCGTCGCCTTCGGCGAGTACATCGCCCTCTGGCGCGACGTCCGCAGGGCGCCGAGCTGGCGCACCCGCATCGGCCTGATGTACCACGGGCCCGGCTGGCAGCCCCCAGACGCACCCGCTGTCGAGTCCACCCGCGGCTGACCCGCCGGTACCTGGCACCCGAGGTGCCAGGTACCTTCGGTGCCAGGTACCTCAGGGGACCCGATGGACCTCGAACAGGTTCGTGCCGAGCTCCTGCTCGGGTAGGCCGGCGGTGATCCCGATCAGATCGCCGGAGGTGGCGACGCCGGAGTCGCGGGCCGCGATCGCGCACTGATCGAGCAACATCCTCAGGCTCCCCCAGTCTTCCGAGAGCTCGGTGCGAACGCCGAACAGCAGGTTGAGCCGGCGCACGGTCTCGAGTCGCGGCGTGATCGCGAGCACCGGCACGCGCGGGCGGAAGGCCGAGACCAGGCGGGCGGTGCGGCCGCTTCGGGTCGGCACGACGAGCGCCGCGAGGCCGAGGCTGTGGGTCGCGGCGACGGCACCCTGGGCCACCGAGTCAGCTATTTCGTTGCCGTGGGCGGCCGTCCGGTTGACCAGCCACTCCTCGTAAGGGAGGTCCTGCTCGGTCTCGCGCGCGATCTGGTCCATGATCCGCACCGACTCGATCGGGTGCTCGCCGACAGCGGTTTCCTCGGAGAGCATGACCGCGTCGGTGCCGTCGTAGATCGCGTTGGCGACGTCCGTCACCTCGGCCCGGGTCGGGCGCGGCGTCGCGGTCATCGAGGCGAGCATCTGCGTCGCCGTCACCGACGGCTTCGAGAGCTGGCCGGCGAGTTTGAGTAGGCGCTTTTGGACCACCGGAACTTTCGCAATCGGGAGTTCGATGCCGAGGTCGCCGCGGGCGACCATGATCCCGCTGCTCGCGGCCTTGATGATCTCCTCGGCATTCTCGGCCGCCTGCGGCTTCTCGATCTTCGCGATCAGGGGGATGTCGGAGCCGCGCTCGGCGAGGCGCTCGATCACCGGATCGAGGTCCGCCGCCTCGCGAACGAAGGAGACGGCGAGCAGATCGATCCCGTGCTCGCAGGCGAAGTCGACCCAGTCGAGATCGTCGGCGCCGGCAGCCGGCAGCGCGGTCGTCGCCCCCGGCAGGTTGACGCCCTGATGGGAGGTGACGGCGCCGCCGGCCTCGACCTCGCAATGGACCTCCGTGTCGGTCACCCTCAGGGCCCGCAGCCTCACCCGGCCGTCGGCGAGGTAGACCTCGTCCCCCGCTGTGACGGCCCGCGGCAGGCCCTCCCAGGCAACCGGGAGGCGCTCGCGCGAGCCCCCACCGCCGAGTGTCGTCAGCGCGATCTCGTCGCCGGAGTGAAGTACGACGACGTCGCGGCCGAGGTCGTCGAGGCGCAGCTTCGGGCCCGGCAGGTCGCCGAGGATCCCGACCTCGCGCCCAACCGCTGCCGCCGCGTCGCGAATCCGCCTGATGTTCTCGGCGTGCTCCTCGGCGGTGCCGTGGGAGAAGTTCAGCCGCAGGACGTCGGCGCCGGCCGATATCAGCGCCCAGAGGACGCCGGGCTCCCGGCTCGCAGGGCCGACCGTCGCGACGATCTTCGTCCGCCGCGGCTCCTTGCGCTCGCCGGGACGCGGCCGCTCGGGCAGCGGCATCGCCGGTTGGGTGTCGAAGACGTCGCTCACGGTTCAAGTCCCGGGCGGCGGGCCCGGTACGGCGGGATGTTCGCCGGTTTGACGCCGGTGCGTCGGCTCGGGCACGCCGTCGTCGTCCGGGAACTCGTCCTCCTCGAGCCGCTGGATCTGCGGCAGCCGCCAGGCGGCGGCGGCGATCGCCAGCCCGATCGCGACCGCGAGCAGTGAGAGGAACCAATACCCGGCGCTGAGCAGCTCGAGCTCGAAGAACTCGCGGACGGGCGCCGCCGCGAGGACGAGCGCGTAGAGCGCGCCGAGGCCGGCGACCATCGCCAGCATGTAACTCTGAATCGCGATGTGCTCGCGGCCGGGGCCGCGCTCGAGCAGCAGGATGAAGCAGAGGCCGAGGACGATCAGGGTCGTCGTCGCGGCCGTTCGCCCCTCTTCGATCGTGCCGCCAAAGAGCGTGTCGACGAAGAAGAACGAGAGCAGCGAGGCGATCCCGATAGATATTCCAGCGGGGACCGCGAAGGCGGCGATTGCCCGCAGCAGGCGACCGCGGTAGAGCGGGCCGTCGCTCGGCGCGAGCGCGAGCACCAAGGAGGGAACACCGATCGTAAGGAACGCCGCCAGGGTCAGGTGTCGCGGCAGGAACGGGAAGGTGAAGGCGAAGACCGCCTCGGTCGCGATCAGGAAGGCCGCATATACCGTCTTCGTCAGATAAAGGCGGGCGAGCCGATGGATGTTGCGGGCAATTCGCCGGCCCTCGGCGACCGCGCGCGGCAGCATCGAGAACTGGTCGTCGAGCAGGACGATGTCGGCAACCCCCTTCGTCACCTGGCTGCCCGAGCCCATCGCGACCGCTAGCCGCGCCTGCTTCAGCGCCGGCACGTCGTTGACGCCATCGCCGATCATTGCCGTCATCCGGCCGCGATCGGAGAGCGCGCCGACAAGCGCCTTCTTCTGCTCGGGGCGGATCCGGCAGAAGACCGTGTTGCGCTCGGCCGCTTCGCCGAGGCGGGCCTCGTCCGCCGGCAGCGCCGACCCCTCGATCACCCCGGCCTCCGGCGGCACGCCGACCGCCGCGGCGACCGCGGTCACGGTTTCCCGTGCGTCGCCGGAGATCAATTTCAGGTCGACGTCCTGCTCGCGCATGAAGGCGATCGTCTCCTCGGCGTCGGGCCGCAGCGTCTCCGAAAGCACGACCAGCGCCCGCGCCTCGAGCCGCGGCGGTGGCGCAGTTGCGGGTTCGCTCGGCAGCGCCGCGCGCGCCTCACCAAAGGCGACGACGCGGCGCCCGGCCGAGGTGTGTTTCTCGAGTGTCTCCTGCAGTCCTGGCGGCAGGCTCATCGCGCCGCTTGCGACGAGCACATCGGGTGCGCCGAGCACATAGCTACGCGCACCGCCGTCGCCGTTCAGCGTCACCCCGCTCCACTTCCATTCCGAGGAGAAGGGAACCTCGGCGCTGACTTTCTCGGCATGGCCCGGAAAGCGCTCGGCGATTGTCTGCAACGTCCGGTTTCGCTCGCCCACGGAGGCGGCGAACGTCGCCAGCGCGCGCTCGGCGCTGCCCGGATCGGTGGGGTCGGCGGACTCGACCGCGACCAGCTCCAGCGAGCCGTCGGTCAGCGTGCCGGTCTTGTCGACGCAGATCGTGTCGACGGAGGCGAGCGCCTCGGTCGCGGCGATCTGCTGGATCAAGACCCGGCGCTTCGCCAATCGCACCGCGGCGACGGCGAAGGTGACGCTGAGCAGGAGCACGAGACCCTCGGGGATCAGCGTGATCAGGCCGGCCGTCGCGGTCTGCGCCGCCTCGGTGAAGTCGGTGTCGCGCAGGCTGAGCGAGACGATCAGGACGATCGCCAGCGGCACCAGCAGCGCCGTGGTCGCCCAGAGGATCCGGTTGATCTCCTCCTGAAGCGGTGACGGAGGGTGGCGAAACTCGCGCGCCTCGCCGGCGAGCTTCTCCGCGTAGGAGTCTTCGCGGACCGCGTCGAGCTCGTAGTAGCCCGAGCCGGAGACGCAGAACGAGCCCGAAAGCAAGC
Organism: Solirubrobacterales bacterium; assembly: GCA_050996575.1. Taxonomy (GTDB): domain Bacteria; phylum Actinomycetota; class Thermoleophilia; order Solirubrobacterales; family 70-9; genus DASUSH01. The sequence goes on from JBPCRS010000004.1 coordinate 26,188, forward strand.
GGTCGTTCGGCCGCTTCTGGATCCCGTCGGCCTCGCCGGTGAGCAGCGACTCGTCCAATGTCAACCCACGCGACTCGATCACCGGGCCGTCGGCGACGAGCTGGTCGACGGGCTCGACCCGGACGACGTCGCCGGGGACGACCTCGTCGGCGCGCAGCTCGATCGTCCGATCGTCGCGGATCACCCGGGCCGAGGGGGCGACCAGCAGCGCGAGCTCGTCGAGCGTCTCCTTCGCCTTCAGCTCCTGGCGGATGCCGATGTAGCTGTTGACCGCCGCGATCAGCCCGAAAAGCGCGTCGGCGAACAGGCCAAGCGATAGAACGAGAACGAAGAAGACGAGGATGATCGCGTTGAAAAGCGTGAAGACGTTGCCGATCACGATCGAGCGCACCGAGCGGCTCGACTCCGAGACGAGCGGCCCGAGCTCGGCGAGTCGCCGCTCGGCCTCGCCGATCGAGAGGCCCCGTGGATGTGCCGGCTCGCTCATGGTTCCATTCAAACAGGCGTTGCCCGGATCGCGAGGATCGCGACGTCGTCCTCGGGGAAGTCTGGGGAAAACTCGCGGGCGCGCGCGAGCACACCATCGATCAGCTGCTCGGGCGCCGCGCCGGCGAGCGTTTTGATCACTTGGCGCACGCCGTCCTCGCCGAAGCGGCCTTGCGAAGGGCCGCGCGCCTCGGTCAGGCCGTCGGTATAGAGGAGGAGCGTCTCCCCCACGGCAATCTCGAGGCTGACTTGGCCGACCTCGATCGCGTCGATCGCTCCGACCAGCGGGGCTGTCGTCTGCACCGAGCTCACCGTGCCGTCGGATCGGATGACGAACGGCGGCGGGTGTCCAGCGACCACGACCTCGATTTCGAGCGCTGCAGTCGTTCGCTCAAGCGAAGCGACGACCAAAGTGGCGAACATCTCCCGCTTTCCCTCCCGCCAGATCGCGCGATCGACCTGCTCGACCGCCGCGGCTGGCCCGCGCTCGGCGAAGGCGCGCGCGGTGTGACGGACGAGCGCGGTCAGCGCGGCGGCCTTCGCCCCCTTGCCGCTAACGTCGCCGATCACCGCCGTCCAGCTCTCGCCGGTCGCGAACAGGTCGTAGAAGTCGCCGCCGACCTCGAGCCCGTCGGCGCCGGCGCGATAGATGACCGCGGTCTCGACCCCTGCGATCTCGGGCAGGCTCGGCGGCAGGAGCGCCTGCTGGAGGGTGTGGGCGATTCGCCGCTGTGTCTCGGCCTCGGCGGCGACGCTGTCGCGCTCCCTGCCGAGAAGCTGCTCGCGACGGCCGGCAAGGGTGAAGAGGGCGGCGACGAGCGCAGCGAGGGCGACTCCGGTCCCGCCGACGGCAAGCGCCGGCAGCGCCGCCGGCCGCTCGACATCCTCGAGCCACAGCTCCCAGCGGCGGCCTAGCACCTCGACGCTCGCGGGAACGTCACCGCCGCTGACGGCGGCCGGGCCGGCGACGAGCGCCGCCTCGCCGTCGGTGATCGCAAGCGCGCCGTCGAAGCCGATCTGCTCGGAGATCTCCCTTGCGATCGCGCCGGCGGCGATCTCACCGCTGAGGACCCCGCGCAAGGCGAGCTGGCGTTGCCTGCGATTGCGAAGCGGCGCGCCGGGCTCGTAGACCGGCTCGAACAGGACGACGACCGGATCGCTTCGCTGTGGAGTGAACAGCGGCGAGGTGATCATCGGCACGCCGCTGTCGCGCGAGGCTCGAACGGCGAGCCCGCGCGCCGGCTCGGAGAGCAGGTCGAGTCCGAGCAGGCTGCGCTCGTCGCTCTCGTCGGGATGGACGATCCGGATCGGCAGGTAGGCGCCGTTGTGGCGCGCGACTGGCCGCAAGTCGCCTTCGGGGTGGCGCTTGGTCGGCGGTCGCGGCTCGGCGATCGGCCGCCGCAGCGCGCGCTCGAAGGAGCGGCGCTCGCGCCCGCTCACCCGAGGCGACCACTCGAGCGAAGGGAACGGAGTCTCGGCGATCACCTCGCGGGCGAAGCGGCGGAAGCCGCGTTCGGGCATCGGGCCCGAGCGTCGCAGCACACCCTCGCCGCCGCGCAGGCTCGCAGCGGTCAGCTGGATCGTCCGCTGGGCGACCGCGGCCGCCTGGCGGGCGCGGGCTCGGTTCGCATCGTCGGCGTCCTCGCGCTCGCCCGCCCAGACCAGCGCCGCCGCCAGGACGCTCGCGCCGAGCAGCGCTGTCACCACCGCCGCTGCCAGCAGGCGTCTTCCCCTGTCGTTCCCCGATCGCGTCGTGCGCCCGATCCTACGCCCGCCGGTCGCCCTTGGTCGATATAGGATCGACCCGGTTTGCGGGAGGCGGGAGGCGAGAACAGCTCGACGGGCGACGCCGAAGCTCTCGCGGTCCGCTTCGACGGCGTCTCGAAGACCTATCCGGGCGCCAAACGGTCCGCGGTCGACGACCTCAGCCTCGAGATCCCCGCCGGTGAGATCTGCGTCTTCGTCGGCCCCTCTGGCTGCGGCAAGACGACCGCGATGCGGATGGTCAACCGGATGGTCTCGATCTCCGCCGGTGAGATCCACGTCGGCGATCGCTCGGTCTCTGAGCAGACACCGGCCGAGCTTCGCCGCCAGATTGGCTACGTGATCCAGCAGACCGGGCTCTTCCCGCACCGGACGATCGCCGACAACATCGCCACCGTGCCGAAGCTGCTCGGCTGGGAGAAGGCGCGGACCGCCACCCGCGTCGACGAATTGATCGAGCTGATCGGGCTCGACCCCGACGTCCGTGAACGCTTCCCCTCGCAGCTCTCCGGCGGCCAGCAGCAGCGTGTCGGTGTCGCCCGCGCGCTCGCCGCCGACCCCGGGCTGATGCTGATGGATGAGCCCTTCGGCGCGGTCGACCCGATCAACCGCGAGCGCCTGCAGAACGAGTTCCTCCGCCTCCAGGCCGAGGTCCGCAAGACGATCCTCTTCGTCACCCACGACATCGACGAGGCAATCAAGATGGGCGATCGGGTCGCCGTACTCAAGGAGGGCGGCACCCTCGCTCAGTTCGCGACCCCGGCGGAACTCCTGATGGCGCCCGCAGACGCCTTCGTCGAGGACTTCGTCGGCTCCGACCGGGCGCTCAAGCGGCTCTCGCTGCTGCGCGTCTGCGACATCAACCTCTGGGAGGCTCCACTCGCCTTCGTCGGCCAGCCGACAGCCGAGGTCCAAGCGAAGCTGGACGGCGCCGAGGTGCCGCACCCGCTACTCGTCGACTCCGAGCGCCGGCCGCTCGGTTGGCTATCCGACGCCGATCTCGAGCGCGAGATCGTTCCCGATCGACCCGATTCTCCGGCCGAGCCGATTCTCGATCGCGCCGACGTGATGCGCGACGCGCTCTCCGACCTGCTCCAGGCCGAGACCCAGTACGCGCCGGTCGTCGACGGCGAGGGCAGAATCGACGGCGTCCTCTCGGTTGAGATCATCTCCGAGTTCCTCAACTCGCCGAAGGCGCTCGAGGAGGAGCACCCGGCGGCGGAGAGGCCGCTGGCTTGATCGACCTCGGGGCGATCGCAGGGCCGCTGATTGCCGAGAGCGACTTCTTCACCGACCGCTCCGAGGGCAGCGCGACCGACTGCGTCGCCGACAACGAGACGGTCTGCCTCGGCTGGGCGGCCGACCACATAGACAGCTACGTAGCGCCGACGCTCGAGCACCTCGCGATCGTCGCGATCTCGGTGGCGATCGGCTTCGCGATCGCGCTCGGCATGGCCGTCCTCTCGCACCGTCGCCGCTGGCTCGTGCCGACATTCACCGGCGCCAGCGGCGTGCTTTACACGATCCCCTCGATCGCGCTCTTCCTGCTGCTGCTGCCGATCACCGGTCGCGGGAACGAGACGGCGGTGTTCGCGCTCACCCTCTACACGCTGCAGATCATCTACCGCAACATCGTCACCGGGCTCGGCAACGTACCCGAGTCGGCGAAGGACGCCGGCCGCGGGATGGGGATGACCGACCGCCAGCTGCTCTGGCGAGTCGAGCTGCCGCTGGCGGTCCCCGAGATCATCGCCGGGCTGCGGATCGCAACGGTTTCGACGGTGGCGATCGCGACGCTCGCGATCTTTGCCGGCGGCGGCGGCCTCGGCGAGGAGATTTACACGAACGGCATCCTCCGCGACGTATTCAAGACGGGCATCGTCGTCGCCAGCGCGATCGCGATCACGATGGCGATCGCATTCGATGTGCTCTACGTCGGCCTGCAGCGGATCCTCGCACCCTGGCGGCAGGTGCGGGCACTGTGATCGCCCTGCCCTGGCCCCCGCTGGCCTCGTTCTTCGACACATTCGCTGGCGCGATCGAGTTCATCTTCGTGCCGAGGCAGTCGGTTGGCGTCGGCGGCGACATCGGCGGGCTCGGTCAGGTCGGGGAGTTAATGGCGACCCACATCTGGGTGAGTGCGCTGGCGCTTGCGCTCGCGATCTTGATCGCCCTACCGATCGGGGTCTACCTCGGTCACCGTGGCAGCGGCGAGTTGCTCGCCGTCGCGATCGGCAATGCCGGCCGGGCGATCCCCGAGTTGGCGCTGATCGCGCTCATGGTTGCCTTCATCGGTGTCGGCGTGCTCAACCTGACGATCGCGCTGATGATCCTCGGGTTGCCGCCGATCCTCACCAACGCCTTCGTCGGCATCCGCCAGGTCGACCGCACCGCGGTCGAGGCGGCGCGCGGGATGGGGATGACCGAGCTCGAGGTGATCCGCAAGGTCGAGCTGCCGCTCGCGGTACCGACGATCATGGGCGGTATTCGCACCGGAGCGATCAACATCATCGCGACCGCGTCGATCGCGCCGCTCGCCGGCGTTGTCACCCTCGGCGACTTCATCATCAACCCCAACGTCTACGAGGACGAGGGGGTCGTCGCCGGCGCGATCCTCGTCGCCCTGCTCGCCTTGACGGTCGAGCTCGGCCTCGCCGGCATCCAGAGGCTGCTCACCCCGAGGGCGCTGCGTGCGCAGACGGCGTGCTCGATCTTCGGCTGGCGGTTGGCAGCCCGAAAGCCGGTCAGCCACACGCCGGCTGCCTGATCGCCGCTTAAGCGCTTAGGATCCCGCCGACCGCCGGCTCGGGGCCGGCACGAGAGAGGGAGTAACCAGATGACCAACCACATCCGGCTGCGGACGCTCTTGGCGCTGATCGTCGCTTCGGTGATGGCGCTCGGCGTTGCGGCCTGCGGTTCCGATGACGACGAGTCCGGCGGCAGCAGTGAGAGCGGGAGCGCCGACGCCAACCTGATCGAGGACAACCCGGACAACAACGCGGTCAAGCTGACCGTCGGATCGAAGAACTTCACCGAGCAGATCGTGCTCGGAGAGATCTATGCGCAGGCGCTCGAGGCCGCCGGATACGACGTCTCGACCGACCTCAACCTCGGCTCCGAGGTCATCGCCCTGAAGGCGCTCGAGGACGGTGAGATCAGCGGCTATCCCGAGTACACCTCGACGGCGTTGACATCGTTCTTCGATACCGCGCCGGAGGACGTTCCCTCCGACGGCGCCGAAGCGGTCGACCAGGCCCAGGCCGACTTCGACGAGAAGGGCCTCGTCGCCTATCCGCCGACCGAGTTCTCGAGCGCGAACGCGGTCGGGCTGACCGCGGAGACCGCCGAGGAGCTCGGAGTCGAGACGATCTCCGATCTCGAGGACCGCTCCCAGGAGCTCGACCTCTACGGCTCTCCCGAGTGCCGCCAGCGGATCGACTGCCTGGTCGGGCTCGAGGAGAATTACGGGCTCGAGTTCAACTCGTTCACGCCGGTCGATATCGGCCTGCGCTACGAGGTGCTCGACAAGGGTGACGCGGATCTCTCGATCCTGTTCACGACCGACGCCCAGCTCTACACCGATTCCGACAAGTACACGATCCTCGAGGACGACCAGGGCGTGCTGCCGGCAGGCAACGTCACCTTCGTCGCAAGCCAGGAGGCGGCCGACGAGGCCGGGTCCGACTTCGGTGAGACGATCGAGCAGGTTCAGGGCGACCTCTCGCTCGAGGTGATGCAGGAGCTGAACGCGAAGGTCGACGTCGACAAGGAGGACCCGGCGGACGCCGCCGCCGAGTACCTCCAGGAGTTCGGCTACACGGAGTAGCCCGGCTTCGTATTTCGAATCGCGCCAGCGGGGGGGGGAACGCAAAGGCGCACCTCTCTCTCCCGGCCCTGTCCTGCGCGGGTTGCAAACACCAACGACACAGCCCCCCCCCTCCTCCCCCCCT
>JBPCRS010000020.1:0-11117 GCA_050996575.1 Solirubrobacterales bacterium
GCCGGGGCCGGCCGGCTGACCCGGCCGCAGCGCTCTCCGCCATCCTCATCGCTTCGCCGGCGCACCGCGCCTCGCGAAGCCTGCCCGAAAACGGCCTCCGGCGGGTGGGGAAGGGCCCGGCGGACCCCGTCCGGCCCCCTTCACTTGCTAACCCGCCCCGCACGGCGAACCCGAACGTCAGCTACGGATGGGACGACTTACTCCTGGCGGCCTGTTGCACGATCCGGGCTAGTGAGGCCGAGCGGGGGTGTCAGCTAGTGGACGCTTGGCCCGTGCCCTCGCGGCGTTGCTCGAGCAGGGGTGACGCGAACCAGAGCCAGAGCAGGGCGAGCGCGATCGCCGTTGTCGCGAGCACGGCGGCGGTGTCGTCGTAGATGAAGTCGCTGATCAGCAGGATCACGCCCGAGATCGCGGTCGCGAGGAAGACGAAGCCGGCCATCGCGACCTTGTTCGAGTCGAAGACGATCCAGTCCTTGACGCCTTGGCGGAAGAGGATCCGGTGGCGGACCGACGGAGCTATCAGGCAGGCGGAGGCGATCGCGGTGCAAAGCAGGGTGGCGAAGTAGACCTTCTCCTGAAATTCGGTTACCTGCGCATATCCCTGCTGGAACGGGAGGATGAGAAGGAAGGCGAAGAGGACCTGGACGCCGGGTAGGGCGACTCGAAGGCCCTGGAGCAGCTCCTGGAAATTGCGGTCGAGGCGCTCCTTCTCAGACTCCTCGCCGGTGCTGTCCGATCCTGTCTTCGTCTCGGTCTGTGTCATCGCGCGGACGATTCATTCCCAGGAGGCGCGGATGTGAAACGGATGTGACGATCGTTTGACGCACAACCGCCCGGGGTAGGCCAAGGCCTATGAACGAGACCCCGCCCGACCCGCCCGAGAACGACCAGCTCGCCGACCGCGAAGCCGACGCCGCCGCAAAGGAAGCCGGCGCAATCGGTGGCAAGGTTTCCGCGGATCGGCCCGATCCCGGCTCCGACGAGCCCGCCGACCCCGCGGAGCATGCGGTTCTCGAGGGGGGCGGAGGAGTCTCCGAAGGTTTCGAGCAGGCCGAGGGCGACCTGATCGAGCACGCGAGCCACGGCGATCCGGCGCCCGACCCGACAACGCAGATCTCGGACGAGGCCGAGGGCGACGACGCCGAGCACGGCGCCGCCGACCACGAGCGCTCGAGCGAGCGCCCGGGCAGGGACCACACTCACTAAGGCAACGTTGTTTGTTTGGGCGCACCCGCCCCCGGGAAGCAGTTAGCTGGGGACAATCTCAAAGACTGGGGGGTCTTAGTGATGGTGGCGAGCGCTACCGGAACGGCAGGACTTCAGATCGAGTTCGATCCGGAGAGGCAAAGCATCAAGGCAGCGCGCGACGCGGTTGGCAGCTACGCGGCGCGGGTTGGCGCGGATCGGCCTGTGGTCGAGCTGGCGGTGTCCGAAGCGGCTACGAACGTCGTCCTCCACGCCCACCGCGGCGTCGCACCGCGACCGTTCGAGGTATCCGCTCGCGTCGACGAGAGGAGCCTTCAGGTCGGGGTCTGCGATCACGGGGTCGGGATGAGCCCGAACCCGGACAGTTCCGGGATGGGGCTCGGACTCTCGATCATCGGCAACCTTGCCGACCACGTCGAGATCGGCTGCTCCGAGCCCGGGGTTCACCTCTGCATGCACTTTCCGCTCTCACCGGCCAGGTTCGAGGTGCCCGGTCCGGAGATCGTCCCCGAGCCGGATCCGACGCCGATCCCCGAGCCGACGCCCGATCCGGTACCTGAGCCGACCCCGGACCCCGTGCCCGATCCCTTGCCTGGGCCCGATCGCGACGTACCCGAGCCCTATCCGCCTAGTCCCGCGGCGTAAAGAAGCGTCTCTTGCTAGCCCTCGACCACGGCGCCGTGCGACGACCCGCCCGCCCTCGTCCCTAGGCGGGCGCTGGCGCGGGCTCCGGCTCCCCATCATCTCTCACCGCGCCCGATTCCCGCGTCGAAAGCGCCACCAGCCCGGCGCAGACTACCGCCAGCGCCAGCAGCGAGCCGACGATCCCGAGCGGCGTGTCGTGGATCTTCTCGTCGAGGAGGAGGATCGCGAGGATCACGCTTGCGATCGGGTCGAAGATCATCTGCGTCGCCGCGGCTGGGGCCAGCGCGCCGGTTTGAAGCGAGATCTGGGCGATCGTCATGCCGACGAATCCGACCGTGATCAATGCGTAGAGGTGCCAGTCCGTGAGCAGGGCGCCGAGCCCGTCGCCGAGGCTGTCGACGACCGCCTTCGTCAGCGCCGCGCTTAGCCCGAAAAGCAGACCGGCGGCCGTGCCGAAGGTCGCCGCCTTGATTCGCGGCGCCGCTTGACGGCCGACGAACGTGAGGATTGCCGACAGCGCACAGATGGCGCCGCCGAGCAGCAGCCAGGTGCGGATCGGCCCGTCGTCGCGACCGCCCGAGGGGTCGGCGATGACGAGGAAGGCGCCGAGCCCGGCGGTGACCGCGAGCGCGGCGACGATGTCGCGGCGGTCGATCCGCTGCCCGGTCAGCTTCGCTCCCAGCGGCAGCGCGAAGACGACCGCGCTCGCGAGCAGCGGCTGAACGACGATTATCCGCCCGATTCCGAGCGCTACGGCCTGCGCCGCGAAACCGACCGCGCCGGCGGCGATTCCGGCGAGCCAGGCCGGCCGCTTGGCGAGCCGAATCAGGAAACCGGCGCTCATCGCGTCGTCGTCGGAGACGGTCATCGCGACGCGTTGCTGGATCACCGTGCCGAGCGCGAACATCAGCGCGGCGACGAGGGCGAGGATTGCCGGCATCGTCAGCCCTGGCTCGCATTCGACCCGGTCATCGTTCCGAGAGCATGGCGATCTCGACGGCGAGGCGTTTTGAAACGGCCCCGCCAAGCTGGTTGCAAACTGCCCGGACCGGGTATCGGGCCTGGTCAAGCGTGGGGAAGGAACTCAAAGCGCAGAAGCGGATCCGGCTGCTCGAAGCCGATCCGGAGCTCGCGGCGGCGATGGCGCCCGGACGTGAGCAGGAGGCACGCGAGAGGCTCGTGGCGCCGGTCGAGGCGATCTCGCGCGGATCGTGGAAGCCGCGTCCGACAGAGCCGGACGCCCACCTCGGCTACCTGATGATCTCGGGCGTCTTGAGCCGGACGGTTTCGGTCAACGGGTCCCATAGCGCCGAGCTTCTCGATGCCGGGAACCTGTTGCGGCCTTGGCAGGGCGATCCGAGCACGGTTTCAACGATCAGCTGGCAGGCGCTCGAGGAGACTCGAATCGCGGTGCTCGACCCAGGAGTTGCCAAGTCGATCGCCGAGCACCCCGTGCTCGTCGCCGCCCTGGTCGAGCGCGCGACGTCGCGGACGCGAAACCTCGCGGTGCATTGGGCGATCGGCAACACGGTCGGACTCGAGAAGCGGGTGCTGCTCTTGTTCCGCCACCTTTCCGAGCGCTGGGGACGGATCACGCCGGAGGGGGTCGAGATCTCGCTGCCGATCACCCACCAGTTGGTCAGCGACCTGGTCGGCGCCCGGCGGCCGTCGGTCACGACTGCGCTTTCCGCGCTCGCCCGCAGCGGAACATTGGTCCGCGGCTCCGACGGGGCCTGGTTGTTGCGCCACTAGGGCTTAGGATTTATCCCTATAGGGCCACCGCTCGTTAAAGCGGCCGCTCGACCCTTCGGCCCCGAAGCCGCCCACGGGCTCCGGCGTCTCGTCGAACGACCGCTTTCGCCGGTACTCGGAGAGCGAGTTCAGTGCTCAGATACGCGCCTCGTCGGGCTCTATCTCGCCCGGCCAGGCGCCGGTCGCGCGATAGAAGGCGATCCGAGCGCCACGGTCCGACGCGGCCCGGGTCGAACTGAAGATCGCGCCCTGGAGCGCGTTGGCGACGAGCAGCTTTCCCCAGCTCGTATCGAGGTGCTCGCCCTGCGGGGGCTCCGCCTTGTCGATCCGGGTCCAGACGAGGTCGAACAGCTTTTTGCCGGCAAACCCCGCGAGCAGGCTGCCGACGATGCTGAACGGGATGAAGAGGATCTTGGCCATGGCGGGCTCCTTAGCGAGGGTCGGGTTTGCTTAGTCTTTCGGATCGCGGGGCTCGAGGGCGATCGTCTCCTCCTCGGGCACCCCCGCGGCGAGCTCGCGCTCGCGCTCGATCTCGGCGTTGAGCTCGGCGCCGAAGAGGATCGCGACGTTGGTTATCCAAAGCCAGACGAGGAAAATGATCACCGCCGCGATCGACCCGTAGGTGGCGTTGTAGGCGGCGAAGTTGGCGACGTAGAAGGCAAACAGCAACGAGGCAAGGACCCAGAGCGCCACCGCGACCACGCCGCCGGGGGTGATCCAGCGAAACCCGGGTTGCTTGACGTTCGGAGCGGTCCAGAACAGCACCGAGATCATCGTGATCACGGCGAGCGCGATTACCGGCCACTTGGCGATGTCCCAAATCGTCACTGCCGTATCGCCGGCGCCGATCAGCTCGCCGACCTCGCGCGCCAGCGGTCCGCTGATCACTACAGCGATCGCGCAGACCGCGAGCAGCCCGATCATTACGACGGTGATCCCGATCTGAAGCGGCCGCAGCTTCCAGAACGGGCGACCCTCCTCGACCTCGTAGATCCGGTTCGAGGCGCGGGCGAAGCCGCCGACGTATCCGGAGGCGGAGAAGATCGCGCCGGCGAGGCCAAGCACCAATCCCAGCCCCGCGGCCTGAGTCGAGGCGATCTGCTCGATCGATCCGAGCAGGATCTCCTTCGCCGGGCCGGGGGCCAGCGCCTCGATGTTGTCGGTCAGCGGCACGATCGCCGAGTCGCCGATCAGCCCGAGGACCGAGATGAGCGCGATCAGCGCCGGGAAGATCGCAAGTACCGCGTAGTAGGTGAGGCCGGCGGCGAGGTCGGTGAGCTGGTCTTCCTGAAACTCCTTCGCCGTGCGCTTGAGCACATCTAGCCAGGCGTGGCGGCGCAGCCGCAACGGGCCCGTGGGCGCTCGTTGTGTCGCGGATTCCATTCCCGAGCCGCTACCCATGCGAAATCGCCGGTCCCCGTCGGCTCGAGACGATCACGATCGTCGCGTCGTCGCGCAGCTCGCCTCCCTCGGCGGCGAGGACGCGCGCTTCGATCGCGTCGGCGATCACCGTCGCGCTCTCACCTGCGCAGGTCGAGAGCAACGCCGCAATCGACTCTTCGGTCACCGGCGAGCCGGGGCTCTCTTCGCGGAAGCCGGCCTCCGTGATCCCGTCGGTGAAGAAAACGAGCGCATCTCCGGGCTCGAGCCTGGTCTCGCCCTCGGTCAGCTCGAGCTCTTCGAACCATCCGATCAAAGTCCCGGTCACATTGACCGGGACGACCTCGCCGCGGGCGGAGAGGCGCAGCGGCTGCGGGTGGCCACCGGAGGCGAGCGCGACCTGGTGCCCGCCCTCGACCGGCTCGACGAGTGCGTAGATCGCAGTCAGGAACTGCTCATCGGCGATGCCTCCGCTGAGTAGCGCCTCGTTTAGTCGCCGCAACACCGACATCGGTTGCGGGTCGTGCATCGCCGCGGTGCGGATCGTGTACCTGGCCATCGCGGTCAGCCCGGCGGCGCCGACACCCTTGCCGGAGACGTCGCCGATGACGATCGCGTAGCGATCGCCCGAAACCGGGAAGACGTCATAGAAGTCGCCGCCGATCCGGGTGCCCGCCTCCTCGGTGTGCAGGCGCGCGTCGAAGTCGAGTCCCGCCACCTCGCTCGCCTCGGGCGGCAGCAGGCCGCGCTGGAGCGTGTCGGCGATCTCGCGCTGGCGACTCTCCGAGATCCGCAGCGCCTCCTCGGCGGCGATCACATCGGTGACGTTCTCGATCACGCTGACGACGGCCTCGGGCGAGCCCGAGCCCGGCTTCTTGAGCGGGATCGCGTGGGCCACTGCCCAGCTTTGCTCGCTCACCGCGGGCCCCGTGAAGCGGACCATTCGCGACGGACTCGGCTCGCCGCGAAGGGCGCGAAACAGCGGCAGCTCGTCACGCGCGAGCTCGTCGCCGTGCTCGTCGAGGATGGTCAGCCCGGCGATCGCGTCGATCGCCGAGACCCCGATCAGCTCTTCGGGCGTTGCCGCGATGATCTGCGCCGTTGCCTCGTTGACGAACCGGTAGCGGCCGTCGGCACCGACAACCGTCACCCCGACCGGCATCTGCTGAAGCACGCGCTCGAGCTCGTCGCGTGAGGAGCGAAGCTCGTTCTGTGCCTGCTCGCGAGAGATGAACTCGCCGACCTGGCGTCCAAAGCGCTCGCAGTCTTCGAGCAGCTCACGATCGGGCTCGGAGACGTCGCGGTTGAACGCCTCGATCACGCCCAGTACCTGACCGCCGCGCCGGATCGGAAAGGCGAGAACGCTTCGCAGCCCCGCCTCAACCACAGGGCGGACCTTCGGGTGATCGGCGTCGGCCGGGATCTCGGAGATCCACTGAGCCTCGCCGGCCTCCAGGACAAGGCCGGGCAAGCGCTCGCCGAGTTCGAAGGTCGTGCTGTCGAGCTCGCGGCGAGCAAAAGCGCGTTCGGGCTCGCCCGCTCGATCGTCGAGCCAGACCTCCGCCGCGGAGAGGCGCCGGCCGCCAGGTTCGGCCAGCCAGAGCACCCCCACCGCCCAGCCGAGCGCGCCGCAGATCGCCTCGAGCAGGCGCGGCGCGGCCTCGTCCATTGTCTCAGACATCGCCAGGACCTCACCGACGGCACTTTGAGCGTGCAGGCGACGCTCGCCCCGGCGCCGCGAGCTGGCGAGGCCGAGCCCTGCGGTCAACAGGGCGAACAGCCCGATCTCGGCGGCATCAAAGCGACGCGGATGACGCGACCAGGCTCCGAGCGATCCGAGTGGTCCCGATGGACCGATAATCGGACCCGTTATTCCGCTGACCACACCACGCTCGATCAGGGTCGGGGCGGGGGCGAATCGCGTCTCGGAGGCAAGGTCCTCGACGACCACCGGCGCCTCCGCCGCGAGTACGAATTCGGGCTGAGATCCGGACGCGACAACCGACGCGATGTCGTTCTCGAGACGCCCCGGGATCGCGTGGCCGGCGCGGGCGAGCATGCGGCCGTCGGAGAGCAATTCGAGCACCGCCGCAAACTCGAGGTCGAGCAGCTCGACGATCGTCCTCGAGGCGCGCGCGTAAAGCGCATCGAGATCGTCATCGACAATCGCGGTGCGCGCGAGCGCCGCGAGAACCGCATTCGTGCTCTCAGGATCAAGCGGCTTTGACAGTCCGCCGACCCTATCCGGTCAGCGCTGCGGTCCCTTCTCCTCCTCGGGCGCCCGCTCGTCGTCCCCGTGCTCGGTATCCGGCGGCACCGGCGGATTCTCCACCGCCGGTGCGCCGGTCGAGGCTCAGGTCTTGCGCTCGAGGTCAGCGACCTCGTCGGCCTTGGCGTCAGCCTTCTCGTCGGCCTTGGCCAGATCTTCCTTGGCTTCGCCCTTCTGCTCTTCCTTCTGACCTTCGCGGCGGAGAGATCCGTCGCCGGTGATGTCGCCGGCGGCCTTCTTCGCGCGTCCGGTTGCCTTGTCAATGAGACTCATTACCTGCTCCTTCGTTGTTTGCGAATCGATCTTCTACCCGGGAGGGGCTCGCGGAAACCAGGCAAGGCGAGTGCACGGGGCCTAGCGTCATCTCGATGGCGCGACTGAAGCGAGCTGATTGTTCGGGGCCGGGCATTCGCAGGGTGCGCCGCGGTCGCGGCTTCAGCTATATCGACGAACTCACCGACGAGCGGGTCAGCGACGAGCCGACGCTCGAGCGGATCGCGGCGCTTGTCATTCCGCCCGCCTGGAAGGAGGTCTGGATCTGCTCTGCCGCGAACGGCCATATTCAGGCGACCGGTTTCGACGATGCCGGCCGCAAGCAGTACCTCTACCACGATCGCTGGCGCCACCATCGCGACCGCGAGAAGTTTGAGTCAGTGCTCGAGCTGGCCGCCCTCTTGCCGACGGTGCGCAGCCGGCTCAAGCGCGATCTAAAGAAGCCGGGGCTGGCAAGGGAGCGCGTCCTGGCGACGGCGGTGCGCCTGCTCGATCTTGGCTTCTTTCGGATCGGCTCCGAGCAGTACGCCGAGGAGAACGAGACTTACGGCTTGGCGACTCTGCGCAAGAAGCACGTCTCGATCGAGCGCGGCAAGATCGTCTTCGAGTACACGGCGAAGAACTCCCAGAAGCGAGTCCAGGTGATCGACGACAAGGAGATCGTGCCGATCGTGCGCTCGCTGAAGAACCGCACCGGAGGGGGCTACAAGCTGCTCGCCTTCAAGCGTGACGGCGAATGGCAAGACGTCCGCTCCGACGACATCAACGAGTACCTCAAGCAGGTGACCGGAGGGGATTTCACCGCGAAGGACTTCCGCACCTGGAACGCGACCGTGCTCGCCGCGATCGCGCTCGTCCTGCACACGCGGGAGGAGCCGGCCGAGAACAAGGCGGCGCGAAAGCGCATCGTCACAGCCACGGTTAAGTCGGTATCCGACTACCTCGGCAACACACCCGCTGTTTGCCGCGCCTCCTACATCGATCCGCGCGTGTTCGACCGCTTCGACGCGGGGGACACGATCGAGGACGCGCTCGACGCGCTCGGTGGCAGCTTCGACCCGGCGAAGCCGACTCACCGGCTGCGGCTTGATGCCGCCGTTCTAACTCTGGTTTCCTGATGTTTCGGAGGATGTCGCGGGGGTAGGAGATCTGTGAGCGCGCTGAAGCGGATTACGCCGCGCGCTCATTTGGCAGGGGATCGCAGCATTCTCGAACGCAATCGAAGGAGTCGTCGAACCCCAATGGCTACGAAGACCCAAACGCAGCGAAAGTCCACGGCACAGAAGGCCGCGGCAACACGCCGGCGCAACGCCGCGAAGCGCAGTCGCTCCGCCCAAAAGGGGGCAGAGACCCGCGCACGCGCCGAGATGAACGCGTTGCAGTCGGTCGCCCTCAGGGGTCAGGAGATCGGCACGCGCGCCGTCGACCTGACTGTCGGCGCGGTCGCGCAGACCGGCGAGCGCGTCAGCGCAGCCGTCAAGCCTGTGACGAGCGCCACCGAGCGCAACAAGCTCGGCCGCAGCCTGCGCACCTCGGTGCGTGGCGCACAGCGTCGTGGCGCCCGGGTCCGCAAGGACGCCGAGCGCACCGCCCGCACCCGGCGCCGCAACACCGAGCGCCAGGTAACGAAGGCGCGGCGCGATGTCGAGCGCCAGGTGAAGAAGGCGCGGACCGATACGCAGCGCCGTGTCCGCGGTGCTCGCCGCGACGCCGAGCAGCGGGTAAAGAGCCTGCGCTCGTAAAGCGTCTGTCAGAGCTGAATCGTCGAGAGCGCTCCCGGGTTCGTCCCGGGGGCGCTCTCTTCGTTGTCGGGGCTGATTGCGGCCATCCGCTCGGCCCGGTGCTGCTGGCGGACGACGAAGATCATCCCGATCACCGTCACCGCGAAGAGGATCGTCGCGATCACGTTGACCTCGACCGGAATGCCGCGCTGTGAGGCGCCGAAGATATAGAGCGGGAAGGTCTCCGTCCGCCCCGAGGTGAAGTTGGAGATGACGAAGTCGTCGATCGAGAGCGCGAAGGCGAGCAGCGCTCCACCGATCACGCCGGGCAAGATCAACGGCAGCGTGACCAGCCGGAATGTCTGGAACGCGTTCGCACCGAGGTCGCGCGCCGCCTCCTCGAGCGAGCGGTCGAAGCCGATCAGCCGCGAGCGGACGACGATGACGACGAAGCTGATCGAGAACATCACGTGGGCAAGAACGAGGGTCGTGAAGCCGCGTGCGACCTCGAAATAGACGAACATCGAGAGCAGCGCGGCGCCGATCACGACCTCCGGCGTCGCCAGCGGAATCACGATCAGGAAATTGGCCGGGCGCCGGCCGATGAACTGGTAGCGGACAAGGGCGAGGGCGATCAGCGTGCCGAGCACCGTCGCCACCGCGGTCGCGACGCCTGCGAGTGCCAGGCTTTTCACCAGTGCCTCGTTCAGCGCCGGGATGCTGAACGCGTTCTCCCAGTGCTCGAGCGTGAAGCCCGACCAGGTGAAGTTGAACTTGCCCTCCGGATCGTTGAACGAGAAGACAGCGACCACGACGATCGGGATCTGCGTGTAAGCGACCGCGAGCGCGGCGAAGATCCGGATCCCGTTGTTGCGAAGCCAGCTCACTCTCGCTCGCTTTCCTCGCCCACCAGCGCTTCCGAGCCGGCAAAGCGGATGTAGATTAAGACGAGGACCAGGATCACAGCCATCAGGACGAAGGAGAGGGCGGCGGCGAGCGGGTAGTCCCTGACGTCGATATAGAGGTTCTGGATCACGTTGCCGATCATCTGCTGGCCCGCGCCGCCGAGGAAGTCTGCGTTTATGTAGTCACCCGCCGCGGGGATGAAGGTGAGCAGCGTGCCGGCGATCACGCCGGGGGCCGAGAGCGGCAGCGTGACCCTGAAAAACGCCGTGCGCGACGAGGCGTACAGGTCCTTCGCCGCTTCGATCAGCCGCTCGTCGATCGACTCGAGGCTGGCGTAGATCGGCAGGATCATGAACGGCAGGAAGTTGTAGGTGAGGCCGGCGATCACCGAGGCCGAGGTGTCGAGGACCTCGCCGTCGTCGGCGACCAGGCCGATCGTCTTCAGCAGGTCGACGAACTGCCCCTCGTCGGCGAGGATCGTCTGCCAGGCGAGGGTGCGGATCAGGTAAGTGGTGAAAAACGGGGCGACGACGATGAACAGCAGCGCCGTCTTCCAGCGGCCGCCGCGGAAGGCGATCGCGTAGGAGAGCGGGTAGGCGATCAGCAGGGCGAGCACGGTCGCGGCCCCGGCGTAGGTGAACGACCGTCGAAACTGCGTGCCGTAGTCGGTGACCGCGTCGGCGAAGTTCTGGAAGTTGGCGGTGAACGAGAACCCTTCGGCGAGGCTCCCAGAGTTGAGCGAGATGTACGCCATGAACGCCATCGGGATCGCGAAGAAGACGAGCAGCCACGCGAGCCCGGGGGCGAGCAGGAAGTAGGGCGTGCGCCGCCGGCTCATCTAGATGATTGATTCCCAATCCCCGCGCACGCGGATGACGCACGGATACCGTCGCTGGATCGCGCCCGTCGGGACTCGCACATGCCCACCGGCATGCGCTTCGCCCGCCGGCCACGCCCAGCTCGGT
>JBPCRS010000136.1:0-7306 GCA_050996575.1 Solirubrobacterales bacterium
GCTTCCTCGTCCACGAGCGCCCGCTCCCCCGGCGCGCGGTCTACAACTACCTCGACGCGACCGAGCCCGACGCGATCGACGTCACCGTGCTCACCGTCGCCGACCGGCTTGCCACCCAGGGGGAAAAGACTCGCCCGGAGGCGATCGACGCACACCTCGAGCTGGCGCGGACGATGATCGGCGAGGCGCTCGACTGGCGCGAGTCGGGGCCGCCGCGGGCGCCGCTGGCCGGCGACGATCTCGCCGCCGAGCTCGGGATCGAGCCCGGACCCGAGCTCGGGCGGCTGCTCCACGAGCTCGAGGCCGCCGTCTTCGCCGGCGACGTCACCAGTCGCGAAACCGCGATCGCCCACGCCCGCGACAATCTAAAGCAGGTCTGACCCCACTTAGGTTTAGAGTCCGCGCCATGCACGAGGACCCGACGCGACGGATACCGAGCGAAGGCGGTTACGAGCAGGGCAGCGGTGGCTACGGCCCGCCCGAGCAGCCGGGATACGGTGCGCCGCCGCCTGGCGACGACGACGGGATGAGTGGCTCGATGAAGGCGCTGCTCGTCCTCCTTGCGGCGCTTATTCTCGGCCTTGGCGCAGCGCTCGTGATTGTCTCGACCGACGGCGGCAATGGCGGCGACGAGACCACCTCCTCCTCGACCGAGGCCTCGACCCAGACCGAGACCTCGACCGCGACGACGACCACGCCGCCAACGACGAGTACGACGACATCGACGACGCCGCCGACGACCACCACGACGACCTCGATCTCGACGATCACCGAGACGACCGAACCCGTCGAGTAGTCAGTGCCCGACGACTGCCTCTTCTGCGGGATCGTCGCCGGCCACGTTCCCTCGCAGACCGTCGACTCCGACGAGCACACGGTCGCCTTCATGGACATCAACCCGGCCACGCCCGGCCACGCGCTCGTCGTCCCGCGCGAGCATTCGGTTGATCTGCTCGATATCTCCGACGCCGACCTCGAGCGAACGATGCTCGCCGCCCGCCGACTCGCCCGCAAAATCGAGGAGACGCTCGAGCCCGACGGCTACAACATCCTCAACGCCTGCCGTCCGGCGGCCTGGCAGACCGTTTTCCATTTCCACATCCACGTGATCCCGCGCTACGAGGACGACCCGCTGAAGCTGCCCTGGCGTCCCGAGGGCGGCGACGCCGACGAGATCGCGCGGGTCGCCGAACAGATCCGAGGAGATAACTGATGAGCGAGGACCCCAAGCGCGTCATCCGCGTCGAGCGCGACGGCGCGGTCGCCTCGATCGTGCTCTCGAATCCGCCGCTCAACCTGTTCACCGACGACGCCTTCCACGAGCTCGGCGACTGTCTCTCAGAGCTCGAAGGATCGGATGTGCGCGCCGTCGTTTGGCGCGCCGAGGGCGAGATCTTCAGCGGCGGTGTAGACGTCAACGCCTTCCAGCGGATCGTCGACGGCGGACCCGAGATGGCCAGCGGGTTCTCGCAGCCGCTGATCGACACCGTCCGCCGGCTCGAGGCGTTGCCGGTGCCGACGCTGGCGATCTGCCACGGCCTCTGCCTTACCGCCGGGCTCGAGGTCGCGCTCGGCTGCGACATCTTCTGGGCCGGCGAGTCGGCGCGCTTCGGCCTGGTCGAGGCCGTCGTCGGCCCCACGCCGGGCGCCGGCGGGACCCAGCGGATGGCCGAGCGCGCGGGGCCGGCGCGGGCGCGTGAGTTCGTGATGAGCGGCGGGCTTTACGACGCGGCGACGCTCGAGCGCTGGAACGTGATCAACCGGGTGCTCGCCGACGATGAGTTGGAGGAAAAGGGGATGCGATTCGCCGAGCGCCTGGCATCGGGGCCGACCGTCGCCCACGGCGAGACGAAGCGGATCGTCCGCGCCTATCTGCGCGGCGGTATCGACGAGGCCGACCGGGTCACTCCGGAGGCCTTCAGCGGCCTGTTCGAGAGCGAAGACCTGCAGGGCGCGGTCCGCACCTTCATCGAAAAAGGGCCTGGCAAAGCGACATTCGAGGGCCGCTAACCTCCGCGCTCGTGGGTAAAGAGGAAAAGATCGAGATGGAGGGCGAAATCACCGAAGCCCTCCCGAACACGATGTTCCGGGTCAAGCTCGACAACGACCACGAGGTCCTCGGCCATATCTCGGGCAAGATGCGCCGCCACTACATCCGCATCCTCCCCGGCGACCGGGTCAAGATCGAGCTCTCTCCGTACGACCTCGACCGGGGACGGATCACCTACCGCTACAAGTGAACCTGCCGCCCGTTGTCAGCGCCTCCGAATGGGAGGAGGCAAACGAAGCACTGATCGCCAAGGAGAAGAAGGCGACGAGGGAGCGCGATGCGCTCGCCGCCGAGCGCCGGCGGCAGCCGATGATGCTGATCGAGAAGGAGTACGTCTTCGACGGACCCGAGGGTGAGGTCAGCCTGGCCGACCTGTTCGAGGGCCGGCGCCAGCTGATCCTCTACCGCCATTTTTTCGAGCCGGAGGTTTCCGGCTTCCCCGAGTCGGGCTGCGGCGGCTGCGCGATGTTCACCGATCAGGTCGGCCACCTGGCCCACTTCCATGCGCGCGATACCTCGTTCGCGCTCGCCTCGGCCGCGCCGGTCGCCGACATCGAGCGCTACCGCAAGCGGATGGGCTGGGAGATCCCGTGGTACTCGACGACCGATGGCTTTTCGAAGGACTTCGGCATGGACCAATACTTCCGCCTCAACGTCTTCATCCGCGACGGCGATCAGATCTTCCGCACCTACCAGACGACCGGCCGCGGGGTCGAGGCGCTGGGCCCGATCTGGACCTTCCTCGACCTGACCCCGCTCGGGCGCCAGGAGGACTGGGAGGACACGCCTGAGGGCCGCTCGCAGGGCCCGCGCTACGAGTGGTGGCAGCTGCACGACGAGTACGAGTAGAAGTAGCCGCCCTACAGCGAGAAGCGCCGCATCCCGCGCAGTGCGGTGAAGGCGAACAGCGCCATCAGCCCGGCGAGGCAGAGCAGGCCGGGCCAGGTCTCGGCCCAGGTGATGCCGCCGGTGAGGAAGCCCTGGCGGGCGGCCTCGATCACCTGGGTCATCGGGTTGTAGCGGGCGACGACCTCGAGCCAGCCGGTCATCAGCGCCAGCGGCGCATAGGCGGTCGTCGTCAGGATCAGGACGAACATCCCCGACTGCATCAGCGGCGCTGCCGACTGGCTCTTGTAGCGGAGCGCCAGCGTCGTTCCCCAGAGCGCGGCGGTTGTTCCCATCCCCATCACCAACACGACAGCGAGCAGGAGCCCGTCGATCCCCGGCCAGTCGACGCCGATCGAAAAGCCGACGATCAGCAGGACGGTGCCGGGGACGAGCGCGCGGAAGCTCGCCGAAAGGACGAGGCCGGCGAGCAGCACCGGGCGTGGGGCGGGGGAGGCGAGCAGGCGGTCGAACCAGCCGAGCTCGATGTCGCGGGCAAGGTTGACGCCGGCGGCGGCGCCGGTGAAGCCCGCGCCCTGCATCAGGCTGACCGGGATGATGAAGCTCTGGTAGGTGTCGGTGGTGAAGCCCGGGAGCAGGGTGAGGCTGCCGAAGACCGCGGTCAGACCGAGGAAGAAGATCGTCGGCGCGAGCACGCCGGGGATCGCCGCCCCCGGGACTCGGAGGATCTCGTTTGCCGAGCGCCGAATCAGCGCGCCGAGGATCTCCTTGTCCTGGCGTGAGCCGAACGAGCGCGTGAACGGGACCGAGGTCGCTTCCATCAGCCGCCGGTCCTAAGTCGGCTGCGCAGGGCGAGGGCGCTGAGCCCGACACCGATCCCGCCGATCAGAACGATCGCGCCGGTCGCCTCCCAGAAGACCTCGGCGGTGAGCACCGAGATTGTCGGGTCGCGGACCCCGTCGACGATGAAGCTGAGCGGGTTGTACTCGGCCACAGACGCCGCCGGCTCGAGCATCAAGTTGGCGGGGAAGAAGGCGGTCGAGAGGAAGAGGATGACGAAGATCAGCGGGAACAGGCCCTGGACGACAGACGCTGTTCCCGTGCGTAGCGCGATCGCAGACGCGATCGAGCCGAAGGCGACCGAGGAGAGGCTGATGAAGACGATCATCAGCAGCGCCCCGAGCACCCCCTCTTCGAACGTGACGCCAAATATCAGCCCGAGCGCGATGAACCAGACCGCCGTCGCCGCGCCGAGCACGGCGGTTCCGGCGAGCCGGCCCGCGACCATCGCGAAACGCGAGATCGGCGCCGCCAGCAAGCGGTCGGTAAATCCCATCTCGATGTCGACGGCGAGCGCGATGCCGCCGCTGTTGCCGGCGAGCAGTGTCGACTGCACCATCGCCCCGGCGAGCATGAAGTCGAGGAAGCCGTTGACCTTCGGGAAGCCCTCGAGGCCGACCGCGCCGCCGGCGCCGCTGGTCTGGATCGCGAGCAGCAGGGTTGGGAAGATCAGGATCGGCGCCATCAGCTGTGGCCGGCGAAAGGTCTGCTTGACCGAGCGCACGCCGAGCGCCCCGGCGACTCGGAGGTTGAGCTTCAGCCGCTCGATCACGCGGTCTCGGCTTCGGACTCGGCCGCCGCCTGTTCGCCGGTTTCCTGGTCGTCGCCCTCCAGGTGATGGCCCGTCTTGTCGACGAAGACGTCGTCGAGAGTCGGTTCGACGAGGTCGAGCGACTCGACCGCGAGCCCGGCCTCGTCGAGCGCTCGTACCACCGGCGCGACATCGCCGGCTCCGCCCTCGAGCTCGACCAGGACGGCGCCGTCCTTCGAAGGCATCGGCCTGCCGAACCTGGCTACAACCTCCTCGGCGCGGCCGAACTCGCCCTCGGCGAGCTTGACCTCGAGGTGCGGGTGGCCGATCTCAGCCTTGAGCTCGCCCGGCGTGCCCTCGGCGACGATCTTGCCGCCGTCGATGATCCCGACCCGGTCGGCGAGCACGTCCGCCTCCTCGAGGTACTGGGTCGTGAGGAAGACCGTCGTGCCTTCGTTGTTGAGCCTTTCGACCTCCTCCCAGATCGACTTGCGGCTGACCGGGTCGAGGCCGGTCGTCGGCTCGTCGAGGAAAAGGACCTCGGGCTCGTGGACCAATGCCGAGGCGAGGTCGAGCCGACGCCGCATGCCGCCCGAGTAGGTGCCGACGCGGCGATCCGCGGCTCGCTCGAGCCCCACCCGGTCGAGCAGGGCCTCGGAGCGCCGACGGCCCTCGTCCTTCGGTAGCCCGTGAAGTGTCGCTTGCAAGCGGATCAGCTCGCGGCCGGTCATCAGCGGGTCGAGCGCTGCCTCTTGGAGCGCAACCCCGATCGTGCGCCTGACCGCGCTCGGGTCGCCGACGACGTCGTGGCCGGCAACCCGAGCCGTTCCGCCACTCGGCCGCAGCAGCGTCGTCAACATCCGAACGGTGGTCGTCTTGCCGGCGCCGTTCGGTCCGAGAAATCCGTAGATCTCGCCGGCCGCGACCTCGAGGTCGACGCCGTCGACGGCTACGACCTCGTCGCCGAACTCTCGTCGCAGACCCTGAACCTCGATCGCAGGCATCGCGGGAGTCTATGAATCGGGCCTTGCGGGGGACCTTCGCGGTGGCCCGGCGGGCAGCGGGAGGGCTACCCTGATGGGCGCCCAGACGGGTTCCACTGGCACGCTTTCCGGCGCAACATGGCGTCGCGCGGCGTGTTCAGCGATACAGATGCGCTCGATCGCCCACAGAACTCTCGACCGCCGCGCCGCCCTCGCCGCCGGCCTGCTCGCCTTGCTCACGGCGCTCTGCGCCGTGCTCGTCATCGCTGCTCCCGATCGTGCCGGCGCGGCGAAGGCGAAGGCGATCGGTGAGACCAAGGACACGCCGCGGCCGAGTTGCCCGGGTGACCCCTGCGAGGCGATCGGCAGCGTCACCGGCTTCCAGCAGTCCGCTGACGGCGAGAAGGGGCTGTTCAAGATCTCCAAGGACGGCCAGATCGTCGCCTGGAGCGTGCAGCTCTCGAAGCCCGACAAGTCCCAGCGCGACTTCTTCGGCGACTTCTATCGCGATAACGAGTTCGGAACCTCGCCGGCGGCTCGTCTCGCCGTGCTCAAGCCGAAGGGCAAGAGCGAGTTCAAGCTGAAGAACCAGAGTCCGGCTCTCTCGCTGACTCCCGAGCTTGGCAACTCACCGGTGATCACGTTGAACAGCCCGATCAGGGTGAAAAAAGGTGACGTGATCGGGATTACGATCCCGACCTGGCTGCCGAACTTCGCGGTCGAGCAGTCACGTGGCGATTACTGGCGCGCGAGCCGCTCGCCGAAGAAGTGCACCGACGAGGAAGACATTCGCGACAGCCGTCCGCAGACGGAAGTCGGCAAATCCCGCCGCTACGGCTGCCGCTACACGACGGCGCGCCTGCTCTACTGGGCATACATGGTCAAGGACGGCGGGGGCGGCGGGGGCGGCGGGGGCGGCGGGGGCGGGGGCGGCGGGGGCGGCGGCAACAACTAGCCGCAGGCGTCCGGATTCTCGTCGCAGTACTGCTCGAATTGTTCAGCCGCCGACCCGGGTTCGGGCGGGGTGTCGTTTTCCGGTGAGTCCTCGGGCTTGATCGTCTGAGTGCCGGATTCCGCTGGTGGGGTGACGGTGCCGTCGTCGGGGTCGACGTTCCCGTCCTCGCTTTGAGCGACGTCCTCGGTTCCCTCGACGCCCGCTGCGCCGGTGGCTCCGGTCGGCGTCGCCGGCTCGATTGTTGGCGTGGTCGACGGCGTCGTCGTCTCCTCGTCGCCTCCGCATCCGATGCCGGCCGACAGGGCGAGGAGTCCCGAAGCGAGGAGGGCGCCGGCACGGAGCCGCCGCGAGGCGGCGCGGCTCACGAGTCGCCGTCGAGGGCCGGCTGGCGCAGGCCGCAATACGGGCAGTCGCTGACGTCGAGCCCGATTAGCTGGTCACACCGACGGCACTCGCGAAGGTTCTCGGGAACGCGCAGCAGCGAAGAGTCCGAGGGGGCCAGGGGGAGCGTGCGGGTGACCGGCCCCATCTCCTCACCGGTCTCGCGATCGACGTAGACGCGTTCGCCGTCGATCGCAGCGAGCGCCTCTCGGCCCGATCCGGCTGCCCGCAGGCGATAGGTCTGACGATCGTTCGGCATCGAGGCGGGAGCCTATAACGGCGGGCGTCGAGGTTGGTGGCGGGACGAACAACTGCGGCTCTAAAGGGCGTCAGGCCGGGGCCTGGCTGGTCGCTTTCGAGGTTCCGGAGGGCGAAACCGGGCGGTTTGGCGACTTATCGTCTTGACCTCAACGGGTCATCGCACCACCCCTGACGCTGCCTATCGTCTCACGAGATCGCGACCACTGTTCGAGCGAAGGCCGTAGGCCGAGCGAGATCAG
>JBPCRS010000215.1:0-6966 GCA_050996575.1 Solirubrobacterales bacterium
CGGCGCGGAGCGGATCTTCGGCTCGGCGGAGCCTCCCGGCGCTCGCCGTCTGCAGTTCCTCGCCGTTCACACCGCGGCAGCGGCAATTACGTCAACCCGACGGCGAATCGGTGGATTGAGGCTTAGACAGAGCGCAGCAGGCCGCCGTCGAGCGGGATCTCGGTGCCGGTCAGATAGCCGGCCCGCTCGGAGCAGACGAAGGCGACGAGGTCGCCGTATTCGTCGGCGGTGCCAAGTCGTGCCGCCGGAACGTCGATCCGGGCCCGCTCCTCGACCGCCTCCATCGATCCACTCAGCTCGACCAGCCGCTCGGTCGCGATCCGGCCGGTGG
Organism: Solirubrobacterales bacterium; assembly: GCA_050996575.1. Classification (GTDB taxonomy): domain Bacteria; phylum Actinomycetota; class Thermoleophilia; order Solirubrobacterales; family 70-9; genus DASUSH01. The sequence continues at coordinate 332 of JBPCRS010000215.1, forward strand.
CAACCGTGTTGACCGTGATCCCGTCGGCGGCGACCTCGCGGGCCAGCGCCTTGAACGTCGCCGTCGCCGCCGGGCGGTGCACGTTGGAGAGCCCGAGGCCCGGGATCACCTCGCGGGTCGAGGTCGAGCCGACGTTGACGATTCGCCCCCAGCTGCGCTCGCGCATCCCCGGCAGAACCGCCTCGGCAAGGACGCGCGGCGCGAGCACCAGCGAGCGGTAGGCCCGCTCCCAATCGTCGAGGTCGTGATCGAGCATCCCACCGGGCGGCGGCCCGCCGGTGTTGGTGACGAGGATCTCGACCGGTCCGATCCGCTCGGCGACCTCGCCGGGCAGCTCGGCGAGGCGCTCGAGGTCGTCCGTGTCGGCGCTGAGCGGTTCGACGGCGACGCTCGTCTCCTCGCTGAGCTCCGCCGCGGTCGCCTCGATCCGCTCGGCAGAGCGGCTCGCGATCGCGACGTGGGCGCCCTCGCGGGCGAGCGAGCCGGCGATCCCACGGCCGATGCCGCGGCTGGCGCCGAGCACGAGCGCGACCTTGCCGTCGAGTCCGAGGTCCATACGGTGGCACCGTATCGCGGTCGATTTGGCAACCTTTCGTTCTCGTGAGGCTGGGAATGATCTTCAGCTTGGCCACGGCCGCGCTCGTCGCGGCTCCGCCGACGATTGCCGCACTCCCCGGTGAGAATGGCCGGATCGCGTTCAATTCCAACCGCGACGGCGACTTCGAGATCTACACGATCGCCGCCGACGGCTCGGACCTCGTCCAGCTAACCGACGACCCGGCGGTGGACCGCAAGCCCGTCTTTTCCCCCGACGGCAGCGAAATCGCCTATCAGTCGGACCGCGACGGCGACTTCGAGATTTACGCGATGGCGGCCGACGGCTCCGGGGTCCGGCAGCTCACCGACGATCCCGGCAGCGACTTCAATCCCGCGTGGGCGCCGGACGGGTCGCGGATCGCCTTCAACTCCGATCGCAGCGGCGACTTCGAGATCTACTCCGCCGAGCCCGCGACCGGGGAGAAGCTGATGCAACTGACCTCGGCGCCGGGAGTCGATTCCGTCGCCGCCTACGCACCCGACGGCCGCCGGATCGCGTTCGAATCGAACCGAGACGGCAACGCCGAGATCTACACGATGACCCCGCTCGGCGGCGCGCAGACGAACCTGACCAAGGATCCGGCCGTCGACATCAACCCGGCCTTCTCGCCGCAAGGCGACTTCCTCACCTTCACCAGCGATCGTGGGGGAAATGAAGACATCTGGATCGTCGGCGAGACCGGCGCCGCCCCCGGCAACCTGACCGGGCAGCCCTCGAGCGAGCGGAATTCGGCCTGGTCCCCCGACGGCACCCGGATTCTCTTCAGCTCGAATCGCGAAGACCCGAACTTCGACATCTTCTCGATGAGTTTCGACGGCAACTCGGTGGAGCGGGTCACCTTCGATCCGGCGACCGAGTCGATGCCCGACTGGCAGCGGCCGCTCGCCCAGGGGCGCTGCGCCAACAACGGCACGTCAGTCCGTGGCGCCGACAGCTTTCTCGGCAGTGATGCCGGCGATCGGATCATCGCCGGCGCCGGCGATGACCGAGTTGCCGCACTCGGTGGTGCTGACTGCGTTTCCGGCCGCGACGGCGACGACTCCGTCGAAGGAGGTCTCGGCGACGACACGCTCGATGGAGAGGGCGGAAACGATGCACTCGACGGTGCGCTCGGAGCCGACGAGATCAGCGGCGGGCCAGGAAGCGACAGGCTGATCGGGCGCAAGGACGGCGATCGCCTTGCGGGCGGCCCAGGCGCCGACTCGCTTCTCGGCAACCCCGGGGCGGATCGAATCGCGGGCGGTGGCGGGCGAGACCAGCTCACGGCGGGAGCGGGAAGCGATCACATCGACGCTCGCGATTCGAGTGCGGACGTCGTTCGCTGTGGATCCGGCCGCGACGCCGTGATCGCCGACCGAAACGATGAAGTCGCCGGCGACTGTGAGCTCGTCCGGCAGCATTAACTGCGCTTCACCTGCGAGCCGCCGACGATCGCGTCCTCGCCGTTGTCGAAGCGAACCCAGGCCTTGTTGCCGCCGTCGTAGTCGGGTGCCCAGAGGACCAGCGTCGCCTCCTTGCGCTCACCGTCGGGCGGACCGACCTCGCAGCGGTCGGTGCCCTCCCCGTCGACGCCGCGCCAGATCCGGACGAACGCGTTCGACTCCCACTCCTCGCCGATCGTCGTCGGCTCGCGATGGCCGGGGTGAACCCTGGTCTCCTTGGGCAGCTCCATCAGCCGGTCCATGATCGAGACGCGCTGATCGGCGAAACCGGTCGCGCCCGGCGCACGCGTGCCGCCGACGGTCCCCTTGAACAGGCAGTCGGCTGTGATCACGTCGGTCTTATCGATCACGAACGCGAGCTGGCCAGCGACATGGCCGGGCACCTCGACCGCCTCGATCCGTAGATCCCCGGACTCGATCGTGCCGCCGCCGGCGATCCTCTCGGTGACCTCGAACTGATCGCCGCCCTGAGCCGCGGTCTCCTCGCTGCCGACGACTGGGACGCCGAAGCGCTCGGCGAGCTTCTTCGCGCCGACGACGTGGTCCCAGTGCGAATGTGTCAGCAGGATGTGGGTCAGCTCGATTCCCTCGCGCTCGACCCGCTCGGTCAGCGGCTCGGTGACGCCGTTCGAGTCGATCAGCACACCCGAACCGCCCGGCTCGTCGATCGCCAGGTACGCGTTCGACAACCAGTCCGCCTGTTCCACCCGCTGGAGAATCATCGGCGCCGGACCCTAGATGATCGATTCCTTTATTCCCGCACCCACGGCAAACTCGATCACGCTCCCGATCCCATCTGGGACCACAACGCGACGGCGACCTCGATCGCCGCCGACTACGCCGTCGTCGAACTCGAGCTCTTCGGTCGGGCGCAAGGCGGCTACCTAGACTTTCAGACCCGGGCGGTTAGCTCAGCTGGGAGAGCACTTCGTTTACACCGAAGGGGTCGGCGGTTCGAGCCCGTCACCGCCCATTTCCGCCCCGACGGTTTCTTCGAGGGCCAGCCGCCCTCATACCGGCCTAAACGCGATCCACCTCGCAGCCCGCCGAGCTCGCCTCGAGGATCAGCTCGGCCACACCTTCGGGATCGTCCCAGGTCGGCGTGTGCCCCCAGCCCGGCATCTCCAGATACCGGCAGCCCGGCGGGCGCCGCGTGCGGCTGGGTCGCCCGAGCAGGATGTCCTGCTCGCCCCAGGCGAGCGTCACCGGCACGTCGATCTCGTCCTTGCGCTCAAAGGCGCCGTTTCGCATCGCCTCGTTCGCCGCCGCGTAGAGCGGGCCGTCGAGATAGCTGTCGATAATCTCGGTCGCCTCCTCGCGCGTGAGCCGCTCGGGCCGGGCGACGGTCGAGCTAAGCAGCCGTGCCCGGCCGCCCTCGGTCGCGAGCATCGCCCGGACCAGCGGTCGCAGCCGCCGTCCCAGCGCCTGCCTCTCGTAGCGCCGCGGTCCGAGCGGTTCCCGCCAAAGGCCCGCAGGCGAGAGCGCACAAACCGATGCGGCGTCGCCGTTCGCCGCCATCTCGAGGGCGATCCAGCCGCCGAGTGAGTTCCCGGCCGTGTGTGGCCGCTCGATCCCGAGCTCCGCGCAGAGCCCGCTGACCGCGTCCGCGAGGTCGGCCGCGCTCGCGCTGAAGCGACCGCCCGGATCGGGCGATCGGCCGAAGCCCGGCAGGTCGAGTGCGACGACGTCGCGATCGATCGCGAGCCGGTCGATCACCGGGCGCCAGATCACGATCGAGCCACCGAGGCCGTGGATCAAGACGAGTGGCTTCCCCGATCCCTTTCTGACGTAGTTGAGATTCAAGACGCGGCGGAATCTAGGAGATCCGTATGCTGCTCGCGCTCGGGAGCAACAACCGAAAAGGAGTTTGAGAATGGCGGCACACGAGGCACTCGCGCAGTTCCAGGAGACTGAGGGCGGGGCGCCCTGGCGGCTCCAGAACTCAAAGCTTTTGAAGGTCGAGCTCGCCGGTATAGAGATCCAGGCCAAGCTCGGGTCGATGGTCGCCTATCAGGGCGACGTTCAGTTCGAGCACGCCGGATCGGGAGGTCTCGGCAGGATGCTGAAGAAGGCCGTCTCGAACGAGGGCACCCAGCTGATGAAGGTGCGCGGATCGGGCGAGGTCTTCCTCGCCGACACGGCGCAGGACATTCAGCTGATTCCGCTCGAGAATGACTCGATTACCGCCAACGGCGCCAACGTGCTCGCCTTCGATGCCGGCATCGACTGGGACATCAAGAAGGTGGAGGGTGCGTCGGGAATGCTCAGCGGCGGCCTCTACAACATGGAACTGAAGGGCAGCGGCTGGGTCGCGCTCGTCTCCGACGGCCCGCCGGTGATGCTCGAGGTCAACAACGAGACCACGTTCGCCGACCCACAGGCGGCGATCACTTGGTCGAGCGGCCTGCAGACCTCGGTCAAAGCCGACATGAACATGAAGACATTGATCGGCCGCGGTTCGGGCGAGACTTTCCAGATGCAGGTCTCGGGCACCGGCTGGATCCTGATCCAGCCCTCAGAGGGCCGGGTCATCGGCACGGCCGGCGGCGGGGCCGGCGGTGCCGCGGGCGGTATCGGCAAGTTCCTGCAGGGCTGAGGCCGAGATGTCAGTCGAACAGGACCTCGCCAAGTTCGAGGAAACCGAGGGCTGGGAGTCGATCCAGATGCAATTCTCCGGCACGGGATGGGTGCTCGTCCAGCCCTCCGAGGGACCGTACGTTCCGATGGCGACCGGCTGAACGACAAGCGGCCGGAGCGTCGATTACGATTCCGTCGCTTCAAAGAATAGAAAACGAAACACAGCAAGGGGAGTCAAATGATCTTCATGGGGAACAGTGTCAAGGCCGTGGTCGTCTACGGGATCGTCGTGATCGTGATCATGCTCGTCTCCTATCTCGTCATCGTCAAGCCGATCCTCAACGACACCGACGAGCAGATCGACCGAGCGTTCGATCAGAGCGAGCAGATCCAAGAGGATGCGTTCGAAAACGCCGAGGATCTCAGCGATTCGGTTCAGGACGACGTCAACCAGTCGCTCGACGAGTCCGGCGCCGCTTCCGGCGGCAAGGACAAGGGCGGCTCAGCCGCATCCTCGGCAAATGAGATCCAGGATTCGATCCAGGATCAGGTCGACCAGCAGCTCGAGGACGCGGGCGTCGCGCCGTAGCTACCCGGGCAAGCCCCAGAACATCATCGAGTTCGGGTCGTCGGGGTCGACGCGGACGGTGATCTCGGAGCCGGCGGCGATGTCGCGCATTGATCCCTTGGCCATGAACTGCGTGAACGTCGCTGAGTAGGGGCTGCCGCCTTCGGGGCGCAGCTCGACCTCGAACTGGAACTCACTACTGCCGCCGACGTCCGAGTTGCCGCTCTCCGTGGCTGACTTCACCGTCGCCGGCGTGTTCACCCCGGACTCGTTGATCTTCATCGCTTTGTTGCGGTAGGCGACCTGGTCGCCGACGCCCATTCCCGTGCCCATCCCGGTCGCCTTCGAAGCCTGGTTCGCGGCGTCCTTCATCTTGTCCATGAATCCCATCGTCGCTCCCTTCGCGATCCCGATCTACGGTGGCGATCCTACACCGCGAGGCTCGGCCCTACGCTGTCCGCGTCCAGGCCTCAGGGCCACTGATCCATGTCCGGAATCGATCCAACCCAAGCAGCGAGCCCGGTGCCCGGGCCGGCCGAGCAGATGGCTGAGGAGAAGGAGCTGCTCGAACGGTTCGCGCGCACCCGGGACTCGGTCGCCCGCGAGGAGCTGACCCGCCGGTTCATGCCGCTCGTCAGGCGACTTGCCTCGCGCTATCGCGGCGGCCGCGAGCCGCTCGACGACCTCGTGCAGGTCGCCAGCCTCGGCCTGGTCAAAGCGCTCGATCGCTTCGATCCCGAGCGTGGCGTCGCCTTCACCACCTTCGCGGCGCCGACGATTCTCGGCGAGCTCCGGCGCCATTTCCGTGATCGCGGCTGGTCGGTCCACGTCCCCCGGGACCTGCAGGAACGGGTCGCCGCCGTCGAGAAGGCGTCGGCGGAGCTGCCGGCCACGCTCGGTCGTCCACCATCGGTGCGCGAGATCGCCGAGCACCTCAACTCGACCGATGAGGACGTGCTCGAGGCGATGGAGGCGAGCAGGGCTCATCACGCCGTCTCGATCGACGCGCTCCAGCGCATGGACGACTCCGAGGGAGTGCCGATGGTCGAGCGCCTCGGCGAGAACGACCCGGGCTTCAACACGGTCGAGTACGGCGAGGCGATGGCGTCGGTGCTCGATGATCTCTCCGACCGCGACCGGATGGTGCTCCACCTGCGCTTCGTCGAGGACCTGACCCAGACGCAGATCGCTGAGCGGATCGCTGTTTCGCAGATGCACGTATCGCGGATCCTGCGAACGACGATGCAGCGCCTGCGCGAGCAGGTGCCCGAGGGCGACCGGGACTGAGCCTGAGGAGCTAGTGGGCCTCCCAGGAACGTTGCACCCGAAACGACGGCCGCAGATCGCCGCCGTGGCTACGTCCTCAGTCGCCCACATGGCGCTGCCATGCGGGCTCCCTGCGTCCTTGCCAGCCGGCGCCTGCGTCTCGCCGTTTCAGGCACAACGTTTC
>JBPCRS010000216.1:0-4949 GCA_050996575.1 Solirubrobacterales bacterium
CGGCGCGGAGCGGATCTTCGGCTCGGCGGAGCCTCCCGGCGCTCGCCGTCTGCAGTTCCTCGCCGTTCACACCGCGGCAGCGGCAATTACGTCAACCCGACGGCGAATCGGTGGATTGAGGCTTAGAACCTATCGGGATAGGTTCTTAGCCTGGATCCAGGCTTAGGGCTTTATTCCGCCTGGGCCGCCGGCCGACCGAAGCGTTGTCCTGACGCAGCGCTCACAGAACTCCTCGTCGAACGGCTCGCCGGTCACCAAGGCCCGGAAGTAGGACGGCGAGACGAGCTGCTCGATCACGGCGTGAGGTTCGGCTTCGCGCGGAAGCTCGCCACGGTTGATGGCGCGGACGACGATCTCCTCGGCGCCGCTGAAGCGCGCATCCCAAAACTCGCGCAAGGTCTCGATCAGGTCACCCTCGGCGTCGGCGCGGGCGGCCGAGAGCGCATGGAAGAACCGCAGCATCGTGCGGTCGCTGAGCGCCGCGACGATCCCGTCCAGGAGCGTTCTCATGTCAACCGCGACGTCACCGCTGTCGGGTACCGGGACGGCGCGGCTCGCGACCTCTAACAGCGCGTCGGAGGCCAGCAGCGAACGTGTTGGCCAGCGCCGGTAGACGGTCGCCGGGTCGACCTCTGCCCGCTGCGCAACCAGACGATGCGAGAGTGCCGCGTAGCCAGCTTCGAGCAGCTCCTCTCGCGTCGCCGCGAGCACGCTGGCCCGAATCCGCGCACTGCGACCGCCAGGCCGCTCGCGAACGGTGTCCAGGCCCGCGAGCGGAGGGAGGGGAGCGTGTTCGGTCATCGGGCGGCGATGATATTCATCCGATGGCACAAATGCAATGGACGTTGTGTTAGGGTCTCACGACGTGAAGGTCGTTGTGATCGAGACGGGGCAGGTGCAGATCAAGACGCGCCACGTCGAAGCACGCTTTGGCCCTCGACCGGCGCGCGTCGGCGACATCCTCGCCGACCGCAACTGGTCGCCGCGGCTGCCGATCCAATGCTTCGCGATCGAGCACCCCGACGGCGTGATCGTCGTCGACACCGGCGAGAGCTCGCACGCCAACGACCCCGGCTATCAACCGTGGTGGCATCCGTTCGTGCGCACGAGCGAGCGCCGCTGGGTGGCGCCGGAAGAGGAAATCGGCCCGCAGCTACAAGCGCTTGGGATCGAGCCCGGCGACGTGCGCTGCGTCGTCATGACCCATATGCACGGCGACCACGCCGGCGGGCTGGCGCATTTCCCGGGCGTCGAGATCATGATGAGCGCGACCGAGGCGTCAATGGCGCTTGCCCGAACCGGCCCGGTCAACGGCTATCTCAACAGTCACTACCCCGATTGGCTCGAGCCACGCACGGTCGAATTCGATAGCGACCCGTGGGAGGTCTTCGACGCCAGCTTTGCGCTGACCGACGACGGTACCGTCAGGCTCGTGCCGACCCCGGGCCACACCAAGGGCCATCTCTCGGTAGTCGTCGAGCAGTCGGACCGTATCGACCTGATCACGGGTGACGCCGCCTATTCGGAGCGCGCCCTCGACGAGGGAATCGTCGACGGTGTCGCCCAGGACGAGCGCGCCCATCGCCGATCGACTGCGCTGCTGCGCGAGCTCTGCGACCGACACCGAGTCGTCGTCGCGCCCAGCCACGACCCCGAGAGCGCTCGGCGCCTCGCTGAAGCTTCAAACGCCGTCGCCTCGGGCGCCGAGCGATGAGCACGATTCCCTACCCGGCGACGGCCGAGCTCGGGGATGATGCTCGCTCGATCCTCGCCGAGTTGCCCGCGCTCAATGTCGTCCGGATGGTCGCCGGCGCGCCCGCCGCGCTGCGACCCCTGACCGACCTCGGCCAGGCGATCCTGCTGCGATCCGAGCTCGATCCTCGTCTCCGTCAGATTGCGATCCTCTCCGTCGCGCGCGCGACGGAGTCCGACTACGAGCGCGCCCAGCACGAGCAGGTCAGCAGGGCGGTTGGGTTAGGCGAGGCCGAAATCGAGGCCGCGGTCAACGGTGATCTGGACGCCCTCGACGACGATGGTCGGCTGGTCGCCCGCTTCGCAGTCTCGATCGCTCGCGACGTCGAGGCGGACGAAGGGCTCACGCTCGCCGTGCTCGATCTGCTCGGCCGCCGGCAGTCGACCGAGCTCGTCGTTTGCTGTTCCTACTACTGCATGGTCGCGCGCATCATCGCGACCTGTGGAGTCGAGGTCGAAGAGACGCTGCCGACCGCCGGCATCGATCCGAAAGCCTGGAGCGAATCGAAATGAGCAGGGCCATCCGTCTGCTCGCTCTGTTCGCAGCAACCTGCGCGCTCGCGACGATTACGGGCCCCGCTGCCGCAAGCGCTCAGGAGTCCCCGAGCGAGTATTGCGATCCCTCGGCGAGCTTCCTCGATCCCCCCGATGTTCCGGCCGCGGGCTCCGGGTCGGCGGCCACGGCCGAGATCCGCGAACGCACGATCACGGTCGGCGAGCAGGAAACCCGCCTGCTCGAGTCGGGGCCTCGCAAGGGGAGGACCGCGGTCGTCATGGTCCACGGAATACCTGGATCGGCAGCCGACTGGAGCGGCCTCATGCCCCGGCTCGCGAACCGCCGAACGCGCGCGGTCGCTTTCGACATGCCGGGCTTTGGCCATGCCGCTGACGCCTGGGGCATCGGCCGCACGGCCGATGTCGGAGCGGAGTTTCTCAACCAGACGCTGGCTCAGCTCGGGATCCGCCGAGTCCACCTCGTCGCTCACGACATCGGCGGTCCGGTCTCGCTCGAATGGGCGAAGAGCCGGCCGCGGCGGCTGCGCAGCGCGACGCTGATAAACACCGGCCTCCTGCTCGGCTATCAGGACCACATGATCGCTCAGATTTCGCGCCCGGCCGGAAGCGGCGAGGCGTTCTGGCTCGGGCTGAGGCGAGACGTCTTCGTCGCCGGCATCCAAAACGGCCAGACCCGGCCGGTTCCAACCGAGACCCTGAACGGCTGGTACGACGATCTCGACCGCGAGACACGCTGCACGAACCTCGAGACCTACCGTTCGGGATCGGCCGAGGAGGTCGATGCCCGAGCGCGCTCCCAGGCCGCGGCGCTCGCTCGGCGGCCGAATCGCCCGGCACTCGTCATCTGGGGCGCCGAGGACCCGTTTCTCCCGGTCGAGATGGCGGCGCGGCAGCGCGAGGGCTTCCCGCGCGCCCAGGTCGAGATCTTCGAGCAATCTGGCCACTGGCCGTTCATCGACGACCCCGAGCGAACCGAAGAGCTCGTCGCGCCCTTCGTTGGTCGGGCGATCGAACGCGACCGGAAGAGAGGAAGAGGACGATGACAGCGACCGACGTTGCCGTGATCGAGCGCTTCTACGCCGCCTTCGACGCGGGCGACGGAGCGACGATGGCCGCCTGCTACGCGCCCGACGTCCGTTTCTCCGATCCCGTTTTTCCCGAGCTTCGCGGCGATCGCGCCGGTGCGATGTGGCGGATGCTGACCGACGAGCCGGGGGATCTTCGCGTTGAGCTTCACGAGCACGAGGCCGACGGTGGGCGCGGCAGCGCGCACTGGATTGCCCGCTACACCTTCAGCGAGAGCGGGCGCGCCGTCGTCAACGACATTCAGGCGAGTTTTCGCTTCGAGAACGGGCTGATCGCCGAGCATCGCGACGTGTTCGACTTCCATCGCTGGGCCCGGCAGGCACTCGGCCCGGTCGGTTTGCTGCTCGGCTGGACGCCGATCGTGCGCTCAGCCGTGCGGCGGAAGGCGGCGGCGCGGCTCGAAGAGTTCGATCGGTGATTGGCGGCGTTCCCGTTGTCGACGGAGTCGTCCACGGCTACAACTCGCCGCCCGAGACCTACACCGATCCGATCTCCGAGCTCGTTGTCGAGTCGCTCTATCGCGGCTATCACCGGGTGTTCTCGCCGCGCGGAGACAGGCGCTGGTTGCTCGACCGCGAGCGTTTTACGCGGGTCGGCGCCGAGCTTCTCGGGGGAGCCGTTTTCGACGAAAGCCAGACCGACTACTGCGTCTACCACGACATCCCGCTCTACGGGCTCTACAAGGGCGGCGCCTCGCCGCTCTGGGTTGGCCGCGAGCTGCGCGAGTTACATCCCGATCGAGTTGCCCTCTTCGGCGGCATCTGGCCGGCGCACGAGGACCCGATCGGCGAGGTCGACCGCCTGATCGAGGAAGAGGGCGTCGTCGGGCTCAAGTTCTACCCCTACGACATCTATGACGGCACCGGGGTCGAGGTTCGTATGGACGACGCGGAAGCCGTCTACCCGATTCTCGAGCACGCTCAGAAACGCGGAATCCGCAGCGTCGCGGTGCACAAGGCGATCGCGATGGCCGGCTGCCCGATCCAGCCCTTTCACCCGCGCGATCTCGAGGACGCGCTGATCGCCTTTCCCGAGCTCAACTTTCAGATCGTCCACGGTGGCTTCGCCTTCATCGAGGAGACGGCCCTGCAGCTCTCCTACTACCGAAACGCGTCAGTCGTGCTCGAGGGTGCGAGCGCCTACATCGTCAACTCGCCACTTAAGTTCGCCGAGATCCTCGCGGCGTTCCTGATGGCGGGCGCTGCCGAACGGATCATCTGGGGGACTGGTTGCTCGGCGCTTCACCCGCGCCCGCTGATCGAGGCGTTTTGGGACTTCGAGCTGCCCGAGTCTCTGATCGACGGCTACGGCCTGCCGCCGCTGACGACCGAGCTCAAGCAAGCGATCCTCGGAGGCAATCTCGCCCGCATCCTCGGGCTCGACCTGGAAGCGATCGGCGCTGCGAGCACGGATCCGGTGGGCTCGGATGGCGGCGCGCTGGCCGAGCCCTGGAGCGGCGAGGGGTAGGCGTGAACGAGGCCGTGGTCAGGGCCGAGCTCAACCAGATCCTCGATCCTTGCAGCGTCGTGGCCGGGGGCCCCGCGGGGACCGGGGAGACCGGACTAGTTCGTAAGCCCGTCGTGGGCGAGGGAGAG
>JBPCRS010000225.1:0-4240 GCA_050996575.1 Solirubrobacterales bacterium
ACCAAGAGCTCGCCGACACGCTCAACGCCCGCACCTTCGCGCTCGCCCAGCAGACCGACCTGGCGATGATGAACATCTGCTCGACCTGCCAGGGCGCGCAGTCGGAGTGCCAGCAGCGCCTCGACGCCGATTCGGCCTACCGCGCCCACGTCAACGAGGCGCTCTCCGGCGAAGGGATCGAGTACGTCAAGGACAAGGACGGCTTCGAGAACAAGAACTTCCTCTGGGTCCTGGTCGAGGACATCGGGCTCGAGACGCTGAAGGCGCAGGTCAAGCGGCCGCTCTCGGGCCTGCGGGTAGGACCTTTTTACGGCTGCTACATCATCCGCCCGAAGAGCCGGCTCGGCTACGACGAGCACCCCGATCGCGACATCTATCTCGAGCAGGTGATTGAGGCGCTCGGCGGCGAGGTCGTCGACTACGACGGCGCCCGCAAGTGCTGCGGCTTCCCGGTGATCACGATGAACAAGGAAACCTCGCTGCGCCAGGCGGGAACGCACATCGCTGACGCGGTCGACGCCGGTGCCGACTGCCTGGTCACCCCTTGCCCGCTCTGCCATTTGAACCTCGACATGCAACAGCCAGAGGCGGCGAAGGTCGTCAACCGCGAGCTCGACCTCGCCGTCCTTCACCTCCCCCAGCTCGTCGGCCTGGCGATGGGCTTCGATCCGAAGCAGCTCGGGATGCCGAAGCACATCGCCTCGACCGAGTGGGTCGAGGACAAGCTCGGCTCCGGCGCGACCGCTTAGTGACTTAGTCCGCTAGAAGCGGTCGGCGCCGAGCGCGCCGATCATTCCCTGGAGCCAGGCGCGCTCCTCGGCCGACGCCGTCGGCAACCGGCGTTTCGCCCAATCGGTCAGGTCCTCGCGGCCGCCGATCGCAAGGATCGGGCCGCTGACCCCGTAGCGCCCGTCCTCGAGCACCAGCAGTGCCCCGGGCACGTCGCGGCGCTCGCGCAGGCGGATCGCGACCGTCTCGCCGGCAATCTTCCGAGGCGAAGCGGGATCGCCGTCGTCCTCGTGCCACGGCCGAGAGGAGAAGACCGGCGGGCGACCGAGGATCTTCCGCGGCGGCCGGGCGGCGGGACCGATCGGGCCGCTGTGCCAACGGTCGAGAAGGTCGTGGACCTGCGGCGCAGCCTCCTGGCGGACGAGCAGGTGGAGGCGGTCGCCGGCGCGCAGGCGGGTCGATCCGCGCGGAGGGATCGCCTGGTCACCACGGACGATCACGTTGACCATCGCGTCGCGGGGCAGGTCGAGGTCGCGGACCGGTTGACCGACGATCGCATCGCCCTCGACCACCGGGTGCTCGAGCACCTCCGCCCCGAGTCGGCGGATCACCCCGGTCTCGGCGAGCGGCCGCGGCAGCGCCGGCTCACTCGACGTCACCTTCAGGCGCCTTGCGAGCCACTCGAAGGTCGAACCCTGGAGCAGGGTCGAGAGCAGGACGGCGAAAAAGACGATGTCGAAAAAGACCTCGCTGCCCGGGACCCCGGCGATCACCGGAAAGGTCGCGAGCACCACTGGCACCGCGCCCCGCAGACCCGCCCAGGAGAGGGTGACCCGCTCGGCGAGGCTGTAGGGAAACGGGAAGCTCGCGCCGAAGACGCCGGCCGGACGGGCGACGAGAAGAACGATAAAGGCGAGCACCGTTCCCTCGATCGCGACGCTGCCGAGGTCCGAAGGGAAGACGAGCAGCCCGAGGACGAGAAAAAGGGTTACTTGGGCGACCCAGGCGAGCCCCTCGTGGAAGGTTGTGATCGTCCGCTTCGCCGGGATCGCCGCGCCGCCTAGCGCGAGGCCGGTCAGGTAGACGGCGAGGAAGCCCGAGCCACCGAGCACGTCGGCGAGGCCGTAGGAGAGGGCGACGACGGTCAGCGACGCGACCGGGAATAGCCCGCCGGTGTCGAGCCGGATCCGCTTCAGCGCGGCGACCGCGGCAAGCCCGACGATGACGCCGACGGCGAGGCCGATCCCGAGCTCCTCGACGAAGAGGACGAGCATCCCGACGATCCCGAACTCCGGGTCCTGGATCCACTCGATAAGGCCGAGGACGAGCAGGATCGCGACCGGGTCGTTGAGCCCGGCCTCGCCCTCGAGCGTGCGGGCGAGTTTTCGGCGCAGGGTCGAGCCGCGCAGCAGGGCAAAGATCGCGGCACCGTCGGTGGTCGCGATGATCGATCCGAGCAGCATGCCCTGGAGCGTCGTGAGGTCGAAGAGCCAGGCAGCAGCGAGGCCGGTGATCACCGCGGTCAACACGGTGCCGACGATCGAGAGGCTGATCGCGGTACCGAGCACCGGCCGGATCTCGATCAGCCCCGAGGTGAGCCCCCCCTCGAAAAGGATCAGCGCGAGGGCGATGATGCCGACGGTGCGAGCGAGCTCGTAATCGCTGAACTCGATCCAGCCGGTGCCGTCGGTGCCGATCGCCATGCCGACGCCGAGGAAGAGGATCAGGCTCGGCACGCGAATCCGCGAGGCGAGCAGGGCGGCGGCGATGCCCGCGGCCAGCAGGGCGCCCGCGATCAGGATCAGGTCGCCGTCGGTCACGGCAGAGAACCTAAAGGGGTCTGACTTTAGGTTCGGCGCTCAGCGGTACCAGTCGACGTATTCACCGCAGGTGCGAGCGCCCGCGATCCGCTTGACCGGCGCCGAGACCGGCGTCGCGAACAGGCCGCGCAGGTGCGCCTCGCCTTCGACGCCGAGCAGCCGGCCGGCGAGCGGCGCGTCGGCGAGAGTCACCTCGAGCTCATAGGCGCCGCGATGATGAATGTCGAGCGGCGGCTCGGCCGGAAACGGCGGCGTCGGGCCGCGAAAGTCGAGGTTCGCCGGCAAGGCGAGGTCGCTGCCGCTGAGGCCGGGACCGCTGACGCGGATCGAGAGCGGTCGCGGGCTGTCGTAGGCGAGCGAGATCTCCCACCTCGCCGGGGTCAGCCGGATCTCCTGGGTCGCGGTCTCGCCGGGCGCAATCGTCGCCGCTTTACCCCACCTCGACTCCGGGCCCTCGATCGGCGGGATCGGCCAGACGCCCGAAGACGACGGCGCCTCTTTCTGATCGCATTTGAAGAGGGCGCCCGGTGCCGCACCCTCGCCGAGGATCTGCCGCGGGATCGTCCGGCCGGTCCGCTCCCAGAGCGCGTACGACGGCGTTCTCCGGACGAGCTCGAAGCTCTCCGGCGGCTGGCTTGCGTAGGCGCTCGAAGTGGCCAGGACCCAGTCGAACCTGTCCAGGGTTTCCGCCGACACCGCATCGAAATCGAACTTCTCGCCGTTCTCGGGGTCGACCCGCGCCGGCACGCTGCCGGTCGAGAAGAAGTTGGTGATGTGGGTCGAGACCGGCGCCCCACGCAGGTGCCAGGCGATGAAGTCGTCGCGGCCTAGAAAGAGGACGTCGTCGCCTTCGACGAGCGGCCTGATCCGGGCGAGCTCGTCGCCGTGGTCGGCGGGGGCAACCGGTGCCTGGCGCAGGACGAGGAAGGTGGAGAGGGCGGCGGCGACGGTAAAGGTGAGAGCGAGGACGAGCGTCGTCGCCCGTCGGGCACCGGTTGCGGGTCGTTCATCGTTCGTCGTTCGTCGTTCGCGCTTCGCGAGCAGCGCCCGCAGAGCGAGCAACATCGCTACGGGAGCTGCGATCGCGAGTGCCTTGGCCGAGGTGTACGGGGTGCCGGCGATCGCGGCGCCGGCGTAGATAAGCGTGGCCGCGGCGAGCGCGGCGAGCAGGGCCGCCGCCTCGGGCTCCTCTCGGCGTCGGCGGATCGCCCGGACGACGCCGAAGCCGACCGCGAACGCGCCGAGCAGCCCGGCCAGGTAGAACGCGGCCGCCGGCAGGCTCGCGTCGGCGGGGGCGAGCCGGAACTCCCCGCTCGGCCAGACCCCGAGCGCCTCGAGTGGCGAGATCGCCTGGCGCAGGTTTCCGAGCCCTGTCTGCTCGCCGGCGGGGTCGAAGGCACCGAACCCGGTGAAGGTGAGGATCCTCCCCCACTCGGGGATCGTCAGCAGGGCGAGGACCCCGACGGTGGCCGCGATCGGGAGGGCGAGACGGCGGAGGGCCGCGAGCATTGCGGCGGGACGGGGCTTGTGAAACAGGAGCAGAAACGCCGTCGCGCCGGCGAGCCAGAAGAGGCCGGGGAACGAGTAGTTGTAGATCGTTGCCGCCGCGACGACGCCGAGCGGAACTCCAACCCGCCAGAGCGGCACGACGGTGCCTGGCACGACGGTACCTGGCACCTTGGGTGCCAGGT
>JBPCRS010000051.1:0-2943 GCA_050996575.1 Solirubrobacterales bacterium
GATCATCGACGTCCACGCGATCATCGATCTGCACTCGTTTCCGCTCGTCGTCTGCCTCTGGGAGCCGGGCGCCGGAGCCTTCATCGGCTCAGGCGTCGAGGACGCGCGCGAGTTGGTCGTCGACCCGCTTGCGCTCGGCCCGGCCGTGATCGTCGAAGCGCTCGAGTCGCTGCTCGTGGTGATTTCGGCCGCACACGACTCAGCCCGCGGCCACGGCAACTCCCGCGTCGCGGCGCGGCCCCTGCTGCGCCAAGGAGCCGCAGAGCTTGCGCCGCGCGCCGAATGGCGGCGCTGGTCACATCCGCGGATCGCGAGCTCGCCGAGCGGCACCAATCGCAAAGCTGTGCTCAGCCTCTCCGGCTGAAGCCCGAAGACGGGCGGGGAACGGCAGGAAGGGCGGGGCGCCGCGAAGCCAGCGCGGGGCCCCGCCCAAGTCTTTTCGGGTCGAACAAGCGCGTGTGGTCCTCGGTCAGGGCCTTTTCGACGTCCTCGGGGGTAAGCCGAACGATCAGCTCATCGCCGATCACGCCTCCGGCCATGTGTCCGCCGAGCATGAAACAGATCCCGCCAAACATCTTGCGCTCGCTGAACGCCTCGCGCACTACGAGCAGATCACGGACGCGCTCCGCCAGCCCTTCGTCGTAGGCCACGCGTTCAAGCTACCCGGTCGCCCTCGAGCACCGCGCTCATCTCGGCGACGGCGCGATCGAACTCGGCTGTCGCCTCGGCGGCCAGTGATTCCGCGCCAACGAGACTGTTTGCGAGGCCGCGGTCCTCGAGCTGCTGGGCGAGCACGGTGAGGCGTGAGGCTCCGAGCATCGCGGCCCCTCCCCTGAGCGAGTGGGCGAGGCGGGCGAGGCGGGCACCCTGGCGCAGCCGGCTTGCCTCGACGATCTGCTCGAGCTGTGCGGAGCGACCGGCAAACATCGCCGCCAGGCTCTCTATCGAATCGTCGCCGAGGTCGGCACGCAGATCACCGAACATCGCCTGATCGAGCGAAGGCAGCTCGTATATCACCGTCGTCATGCAGTGAAGATCGGCGGCTGCCGCCGGTGCACGATCGGCCGATGGGCCCAGGGTGCGGAGCATTGGGCCCAGCCGATCGGACTAGACCGATCGGATTCGTGCTAGTCAGCGAGGCCGCGGGCCCCGGCGAGCGAAGCGTCGCGGACGAAACGGAAATGGGCGAGCCAAAAACCGCGCAGGCGCCGGTAGAGCGGCCCTTCGGCGACCTCCCACGAGCCGAACCGGCAGCTTTCGGGTCCAACCGGCTCGATCGAATAGCGGTGGAGCGCGTGAAAGCCCGGCATCGAGACCCGCCAGGCGACCATTCGGCCGGGCTCGAACTCGGCGATCTTCGCGACCGCGGGCATCCGGTAGAGGTAGCGCGCCTCGATCGGGTTGAACGCCCAGTAGAGCGTCGCGCCGAGTCGAAGCTCGCCGCCGCCGACGCGGGCCGCGGCCATGCACGGGTTCCAGGCCGGCCAGCCCGGCACGTCGGCGAACACCTCCCAGAGCCGCTCTGCGGGCAGTGCGACCTCGGTCGTGCCCTCGACCGGCAGCGCTGTGTCGGCACTCGATGTCTCCTGCTCGGCGATCGCCCGCGAACCCTACCCGGAGATTCGCGGCGCTCGGCGGCTTACTCGCTGCTCTTCGCCGGCTCACCGCGCCGCAGCTTCGAAGGCCACCAGCTCGCGTCGCCGACGAGCTCGGCGATCGCGGGAACCATGATCGTGCGGACGACGAAGGTGTCGAGCAGAACGCCGAAGGCGACGGCGAAGCCGAGGTGGAGCAGGAAGGTGACCGGCAGCGAGGCGAGCACGGCGAAGGTGCCGGCGAGGATGATCCCGGCGCTGGTGATCACCGGGCCGGTCGCCGAGAGCGCCCGGACGACCGCCTCGCGGGTCGGGTGATCGCGCGCCTCCTCGCGCACGCGGCTCATCAGGAAGATGTTGTAGTCGACGCCCAGGGCGACGAGGAAGATGAAGGTGTAAGTCGGTAACCCGGTGTCGAAGCCGGGGTCGCCGATCAACTCGATGAAAACGAAGGCGGTGACTCCGAGCGTCGCGAGCAGCGAGAAGATCACCGTCGCGATCAGATAAAGCGGCGCGACGATCGCCCGCAGCAGGATGATCAAGATGACGAAGATGACGAGCAGCACGAGTGGCGCGAGCGTCCTCAGGTCCGACTTCGTCGCCTCCGAATAGTCGTACTGAATCGCGGTCGCATCGCCGAGCTTGGCGTCGAGACCGGGCCCGAGGCCGGCGAGGCCGGCACGGATCAGCGGGATCAGCTCGAGCGTCCCGTTCGCGTAGGGGTCCTGCTCGAAGATGATCGAAGCACGCAGTAATTGGCCGTCGTCGGATGGCTCGGCGGGAAGGACTCTCTCGACCCCATCTACCGCGTCAACCTTGGCGATCGCCTCGTTCAGGTCCTCCTCGGTCGTTTGACCGTCGGTTCGCTCGACCAGCATCGTCGTCGCGTCGAGGAAGCCGGCGGGGAACGACTCGCCGAGGATCTCGAAGCCCTGCACCGACTCCGGCTTGTCGCGGAAGAACGAGTTGATGTTGAAGTCGGACTTGTAGGTGAGGAGGCCGAGGCAGAGGAAGCCGAGCAGCAGCGTCGAGCCGACGAGTGCGGCAACCGGGCGCTGGACGACGCGCAGGCCGAAGCGCCGCCACAGCGAGCGCTCCTCGATTTCGTGGTTCGGGTCGTATTGGACGAGGCCGCGACGCGGCCAGAACCCCTTCCGACCGAACATCACAAGCAGCGCGGGAAGCAGCGTCAGCGAGGCGATCATCACGGTGAAGACGCCGATCGCGGCGATCGGGCCGAGGCTGCGGGTCGAGCCGAGGTCGGCGGTCAGCATCACCAGGAGCGCGCCGACGACGGTCATGCCGCTGGCGAGGATTGCCGGGCCGGCGCGGCGCACCGCGCGCGCCA
>JBPCRS010000038.1:0-5158 GCA_050996575.1 Solirubrobacterales bacterium
CGGCGCCTCTCCGTCCGCCATCGTCACAACCGCCATCATCGCCTCCTCGCGTCGCTGCCACTGGACGCAGGGGGGGTTCGCCGGCGGCGGCGCGAACCCTACGACGCAGCTAACAAAGCACTACTAGTTGATTACCCAAATATAACGTTGCGCAAAGGCGTAAGTTTCGGTGTGCGGCGGGAGAAAGCGGCTAAGCGTCAGAGCCCTGACGCGAGGGGCGCCAGGGTTCTAGACCCAATCGCCGCGAAGCGCCTCGGCGAGCCCCTTGCAAACACGATCCACCTGCGCCTCGCTCATCCGCGGGTAAAACGGCAGCGACAGCAGTCGCGCGGATGCGTCCTCCGCGACCGGCAGCGAGCCCTCGCGATAGCCGAGGCGCTCGCGGTAGAAGGGCATCAGGTGGATGGAGGGCATGTAGGCCTTCGCCTGGATCCCGCGCTGGGCGAGATCGGCGACGACGGCCTCGCGGTCGGCGCCGGCCGGGAGCCGGACCGCGTACACGAACCAGCTGCGCCGCTCCGCGCCGCGGTCCGCGCACGGCAGTACGAGCCCCTCGGGGTCGCCCTCGCCCGCCGGGGCGCCGAGCGCGGCGAGGCGCTCGTCGTAGGCGGCGGCGACGCGAGCACGGGCGCCGAGCAGCTCGTCGAGGCGCTCGAGCTGGGCGATCCCGACGGCGGCGGCGAGGTCGGAGAGGCGGTAGTTGAAGCCGAGGCGGACGTGGTTGACGACCTCCATGTCGTCGCTTCGGCCCTGGTTTCGCTCGCTGCGGGCGAGCGCGGCGGCGGCCGCGTCCGCGGGGACGTACATCCCCCCCTCCCCCGTCGTCAGCTGCTTGTTGGGGTAAAAGGCGAAGGCGGCGGCGATCCCGGCGGCGCCGATCCGCCCCCCATCCGAGTCGACGGCGCCAAGCGCCTCGCAGGCGTCCTCGAGGATCCCGAGACCGCGCCGCTCCGCGAGCGCCGCCAGCGCCGGGATCTCGGCGGGGTATCCGAGGATGTCGATCGGCAAGAGCCCGGCGGTCGCCTCGCCGATGGCCTCAGCCGCGGCCTCGGGGTCGAGGTTCAGCGTGACCGGGTCGACATCGCAGAACACCGGTTTCGCGTCCTCGTAGAGCAGGCAGTTCGCGGAGGCCACGAAGCTGAACGGCGACGTGACGACCTCGTCGCCGGCGCCCCAGCCGAGCGCGCGAACGCCGAGATGAAGAGCCGTCGTGCCGCTCGACACGGCGACCGCTTCGGCGACCCCGAGCCAGGCTGCGAATTCCTCCTCGAAGCGCTGACCGGCCGGACCGAGCGAGAACCGGCCCGAGCGAAGGACCTCGAGGACCAGCTCCTCCTCGCGCTCTCCGACGTCGGGCTTCGCGAGCGGGATCGGCTCAACCAAGAGCCCGTCCCGCCACTAGTCCGGCCGACCCGGACGGGGGAGCGGAGCCGGAACGAAATCTGGTCGTTCTTCCGGAGGAGCGAGAGCGGAGGAGTCGGCCGGATTCGTCTTCTCCTGGAACGCGTGCTCCAGTGAATCGACCAGCGCCTCCCACGACGCCTCGATGATGTTCTCCGAGACGCCGATCGAGCCCCAGGTCTCGTGGCCGTCGGTGGAATCGAGCAAGACGCGGGTGACCGCCCCGGTTCCATCATGGGAGTCGAGGATCCGCACCTTGTAGTCGGAGAGCTCGATGTCGGCGAGGTGGGGGTGCAGGTCGCCGATCGCGTCGCGCAGGGCCTTGTCGAGCGCGTTGACCGGGCCGTTGCCCTCGGCGGTCCGGACGTAGCGATTGCCGCCGACCCAGATCTTGATCGTCGCCTCGGTCTCGACCCCGCCGGTCGCCCGCTTCTCGACCAGCACGCGGAAGCTCTCGAGCTTGAACAGCGGCGTGTATTCGCCCGACTCGCGCCGCAGCAGGAGCTCGAACGAGGCGTCGGCGGCCTCGTAGTGGTAGCCGCGGTGCTCGCGCTCCTTGACCCGCTCGACCGCCCGCTTGGCGGCGTCGGCGTCGAGCTCGATACCGGCGTCCTCGGCGCGCGAGAGCACCGAGCCGGTCCCCGAGAGCTCGGAGATCAGGACGTCGCGGCTGTTGCCGACCGAGCCCGGCTCGATATGCTCGAAGGTGCGGGCGTCGGCCTGGACGCCGGCGACGTGCAGCCCGCCCTTGTGGGCGAACGCGTTGCGGCCGACATATGGCCGGTCGTCGTCCTGGCCCAGGTTGAGCAGCTCGGCGACGAAGTGCGAGGTCTCGGTCAGCAGCGGCATCCGCTCCGGCGAGACGACGTCATAGCCGAGCTTGAGCTGGAGCGCCGGCAGGATCGAGATCAGGTTCGCGTTGCCGGTGCGCTCGCCGTAACCGTTGACCGTTCCCTGGACGAGGCGGGCGCCGACCTCGACCGCGGCGAGCGAATTGGCGACGCCGCACTCGGCGTCGTTATGGGTGTGGATGCCGACCGTCGCCCGCTCGCCGAACTCGGCGACGACCGCCGCCGTCGCCTCGGCCACCTCCGCGGGCAGGCTCGAGCCGTTGGTGTCGCAGATGGTGACGTTCTCGGCCCCGGCCGCGACCGCGACGCCGAGGCACTCGAGCGCGTAGGCGCGATCGTCGCGGAATGCGTCGAAGAAGTGCTCGGCGTCATAGACGACGCGCTTGCCCGCAGCACGGCAGAAGTTGACCGAGTCGAGGATCATCGCCAGGTTCTCCTCGCGCGATACCCGGGTCACCTTCTCGAGGTGGAGCGCCCAGGTCTTGCCGACCAGGCAGCAGACCGGCGCGAACGAGCCGACCAGCGTGCGCAGGCCCGGATCTTCCTCGGCCGAGATTCCGCGGCGGCGGGTCATGCCGAAGGCGGTGACCGAGGTCGTCTCGAAGCGCTCGTGCTCGAGCAGAGCGAAGAGCTCCTCCTCCTTCGGGTTCGAGCTCGGGAAGCCGGCCTCGACGAAGTGGACGCCGAGCCGGTCGAGAGCGTGGACTACGCGTACCTTTTCCGCCGCCGAGAGCGACATTCCCTGCCCCTGCATACCGTCGCGGAGCGTGGTGTCGTACAGCTGAACCTGTTCTGGGAGGTGTGTCACGGTGATTCCTTTCGAGTTCGAGAGAGCGATGCCTGTGCGCGGGAGAACCCGCGCGGCCGACTGCCGCTAAGCGGCAGCGGCGCGGCTAATTCGCTCGATGCACTCGAAAGGAAGCACGGTCAGGAGGTGACTTTACTCGGCTGCTCGACGATGTCCAGCCATTCGAGGTACTCCTCGGCGCGACCGTGCAGCGCGTCCTCGTACTTGGCCTGGACATGGCGGGTGATCTCACCCGGGCCGTCGCCGATCGGGTGATCGTCGACCTCGCGTATCGGCACCAGCTCGGCGGCGGTGCCGCAGCAGAACGCCTCCTCGGCGATGTAGAGCTCGGAGCGCGCGACGTCGCGTTCGACCACGGTGTAGCCGAGGTCGCGGGCGATCTGGATGATCGACTTGCGGCTGATCCCGTCGAGGATCGAGGCGGTGTGCGGCGGGGTGACGATCTCGCCGTCGCGGACGAGGAAGATGTTCTCGCCCGAGCCCTCGCAGACGAAGCCGCGCTCGTCGAGCAGGATCGCCTCCTCGTAGCCGCCGTTGGCGGCCTCGGTCTTCGCCAGGATCGAGTTCAGGTACTGGCCGGAGGCCTTCGCGTGCGGGATCAGCCCGGCCGGCGAGATCCGCCGCCAGGAGGAGACCTTGGCGCGGACGCCCGTCCGCTTCGACTCCTCGCCGAGGTAGGCGCCCCAGGACCAGACCGCGACCATCAGCTCGACCGGCGCAGACTGGGCGTAAAGCCCCATCTCGCCATAGCCGCGGAAGGCGAGCGGGCGGATGTAGCAACTGCGAAGGTCGTTGCGGCGGATCAGCTCATGGGTCGCGTCCTGGATCGCGTCGAGCTCGAGCGGCAGCTGGAGGTAGTAGGCCTCGGCCGATCGCTTCAGCCGGTCGAGGTGGTCGCGATGGCGGAAGATCGCCGTGCCGCGCTCGGTGTCGTAGGCGCGAATGCCCTCGAAGACACCCGTCCCGTAATGCAGGCCGTGGCTGAGGACGTGCACGTTCGCCTCGTCCCAGGGGACGAACTCCCCGTTCATCCAGATCAGCTCACACTTCTCCATAAAGAATTTGCTCCGCTTCGCCTCCGGCTCCGCGATCGCGCGCTCGGAATTATGCCCGATCAGAGCGCGAGCGCTTCGAGCACCGCGTCGGTCATCTCCTCAGTGCCGACGTCGACCGTTTCGCCGTCGGTCGGGTTGCCCTTGAGGTCCGGGGTCCGCAGGCCGCGAGCGAGGGCACTTTCGACCGCATCCTCGACCGCGCTCGCCTCTCCCGCACGGTCAAGGCCGTGGCGAAGCATCATCGCCACCGAGAGAAAGGTCGCGAGCGGGTTGGCGATGCCCTCGCCGGCGATGTCGGGGGCCGATCCGTGGACCGGCTCGAACAGCCCGGGGCCGTCGACACCGATGCTCGCCGAGGGCAGCATCCCGAGCGACCCGGTGAGCATCGCCGCCTCGTCGGAGAGGATGTCGCCAAACAGGTTCTCGGTCAGGATCACGTCGAAGCGCGAGGGCGCGGCGACGAGCTGCATCGCGGTGTTGTCGACCAGCATGTGGTCGAGCTCGACGTCTGCGTAGTTCTCGGCGATGCGGGTGACGGTCTCGCGCCACAGGCGTGAGACCTCGAGCACGTTCGCCTTGTCGACTGAGGTAACTCGCGGGGTGCCCCCGGTTCCCTCCGAACGCCGACGCGCCGACTCGAACGCGACGTGTGTGATCCGCTCGATCTCGGCAACCGAGTAGGCGCAGTCGTCGTGGGCGACGTCGCCGTCGCGGCCCGACTCGCCGAAGTAGATACCGCCGGTGAGCTCGCGGACGACGAGCAGGTCGGTGCCGGCGATCCGCTCCTCGCGCAGCGGGCTCGCCGAGATCAGCGACGGGCTCGGCTTCGCCGGGCGCAGGTTGGCGTAGAGGCCGAGGCCCTTGCGCAGCCCGAGCAGGCCCTGCTCGGGGCGCGGCTTCGAGGGGTCCGTCGTATCCCATTTCGGCCCGCCGACCGCGCCGAGCAGAACGGCGTCAGCCCCGAGGCAATCCGCGAGCACCTCTTCGGTGGGCGCCTTGCCGTGGGCGTCGATCGAGGCGCCGCCGACGATCCGCTCTTCGGT
>JBPCRS010000039.1:0-8840 GCA_050996575.1 Solirubrobacterales bacterium
CGGCGCCTCTCCGTCCGCCATCGTCACAACCGCCATCATCGCCTCCTCGCGTCGCTGCCACTGGACGCAGGGGGGGTTCGCCGGCGGCGGCGCGAACCCTACGACGCAGCTAACAAAGCACTACTAGCCCGATCGCGTAGTTCTTGCCGATGCGCCCCTCGGCCGGATGGTGGATGGTGGCCTTGACCGCTTCTCGCATTCGACACGGGGGATCGGCCGGTGACTCCTCGGGCGGCCTACCAAAGAGTTCGCTCCGGGCGCAAGGCCACACGACACGGGGATCGACGATGAGCCGAGAGCAGAGCTGGGCGCGGTCGACGGGGCGTTCGTACGCGCCACGCAGGCTCGTCGCGAGTCGCCGCAAGGATTCCGTATATGGGGGGAGCAGGGGCCGCACGAGAAACGCGGTTGGCGTCCTCACTTCGGCGAGCCTGCGAAGCCTGTCGCTGGGTACCGGCCTCGCGATGGTCCTCCTCAGCCTTGGGCTTACAGCAAGTGCCCATGCCTCCCTGTACTGGATTTCGAATGACGACGGCAAGATCGGCCGCGCGAGCATGAACGGCACGAACGTCACCCCGGCGTTTATTGATACCGGGGCCACCTACACGGATTCCCTAGCGGTTGGCGCCCAACATGTCTATTGGACAGCCGGCAGCCTGCATGGGGAGATTGGCCGCGCAAATCTCGATGGAAGTGGCGGCGTCGACCGAAGTTTCATAGGAGGTGCCTATAACCCCAACGGCGTTGAGGTTGACACTCAGCACGTGTACTGGACCAATTCGTACATAGGCGGGAGTGTCGGGCGTTCGAACCTTGACGGCACCGGCGTCAACCAGACCTTCGTACAAGACCCGCGGGTACCTGTCTTTGGGGGGTCGGGGCTCGCAACCGATGGGCAGCACATCTACGTGGCCGCGAGCTACGACGCCGCGATCGCCCGCGCGGACATCGACGGCACGAATTACGTCAGAAGGCACATCTCGACCAACTCGTGGCCACATGGTGTGGCGATCGACGCCGAACACATTTATTGGACCCACTCGGCCGGGAACAACATCGCCCGCGCGAACCTCGACGGCACGGGGGTGAATCAGAACTTCATCACTGACCCTGATGCGGTGGTCGAAGGCTTGACGGTCGACTCCGATCACATCTACTGGGGCACCAATTCCGGAAGGATCGGGCGTGCGAACCTCGACGGCACGGGCGTGAATCCAAATTTCATCACCGGCCTTGGCTTGGTTAGTGACGTGGCCATCAGCGACACCACGGCCCCTCAGACCACCATCGACAGTGGGCCGTCGGGGCCGACCAACACGGTGAGTTTCACGTTCTCTTCCTCCGAGCCGAGTTCGGCCTTCGAATGCGAGGTCGACGGCGGCGGTTTCTCGCCGTGTGACTCACCGATGAGCTTGCTGTCCGTGAGCAGTGGATCTCACACCTTTTCGGTCCGCGCCACCGATCAGGCCGGGAACACAGACTCCACTCCGGCGAGTCGAGCGTTCACCTTCGACAACCTGCCCCCGAGCCTGACGATCGACTCCGGCCCGAGCGCAGCGACGAACAACCAGCGGCCGACCTTCGGCTTCAGCGCCGAGGCCGGCTCGACGGTCGAGTGCTCGATCGACCAGGGCACGGCCTCCTTCGGCGCCTGCTCGGGAGCCTCCTCCAACCAGCCGGCCTCAAACCTCGCCGACGGCAACTGGACCTTCCGGGTGCTCGCCACCGACGCGGTGGGGAACTTCACCTCGAAGACGCAGACCTTCAGCGTCACCACCCCGCCCCAGACCGATCCCGTCCCGCCCGCCGGCACCGGCGGAAACGACGTGCTCGAGGGCACCGATCTCGGCGATCTGATCAACGGGCTTACGGGCGACGACGTGATCGCCGGCGGTCTCGGCGACGACCGCCTGATCGGTGGAGGCGGCGACGACGAGGTCTCGGGCGGCGACGGCGACGATCTCATCCGCGGCGGCAAGGGCAAGGACAAGCTCGACGGCGGAGCCGGTAACGACCGCGTCTTCGGCGGCCGCGGCAACGACCGGATCACCGCCGACGACGACGAGCGCGACGAGCTCAACTGCGGCAGGGGCGACGACACCGTGATCGCCGACGAGAGGGACGAGGTCGCGACGAACTGCGAGACGGTGCGCTGAGCGCCTGCCGCGCCGCGCGCTGAAATGGAGCTAGCCGGACTCGAACCGGCGACCTC
This sequence comes from Solirubrobacterales bacterium, assembly GCA_050996575.1. Classification (GTDB taxonomy): domain Bacteria; phylum Actinomycetota; class Thermoleophilia; order Solirubrobacterales; family 70-9; genus DASUSH01. Next base: position 2,213 of record JBPCRS010000039.1, read on the forward strand.
CTGGGTGCGATCCAGGCGCTCTCCCAACTGAGCTATAGCCCCGAGTGCTCCTGCAGCGCGCCTCCCGGCGCTCCGCGGCCGAAAGGATAGCCTGGCTCAACCGGCGCCCCGACCTTCGCCGGTGGCTCGATTTGAAGCTCACAGTCCCGCATTACTACGACTTCGGCGAGGATCGACCGCTCGTCGGCGACGACCTGCTGAACCCCGATGCGTGGGACAACCTGCGGACCGAATCGAACACGATCTTCGTTTTCCACCCCGACCGCGAGGAGTGGGATCGCGAGATCGCCGGCAACGCGTACCAGGAGCGCCGCGCCCGGCAGCTGATCGAGTGGGTCGAGCCAGGCGGGGTGACCCGCATCGCCTCCTACGGGGTCGGGCCAGCGCCGGTCGAGCGTTGGGTCCACAACCTGAAGCCGAATTGGCAACTCCAGCTGACCGACTATGGACCGCGGACGGTAGAAAGGCTCAAGACCCACTTCCCTGAGGCTGAGACCCGCCGGCACAACTTCGTCCTCGACCTGCCATTAAAGGCCGAGCTGCATCTCTTCTGCTGCGTCGACACCGAGCTCACCGACGAGGAGTGGAAGCTGGTGCTGAGGAACTTCTCCGCCTGCCGAATGCTGATCTACCCATGCGCGACGTTCGGCCTGCTGACGATCGTCGGGGAGTTGCGGCAGCGTGGACCGGGAAAGAAGCCGACCCGGTGTGGCTTCTGGCGTACGAAGAGTCGCTTCGATGAGCTGATCTCGGCAACGCACGATCTACGGCGCCTCGAAAGCAGGCGTGCAGGAACCGCCTGGCTGTGCGAGCCGAAGGAGCCGGCACGTTGAGCTTCGACGGCAGCCGCGCCCTCGTCACGGGCGGGCTCGGCTTCATCGGCTCGAACCTCGCCGCGGCGCTGCTCGACCGCGGCAGCGAGGTGACGATCGCCGACTCGCTGATCCCCGAGTACGGCGGCAACCAGTTCAACGTTCGCGAGATCGCCGACCGGGTCGACATTCAGTACACGGACATGCGCGACCCGTGGGCGATCCGGCGCCTCGTCCAGGACCAGGACTACATCTTCAACCTCGCCGGCCAGGTCTCGCACATCGACTCGATGATCGACCCAATGACCGACCTGGAGATCAACTGCCGGGCGCAGCTCTCGTTGCTCGAGGCACTGCGCACCGACAACCCGAAGGCGAAGGTGGTCTTCGCCGCTTCCCGCCAGCAGTACGGCCGCCCGCAGCAGGTTCCGGTCACCGAGCGCCATCCGATGGCGCCGGTCGACGTCAACGGGATCAACCTTGTCGCCGCCGAGCGCTACCACCTCCTCTATTGGGATGTCTACGGCGTACCGACAGCATCGCTGCGGCTGACCAACACCTACGGCCCGCATCTGCTGATGAAGCACGACCGCCAGGGTTTCGTCACCACCTTCATCCGGCGCGCGCTCGACGGCGAGACGATCCAGGTCTTCGGCGACGGCTCGCAACTTCGCGACTTCACCTACGTCGACGACGCCGTTGAGGCGTTTCTCGCGGCGGCGCTCAGCGAGGAAGCCAACGGCAAAGCGCTCAACGTTGGCGGCATCGAGCCGGTTTCCCTACTCGAGGTCGCAGAGCTCTGCCAGGAGATCGCCGCTGGCGGCGGCGCTGTGGAAACGGTTCGCTGGCCCGAGCAGCGAAAGCGAATCGACATCGGCTCGGTATTCCTCGATCACTCGCTGATGACCGAGACCTGCGGCTGGACTCCGCAGGTGAGCCTGCGCGACGGCCTGCGGCGCACTATCGACTTCTACCGCGAGAACCGCGACCATTACTGGTCCTGAGATGTCAGCCGCACGGCCGCGTACGCCCGATGCGTGAGTACTGCACCCACATGGACTCGGTCTACCTCGAGAAGGGGATCGCGCTGCACCGCTCGCTGCTGGAGCACGGCGGCGACTTTCGCCTTCACGTCGTCTGCTTCGACGAGCTGTCGGAGCGGGTGTTACGCAGGCTTGACATGCCGCGGATGGAGCTGGCGGGCCTCGCGGAGCTCGAGGCCTATGACCCCGAACTGGCCGCCGTCCGCGACGAGCGCTCGAAGGTCGAGTACCTGTGGACGTCGACTCCCTGCGTGACCCGCTTCTTCCGCGATCGCGCCGGTCTCGACGAGATCACCTACATCGACGCGGACATCCGCTTCCTCTCCAGCCCCGAGCCGCTGTTCGAGGAGATGGGCGACGCGTCGGTGCTGATCACACCGGCCTCGTCCTCACCTCAGCACTACTCCAAGCACCTGGCGAAGATGGCCGGCCTGTTCGTCGTCCAGTTCATCCCGTTTCGATCCGACGAGCGCGGAAGCGAGGCGCTCGAGTGGTGGCGCGAGCGCTGCATCGAATACTGCTCGGCCGACTACGGCGACGGCCGGATGGGGGACCAGAAGTACCTCGACGATTGGCCGACCCGGTTTCAGGGCGTACACGTGCTCGCCCATCCGGGCGGCCTCGGACCGTGGAATATCGAGTCGAGGCGGGTCGAGGACAGTCCGGCGGGAATGACCGTCGACGGCGAGCCGCTCGTCTTCTTCCACTACATGGGCCTGCAGACCTTCGCCACCGGCTCGCCGCGCCTGGCCTCTGGGCGGTTCCGGATCAGCGCCGAGGAGCGACGGCTGATCTACGAGCCGCATCTCGCCGAGCTCGAGCGGATTCGCGCTGAGGCCGTCGCGGCCGAGCCCGACTTCGCAGCGGTCCAGAAGCCCCGGCGTCCCGCGGCTCTCGCGTTTCGCCAGGCTGTCTCGAGGGTGATCGGGGTCGGCGCTCGGGCCCGGATTCGGATCGCGCCTCATTGGAACGTCGGCCCCTACGTCAGCGGCGGCTACGTTCCCGAGGGCTACGAGGCGAGCGTCGCGGCGGTGGAGGCGACGTACTCGACCTCGGCATCGGAGAGCTCGGGGTAGAGCGGCAGGCTGACGATCTGGCCGCAGAGTTGCTCGGAGAAGGCGAGCGACACCGGGCCGGCAGCGAGCTCCGAGTAGGCGCTGAGCTGGTGGACGGCGAACGGAAAGTGGACGAGCGTGCCGATGCCACGCTCGGCGAGCGCCTCGCGATAGCGGTCTCGGTCGCGGACCCGGACGACGAACAGATGGAAGACGTGCTGGCGGTCGGCAAGTCGGGTGAGTGGGCGCGCACCGGTGTCGGCGAGTGTCGAGGTGTAATGGTCGGCGATCTCGAGCCGTCGCAGGTTCCCATCGGCGAGCCGCTCAAGCCGCAGTCGCAGGATCGCGGCCTGGAGCTCGTCGAGGCGGCTGTTCACCCCGGCGAGCGGGTGCCCGACGGCGCCGGCGCCGTAGACGCGCAGCATCCGCACCCGCTCAGAGAGCTTCGGATCGTCGGCGATCACCGCACCACCGTCGCCGAGGCCGCCGAGGTTCTTCGTCGGATAGAAGCTGAACGCTCCGGCATTGCCAATCGTTCCCGCGTGGCGGCCGCGAAGCTTCGCCCCGACCGCCTGCGCACAGTCCTCGACGATCACCGCGCCGACAGACTCGGCGAGCTTACGGATCGGTTGCATCTCGCAAATCTGGCCGTAGAGGTGGACGGGGACGATCGCGCGGGTGCGCGCGCTCAGCGATCCCTCGAGCGAGCGTGGGTCGAGCAAAGCCGTGTCGGGCTCGACGTCGCAAAGCACCGGCGTCGCCCCGGTGCGGACGATCGCGGCGACCGTCGGCACGCAGGTGTTCGCCTGAGTGACGACCTCGTCACCGCGGCCGATGCCGAGGCCTCGCAGTGCGACCTCGATCGCGTCGGTCCCCGACGCGACCCCGATCGCGTCGGCGGCACCGCTGAAGCTGGCGAACTCGGATTCGAACGAGGCGACCTGTTCGCCGAGCACGAAGCGGCCCGAGTCGACCACCGTCCCCATCGCCCGCTCGATCTCGTCGCGTTGAGCGGCAACGGCTCGCCCGAGGTCTGCGAAGGCAACCTCCATCATCAGGTGAGCGTAATCGCCCCTCACACTTAGGCTTGGGCCTTGAGCTTCAGACGCCGGCTGACATTTTTCTTTGTTCTGATCGTCGTTTTGCCGATGGTCGCGCTCGGTGCGCTCGTGATCCAGGTCGCCGGCTCCTCGCAGACCGGCAAGGCCGACGCTCGACTCTCCTCGGCGCTCGAGACCGGGCTCTCGATCTACCGGACCGAGCTCACCGAGGCCGAGCAGGCTGCCCGCGACGCGGCGACCGACCCGCGGCTGGCCAGCGCGATCCGAAGCGAGGACGCCGCCCGGGCTCGCTCGGAAGCGACGCGGATCGTCCGCGACTCGGAGCTCGCCTCGCTCGTCGTTCTCGGCGCGCGGGGATCCGAGCTCGCCTCGGTAGGCGCCGGCGACAACGTCGCCGAGGCCGAGCTGCGTTTGCGCCAGGGTGGCGGGGAGGGAGGGTCTCTGCTCGCCTCGACGACGACCGCGATCTCCTACGTCGGCCGCGTCCGCGAGCTCACCGGGCGCAACGCGACCGTCATCGACGATCGCGGCACGGTCGCGACGACGATCCCTGTCGGCGAGGCGGCGCTTCCTCCCGCCGGCGGCGCCGAGACGCTCGAGATCGGCGGCGACTCGTCGGACGCGGTGCCATTTCGCCGGTGCGCCGGGTGCCGAGCGCCCGAGGAGCTACGCGCGGCCAGCGCCGGCCTCGGCGAGGAGCAGCGCCTGGTCGTGTTTGGCGAGATCGAGGCCGGCGGATTCGCAGCGACGCGGCCTTTGGTTGCGGCCGCGCTCGCCGCCTTCTTTTTGATCGCGCTGTTCTTCATCGCGATGCTGATGCGATCGCTGCAGGGGCAGATCGAGGGCATGCTCGCCGCGGCCCGCAGGATCGGCTCCGGCGACTTCAGCCGCAAGCTCCCAGTCGAGGGCAACGACGAGATGGCCGGCCTTGCGCGCGAGTTCAACAACATGAGCGAGCAGCTCAGCGCCCAGATGGACGAGCTGCGCCGTCAGCGGAGCGAGATCGACCAGTCCGTCCGCAGGATCGGTGAGGCATTCGCATCGGGCCTCGACCGCAAGGCCCTGCTCGAAATCGTTGCCGAGACGGCGGCGTCCGCCTGCAATGCCGACCACGCGCGGATTGTCCTCGCCGGTGGGGAGCCCGAGGTTGCCGTCGGTAAACCGCTCTCACCGACGATGCTCGAGGTGGCCCGCGCTGCCGAACGCACGGCGATGCGAGATGGCCTGGTCGCGGAGGCCGAGGAGGCCGAGGAGGGCGAGGCGTTCGCGCTCTCCTGCCTGCTTCGCAGCGGCGCCGAGCACGCCGGGGACGAGGCGACCGAGGTCGATCGCCGCGCTTGGGCACTGGGCGGCGCGGCGATGACGATCGTCCGCGAAGGAAAGTCGTTCGACGCCGAGCAGCGCGACGTCTTCCGCTATCTGATCGGGCAGGCGGTCGCATCGATCGAGAACGTCGAGCTGCACGAGATGGTCGCTGAGCAGGCGATCACCGATGAGCTCACGGGCCTGCCGAACAACCGGCGCTTCCGAAACTGGATCGGCAACGAGACCGCTCGTGCGCAGCGCTTCGGCCACGACCTCTCGCTGTTGATGCTCGACATCGACGACTTCAAAAAGGTCAACGACACCCACGGCCACCTCCAGGGCGACGAGGTCCTGCGCGTGATCGGTCGCGTCCTGCTCGAGGAATCGAGAGGCGTGGACGAGCCGGCGCGCTACGGCGGCGAGGAGTTTGCGATCGGGTTGCCGGAGACGAACCTCGAGGGAGCAGTCGAGTTCGCCGAGCGTGTGCGCGAGCGGATTGCGGATACCGAGATAGCGATGGTCGACGGCGACGGCGCAATTCAGTTGACGATGAGCGTCGGCGCGGCGGCGGCGCCGGCCGGCGGCGCCGACGCCCGCACGCTGATCGCCGCCTCCGACCAGGCGCTTTACCGGGCGAAGCGATCGGGCAAGAACCGGACCGAACGAGGGAAGACCGAGAGCTTGCCCGGAGACCGTCGCGAAGGGAAGGGACCGCGGACCGCGAAGATACGCAGCGACGGCTGAGCCAGGGGAACCCTCGGCGCGAGCCGCCGGTTTCCATAAGCAAGCGATTTCTGAGAGCCTTTACCGCTACTAGTTGACCATGGGGATCCTCGACGACGCAATTCGTGAGCACCTCGACCTGAAGCGCCAGCATGGCGCCCAGGAGAACGAGGTCCAAATCCTCGAGGACGAGGCCTTCGGCCCGCCCTCGCGTCCCGGCGAGCCCGACTTTCCCGAGCGCCCTCCGACCGGCGAGCACGCGACCGGGGATGTGTCCGAGGCCCCGGCGATGGAGGGGCCTGCCGAGGCGCCTGCGGCCGAGGCCGAAGCTCCGCCCGAGATCGAGTAGGCACCGCCCGCACCGCCCGCGCCTGAGCCCGAGCAGGGCGAATCGGCGTTCTTCGATCAGGCGAGCGAATCGTCCTCGAGCGTGCACCAGCCGACGGCCGAGCATCCGGCCCCGCTCACCGAGCCGGAGGATCTCGAGCCGGCCGAGCCGGAGCCCGCGCCCGAGCCTCGACCGGCCGAGCCGGCGAGCGCCGAGGAGGACCTCGAGATCGGCGAGATCGAGCTCGAGCTTGATGACGAGTTCGAGGAGTTCCGCGAGCCGGACGGCGAGGAGTCCGGCG
>JBPCRS010000076.1:0-5399 GCA_050996575.1 Solirubrobacterales bacterium
GGAGTCACCAACCACGCCCGAACCCGCTGCCCTACCCAGCCCCGCGACCACGGCGCCTTGGGTCGCGGTCGCCTACGCCACCGAAGCCAGATTGTTCCGGCGCGTCTCGTAGAACGAGAGCGCAACCGCCCCCGGATCGCTCGCCTCGAGCAGCTCCGAGTAGCCGAGCTCGGCGCCGGGGAATCCGCTCGCGCCCCAGAGCTCGCCCCCCCCTCGGCTGCGAGCGCGTAGTAGTCGGCCAATCGGTCGGCTGCATCGCGGTCGATCCCAAGCGGCGTTCTGTCGCCGGGTACGCCGTCGGGAAGGAGCCCCGGCCCGAGCAGCTCACCACCGGCGGCGATGCTCTCGAGCACGGCCCTCCGCTCATTTCCGTTCGCCTCGACGACCAGCTCCGGGCCGTCGGCCCGCACCTGCGTCCGCGCCCCTTCGAAGTCAAACGACGGCGTGCCGAATCCTCCTGGCGTCTGTGTTAGCGCGATCTCGTTCTGCGGCTTGCGCGCCGCCGCGATGAGCTCCTAGGTTCGCCCGCGGAAGGCCGTGAGCAGGTCGTCGAATCCGGGCGGGCGACCGGCGGGCTGCTCCAGCTGGCGCAGCCCGGCGATCGTTTGGCGCATCTGCTCGACGTAGGTCGCGCACTTCTTACAGGTTTCGAGGTGGTGCTCGAGCACCGCGAGCTCGTCGTCGCGAAGCGCTCGCTCGAGATAGTCGGTGACTACCTCGACGACCTCGTCGCAGTCGATCGTAATCGGGTTCTCAGTTCGCATCGAAATATTCCTCGAGTGCCTGCCGAACCTTCGAGCGGGCGCGATGCAGGAGCACTCTCTGGTTGGTCTCCTCGACGCCGAGTGCGTTACGTGCGTCCTCGGAGGAATATCCCTGGATGTCGCGCAGCGTGATCACTTCGCGCTGGCGCGGTGGCAGCATCGCGATCGCCCCGAGCATCACGTCGCGCGCCTCGTCACTCGCGATCCTCTCCTCGGCCGAGCTCCACTCGACCGGCGGCCGCGCCCAATGACCCGGGTAGCTTCCGTCGCGTCCCTGGAAGCGCTCGGGGTCGACCGAACGCCCGCCGTCGTCGAGACCTCCGAGCGAGGCGAAGGGCACGGTGCGGCGTTCGCGAGCGCCGCGGGTCCGCGCCGTATTGAGCAGGATCTGAAAGACCCAGGTCCGAAGCGACGAGCGACCCTCGAAGCGGTCGATGCCGTTGATCACCGCGAGCCATGTGTCCTGGACGACCTCCTCGGCGACGGCGCGGCTCGGCACGTGCGCCATCGCCAGGCGAAGCAACGCCGGGCTGAGCTCCTCTACGAGCCCGGCGAACGCTTCGTCGTCACCGGCACGAAGCGCGGCGAGGCGGTCCTCTTCAGCTGTCGTCGGCAACCGAGACGACGCGGCCCTTGCGGGAGGGCTTGAACGCAACGACCCCGGCACGGGTGGCGAAGATAGTGTGGTCGCGGCCGATCCCGGTGCCGTCACCCGGGTAAAAGCGGGTGCCGCGCTGGCGGACGATGATCTCGCCGCCGCCGACCTGCTGGCCCGCGAACACCTTCACCCCGAGCATCTTCGGGTTCGAGTCGCGCCCGTTGCGGCTCGATCCGAGCCCCTTCTTGTGCGCCATTACTCGCTCGCTTTCTCGTCGGCCGGCTTCTTCGCCGCCGGCTTCTTCGCGGGTGCCTTCTTTGCGGCGGGCTTCTTCGCGGCTGGTTTACTCGCGGCGGGCTTCTTCGCCGCGGTCTCAGTCTTCGCCGCGGTCTCAGTCTTCGCCGCCGGCTCCTTCTTCGCCGCCGGCTCCTTCTTCGCCGCCGTCGGCTTGCGGGTCAGCAGCTTGACCTCCGTCACCTCGAGCTTCGTCTGCTCCTGGCGGTGTCCGGCGCGCTTGCGATAGCCCTGCTTCGCCTTGTACTTGAAGACCCGGATCTTCGGCCCGCGCAGGTGGCCGGCGACCTTGGCCTCGACCTTGACCTTCTCGAGGTCTGCCCCGGCGCCGACGAAGTCACTGCCGCCGACAAAGGCGACGGCGCGAAGCTGGACCTTGGCACCCTCGTCCTCGGAGATGCGGTCGACGACGAGCTCCGTGCCCTTTTCGACGCGGAACTGCTGACCACCACTTTCGACTATCGCGTAGCTGTCGCTCATTGCTCTTCCGATTCGTTTGAACTGCCGGTTGCGCTCTCTTCGCGCGAACGGCGCCCACGACCGCCCCTGCGGCCACGGCGCCGTCTGCGAGCCGAGGATTCTAGCTCGGAGCCCTCGCCAGCCGACTCGTCGACTTCGACCGGGTTTCCCTCGGCATCGAGCAGGACCGCGCTCGCCGCGGCGCGGTCAACCGACTCGATTCGCACCATCTTGCGCTCGCCGACGAACTTGCCGGCTCCGCGGATCGAGACGATGTAGGAATCGACCCGGGCGACCGCGTCGTTGGCGTTGTACATGTGCGGCTCCTCGATCGAGACCAGCACCTCCTCGTCGGCCTGAAACGGCAGCGCGCGCTCGGCGATCTGCTCGCGAGTACCGGCCTCGATCACCTCGAAGGTGTCGATCGGCAGCGCGTCGCCACCCTCGAAGTGGAAGTGCTTGGCGGTCTCCTGCTCGAAGTCGTGCAGGCCGGAGTCCTCGCGCAGCAGCTCGGCGGCGACCATCGGGTTGACGCGGATCAGGTACGCGTCCGGGTCAGGACGCTCCTCGATCACCTCGTTCAGCCCCCGGAGCACGTCGAAGGCGACGGTCTCGGCGCTGAGCACGACGCCCTCTCCCGCGCAGGTCGGGCACTGAACCGTGAGGATCTCGCGGACCCCGTCGGTGACGTTCTGGCGCGTCATCTCGACCAGGCCGAGCGGCGAGACCTCCATCACGTAGCTCTTCGTCTTGTCGCCGTCGAGCGCCTTGCGCAGCGTCTTCAGGACTTGGTTGCGGTTGCCCGATCGGGCCATGTCGATGAAGTCGATGACGATGATCCCGCCGATGTCACGCAACCGGAGCTGGCGCACGACCTCGTCGGCGGCCTCGACGTTGACCCGGGTGATCGTGTCCTCGAGCCGGCCCTTGCCGCGACCGGTGAAGCTGCCGGTGTTGATGTCGACGACAGTCAGCGCCTCGGCGTAGTCGATCATCAGGTAGCCGCCGGAAGGCAAATCGACTCGGCGCGAGAGCACCTCGTCGAAGGTCGAGTCGACGTCATAGGCCTCGAAAAGAGGCTTGCGCTCTTCGTAGAGCTGGACCGCCTCGGTCAGCTCCGGCGCGGTGCGCTCGAAGAAGCTCAACACCCGCTGGTGCTGCTTCGGATCGTCGATCACGGCGCCCTCGAACTCGGCGCGCAGGACGTCACGGAGGACGCGAACGGAAAGGTCGGCCTCCTGGAAGACGAGCGCGGAAGCGTCGACCTGGTCGGCGCGACGGGCGAGCACCTCGTGCAGCTTGAGCAGGTAGCCGATTTCGCGATCGAAGTCGGCCTGGGTCGCACCCTGGGCCGCGGTGCGGACAATCAGCCCGCCCTCGAATGAGCCCTTGCGCTTCGTTCGCACGGTGTCGAGCTGCTTGCGCAGCTTGTCGCGCTGGGAATCGGGGACGCGGCGGCTGACGCCGACGCCCTCGCCCTGGGGCATGAAGACGAGGTAGCGGCCGGCGATCGATAGCTGCATCGAGAGCCGGGCGCCCTTCGTCTTCAAAGGGTCCTTGACGACCTGGACGATGATCTCCTGCTTCGGCTTGATCAGCTCGTCGATCCGCCGGCCCTTGCCGCGGCCGCGCTTCGGCGTCTGCTTGCCGTCGGGGGTGACGATCTCATCGACGTGGAGGAAACCGTTTCGCTCGAGGCCGATATCGACGAAGGCGGCCTCCATCCCGGGCAGGACGTTGTCGATCACCCCCTTGTAGATGTTGCCGACGATCGAGCGCTGGCCGCGGCGCTCGACGTAGAGCTCACCGACCTTGAACCCGTCGTTCGGGGAGTTGCCGTTGCCGCCGCGACGAGCGGCGCCTTTGGCCTCACGGACGGCCACCCGCGTTTCGCCGCGGTCGACCGAAACCAATATCTGCTTACGCAATCAATCTCACCTCAGAGTGGTGTTGGGGCCGGCTGTTCTCAGCCGGCCTGCCCCACTCTTGGAGGTGAGCTGCGCCTGCACGTAGATCGCTTGCAGGATCCCGATTGCCATGAAGGTGACAAGAGCGGAGGACCCTCCGAAGCTCATCAACGGCAGGGTGATCCCCGTGACCGGCATGATCGCGAGGTTCATCCCTACGTTGACGAATACCTGGAACATGAGCATCGCGGCGATACCGCCGGCGATCATGCTTCCGTATAAGTTCTTCGAGAGGGTCATGATGCGCAGCGCCCGCCAAATGAGCAGGGCGTAAAGGGACAGAAGTAACGCGGCTCCGACGAACCCGAATCGCTCACCCACCGCTGCAAACATGAAGTCGGTGTGGTGCTCGGGTAGGAAATCGTTACGCGTTTGTGTTGCGTCATCGCCTCGGCCGGTCTTTCCACCGGCACCGATGGCGATCAAAGCCTGATTGGACTGGTAGCTCGAGTCGCCTGGATCGTCGCTCGGACTGAGGAACGAGGTTAGACGCTCTTGCTGATAGTCGTACAGGATCGGCATCCCGACCGCGGGGGCGACGACGAGGACCACGGCAACGGCCGCCGCCGCCAGCCCACCGAGAAACGCGAAATGCGTCCACGGCACGCCGGCCACGAACAGGACCGCGAGCGTGATCACGCCGAGGACCAGGGCGGTTCCGAGGTCCGGCTGCATCAGTACGAGTGCCGCCGGGACCAGACCGAGCAAGAGCAAACGTGCGGTCCGCTGGCGCTCGGAGGTACGCCTGACCCGGTCGATGACGAAGCCCGCGAGTGCGAGCATCAGCAGCAACTTGGCCAACTCCGACGGCTGGAAGGTGAAGAACGGCAGCTCGATCCACCGGTTTGAACCGCGCGTGGCGTTGCCGAGCACGAAGACGGCGACGATCGAGAGGATGATGAAGGTGTAGATGCCGACCCGGAGCTCGCGGAAGCGCGAGTAGTCGATCCGGGCCAGCGCGAGCATCAGCGTGATTCCGACGACGCCGTAGATCGCTTGGCGAATCGCGTAGTAGTAGGGCTCGCCGGGGACGTCGCCCTGCGTCGTCGTTGCCAGGGTGAAGACGCTGAACGCGATCAGCGCGATCGCGGCGATCAACAACAACGGGTCGAGGTAGGCGAGCCGAAGCCGGGCCTCGGGCTCGGAGCGCCCCTCGTCGAAGCGGCGCGGCGCGGGGCGCGGCTGGGCGAGGGTCGGGCTCATTCGTAGACCTCGGCTCCGCCACCGACCGTGTCGACTTGGCCGGGCTTGACGTCGAAGTAGGTCTCGAGGATCTGCCGCGCCGCCGGCGCCGCGGCATCGGCACCGAGTCCTCCT
>JBPCRS010000154.1:0-7390 GCA_050996575.1 Solirubrobacterales bacterium
CACTTGGTCGCCGAGGTCGCGAATCTCCGGAACCTCGGCGCCGATTTCAGCGAGGGTGTCGTCGACATCGAGGACCATCTTTCGCAGTCCGTCGTGGCCGCGATAGACCGCGTCCTCGCCACCGAGCTTCACGACGAGCACGGCGTACCACTCGATTTCAGAATGAGCCTCGGCGATCAGCGATTCGATGTCGCGGCGGTTATAGGCGTCGAGTCCGCGTATGAACGTGTCCACGTTCTCCTCCGACATCGCCCGTAGTATCGCCGAGGTGGCGGGATGATCCGCAAACCAAACCTCGCGAAGGCCCGCGCCAACTTCGCGACGCTTTAGCGAAGCCGCAGGCACGCTGAACCGTGACGAGTCGGGTGCCCTACTCCGACAGCCCGGCGGCTTCGAGGGCTTCGGCCTTGGTCAGGAACTGCTTCACCCGACGGACTTGGCCATCCTCGAACAGGAACACCTGGGCCATCGTGTGCTCAATCTCGACGCCTTGGGGGCTGCGGCCTTTTCCGTGCCACACCACGACGACTTCATCGTCCGCGGCGAAGTACTCGGGGCTTCGGAATTGTCCGTCCCAGCCAAGATTCACGTACCCCTCGACCTGTTGGCGCATTGCTGGCCTCCCCGAGTGCCGGTCCGCGTCAGGAAGCTGAGGAGGGTCCACCAACTCGACGTCCGGATGCCAGAGACTCTCCGCTGCGTCGAGTCCGTTGGAGTTAAATGTCTCTACGTAGCGCCGGGCAAGATCAACGTTTTCCTCCGACATCACCTACTCCGATAGCCCGGCGGCTTCGAGTGCCTCGGCGGGATCGGCGTAGTTCTGAACTCTGGCGACCTTTCCATTCTCGAGTTCAAAGATTGCGGCAGAGTGCCAATCAGCCGGTATTCCGCTGCCCTTGCCCGAGGCGGTTTGGTGCATGAAAGCTACGACGCCGTTCCCGCCCGCATCGACCAGACGTTCGAGCTGGATCGAGTATGCATCGAACTCACCGATCCACGTATCGACGAACTCGGCCCACCCTTCCCGGCCGACGTAGCTGGTGGGTCCGGGCCACCCGGCGACTGGCCTCCATTCGACATCGTCAGCGGCGAGGCCCTGAGTAAAGAGGGCGACGGAGTCTCCCTGCTCCAACCCCTCGGTGAAGGCTTTGAACGCCGTCGCGACGATCTCCACGTTCTCCTCCGACATCGCCTACTCCGACAGCCCGGCGGCTTCGAGGGCCAGTTCGGGTTGTTGGAACGCCCGAAAGCGGACCACTTTTCCGTCGCGGAACCTGAGCATCCAGCCCGCCGGTGTCTCGGTCTCGACGCCGCTGCCGCGACCGCGATAGTGAATCTGACCGACAAGCACAACTACAGCGCCCACCCCGACTGTGTCCTCGATTTCGGGGTACACGACCTCCCACGCGTCCTTGATGTTTTCCACGTACCTCCCGATCCCCGAATGGCCTCGATACACCCCACCGTCCTCTCCCAGCACGAAAAAAGAGTGCCACTCGACTTCGGGGTGGGTTAAGTCAATGAGGCGGGGGAGGTCCTGCCTCCTTACGGCTTCGAATACTTCGCGGGCGAGCTCCACGTTTTCCTCCGACATCGCCCGCCACAGTATCGCCGAGGTGGCGGGATGATCCGCAAACCAGACCTCGCCGACTAGCCGCGGCCCAAGCAGAATCTGCGGCGATCTAAAGGCCCATTCTCCTGACGCTGGGCTGGGGGGTCGTCGGCCCGTGATCGGGCGATCCAAACCTGCTTCCCCACCCAATGGGCAGTTGTGGGCCATTCGGAGGGCCAGAGGACCTGAATGGCTTGCTAAAGCCCTAAACGGCACGAATCCTCAGATGTGGTACATCGCGGTCTCGCCGCCGCTCGCCTCGCGCCGAGAAATTTCGCCGATCGTCGTTTCGGCGAAAACGGCGCGCAAAGCCTCGACGCCCTCCTCCCAGATCCCGCCGGCCTCCTTGCCCTCCTCGCCGACCTTGCCGTCGAGCGCCTGGACGACCTCGAGCACGCTGATCTGGTCGGCGTCGCGAGCGAGCGTGTAGCCGCCCTTGACGCCGCGATGGCTGGTCAGCAGGCCGCTGCGGCGCAGGGTCGAAAACAGCTGCTCGAGGAACTGGACCGGCATCTCGCGGCGTTCGGCGATCGTCCCGATCGGGACCGGCGCCGGTCCCGAGCGGGCGAGCTCGGCCATCGCGACGACGGCGTAGCGTGACTTGGACGTGACCGAGATCATCGCCCCTCATTCCTACAGGAATCAGAATGGAGAACGTGGAAGCCCGCCCCCAACCAGCACTTGCCGCCCGGCGCGCGCTGGTGCCACTCGCCTTGATGGGGCTGATCTTCGTGCTCTCGGCTCAGCCCGACGTCGACAGCGGGCTGGGGGCCCTCGACCTTATTCTGCGCAAGCTCGCGCACATGACCGAGTACGCGCTGCTGACGATTCTTTGGGCCTGGGCGCTGCGGCCGGTCACCGATCGAAACCTGATTGTCGCGGCGCTGATCGCGGTCCTCTACGCGGCAACCGACGAATACCACCAGACCTTCGTCGAGGGTCGCCACGGAACTCCGGTCGACGTCTTGATCGACTCGATCGGTGTAATGATCGCGCTGCTCGTCCTCCGTTACCATCGGCGCATTCCGGTTTCGCGGGAGCGAAGAGGGGTCTGGAGACGTCCTTGACTGAAGAATCTCGTTGTCTAATCGTTGATGATCAACCGCTGGTCCGCCTCGGTGTCCGCGGGTTGCTCGGCGATCGCTTCGAGGTCGATGAAGCATCCGACGGCGACGGTGCGCTGAGGATGGTCACCGACGTCGAGGACTTCGACGTCGCGATCGTCGACACAGGACGACCGCCGAACGGGCCGTCGGTGATCTCGGGCACGCGGATGATCCGCGCCCTGCTCGATGCCCGCCCCGGGCTCGGGATAGTCGCCCACGGCGACCGTGCCGAGCGCCACGTCGCTGCCGAGGCGATGCGGGCCGGCGCCCGCGCCTACGTCTCGAAAAGCTCGCCGGCGAGCGAACTGAGTCGCGCCGTCGACGCCGCCGCCGCCGAATCCGAGACCTTCGTCGACCCCGCGACGGTACCTGGAGTGAATGCACCCTCCCCCGCGCTAACCCGCCGCCAGCGCCAAATCCTGCAGCTCTTCGCCGATGGCAACTCGACCGACAAGTCGGCGAGGGTGCTCGGGCTAAGCCCGTAGACGATCCGCAGCCACACGAAAGCGGTGCTGTCTCGCCTCGGGGCGCGCGATCGCGCACACGCGGTCGCGATCGCCTTCCGCGGCAACCTGATCGACTAACCGCTAAGCCTGAATCCACCGATCCGGGCTCAGAGCCAGCCGCGGTCGCGGGCGACGAGGACGGCCTGGGCGCGATCGGGGGCATCAACCTTGCGATAGACGTTGTGGAGGTGGGTGCGGACCGTGCTTGCCGAGAGGTTCATCTCCTCGGCGATCTCGTTGTAGACCTTGCCGTCGGCCAATCCGCGCAGCGCTTCGAGCTCGCGGGCCGAGAGCGGGCAGGGCTCGGTCGCGTGCGGGCGCTCGCTGCCGGCGTATGGATACTCGAACAGGAGGCCGCGAAGTGCGGCAGGCTTGATCCCCAGCGTCTCGGCCCGGACACTGGCGCCCTCGGCCGAGATCGGAGCGCCGTGCGCGTGGTGGGCGACGAGGTCGGCGAGGCCGATCGCGGCAGGGGCACCGCCTACATCGAGGGAGTGGTGGCGCTCGATCGCCGAGGCGAGATCGCTCGGAGCCCCGATCCGGCGGGCGAGGACGCCGCCGACGAGCGCATGGTCGATGCCGAGCTCACGGCGCTCGATCCGCAGGCGTTCCTCCGGGCTCAGGGTCGGGTCGGCGGTCAGGGTCGAGTACTCGCCATAGAGGCAGATCAGGACGAGCCGGCCGATGTCGTGAAGAAGAGCTGCGCTGGCGAGGTCGTCGCGGGCGGGCAGGCCGGCGATCTCGGCGATCCGCTCGGCCGCAACCCGTGTGGCGACGGCGTGGCGGCGCATCGCCTCGGGGACGATGCCCCAGGCACCGTCGGTGGAGAGGAAGTCGTAGCTGTCGGCGGCGCCGATCGCGGCGGCGACGCCGGCGGCGCCGAGCGAGTCAACCGCAGCAGGGACGCTGCCGATGCCTCCCCTGCCGCGCACGCTGTTGGCCGCGCGCAGGACGACGACGGTGAGGCCGAGGTCGGATTCGATCAGCGGCGCGAGCTCTTCGGCCGACGCGTTCTCCTTGCCGGCGGCACGGACCGCGCGTGTCTTCGCCTCGGCGAGGACCGGAAATGCTTCGACCGCCTCGAAGGCGGAGGCGAGACGGGCGCCGCCGCGACCGCCGACGCGTGGCGCGCCGCTGGACGGTTCCGCGCCGTTCGCCGAGGGCGTCGCCCCGTTCGACTCGGTTGCGGCCCGCTTTCGGCTGCGGCCCCTGGTCCGACTCTGCTTTGCGACAGTTGTCGACAAGCTTCCTACTCCCGTTCCGCGGCGTAGAGGTTGCGTGGGGGCCGCTACTTCCTTTATCGGCACCGGTGGGGGTACCACTTGAGTCGGGTGCGTCCCCATGCAGGCGTGGTAAAGACCCGCATCCCCCATGGGGTCCAACACCTAGACCGTCAGTTCTTAAGCGGCGTCGAGGCGGCCGGATGCCACCTCGATCCGGGCAAGCGACTGCTCGCGACCGAGCGCGGCGAGCGACTCGAAGATCCCGGGTGAAACGGTGCTGCCGGTTAGCGCGACGCGAATCGGCTGGAACACGTTCTTCGGCTTCACCTCGTTCGCCTCGACGACCGCGCGCAGCGCCCTCTCAATCGACTCCGGATCGAACGGCTCGGCCGCCCGCAGGGCCTCGGCGGCGGTGTCGAGCAATCGTCCCGCCTCGGGCGTCATCACCTTTTCCCACGCTGCGAGGTCGTCGACCGGCGGCTCGAACAGGAAGCGAACGAGCGGCCAGACCTCCTCCAGGGTCTGAGCCTTCTCCTGGGCGATTTCGCATGCTGCGCGAAGCTGCACGTCGGCCTCGCGCTCGAGGTGACGGGCGACGATCTCCGTGTACTCGTCGAGTGACATCTCGCGCATGAAGCGCCCGTTGATCCAGCGCAGCTTCTTCTCGTCGAAGATCGCCGCCGCCCTGCCGACGCGCTCCACCTCGAAGCGAGTAACGAGCTCGTCGGTCGACATCAGCGTCGTGTCGTCGTCGGTCCCCCAGCCGAGCAGCGCGAGGTAGTTGCGAACGGCGACAGGCAGGTAGCCGGCATCGCGCAGCTCCTGCACCGAGGCGGCGCCGTGGCGTTTCGAGAGCTTCTTGCCGTCGGGACCGTGCAGCAACGGCAGGTGCGCGTAGCGGGGTGGCTCGGCACCGAGAGCTGCGATAACGCGAAGCTGCTTCGGCGTGTTCGAGAGGTGGTCGTCGCCGCGGATCACGTCACTGATGCCCATCTCGATGTCGTCGACGGCGACGGCGAAGTTGTAGACCGGCGAGCCGTCGCCGCGAGCGATCACCAGGTCGTCCTGGATCCGGTTCTCGAAGCTGACGGGACCACGGATCAGGTCTTCGACGACGGTCTCGCCCTCATCCGGCCAGCGCAGCCGGACGGCGGCGTTCTCGGCCTCGCTCGGCGAACCGCGATAGCCGGCTCCCCCGTGCGCCTGCTTCCACGCGCGCACGTCCTCCGAGGCCGCCGGGTCGCGATAGGCCTGGCCCGACTCGACCAACTCGGCGATTCGCTGCCGGTGGCGCTCGGCGCGGTCGGCCTGGCTCAGCGGCCCCTCGTCCCAGTCGAGCTCGAGCCAGCGCAGCGCGTCGAGAATCTGCTCGACGTTCTCCGGCGTCGAGCGTTCGTGGTCGGTGTCCTCGACCCGCAGCACCATCTCGCCGCCCGTATGGCGCGCGTGGAGCCAGTTGTAAAGTGCCGTCCGGGCCCCGCCGATGTGCAGCGCGCCGGTGGGCGACGGGGCGAAACGGACTCTCGAAGGGATGTCGTTCATGGTGACTGGAGGGACCTAGATGCTGATCGGCGGGCATGTTTCCACAGCCGGTGGCCTCGAGAACGCGGTCGAGCGCGGCGTCGAAACTCGATCGGACGCGATCCAGATCTTCAACCAGAGCCCGCGGATGTGGCGGCCGACACGCTATGGGTCCGAGGACTTCGAGCGCTTTCGAGAGGCGATCGACGGGTCACGAGTCGACGCCGTCGTCATTCACGCCGTTTACCTGATCAACTGCGCGACGGTCGACCCGGTCAAGCGCGAGAAGTCGCTGACGTCGCTGATCCACGCGCTCAGGGTCGGCGAGGCGATCGGCGCGCTTGGGGTCGTGCTGCATGCGGGTTCGAGGGTCGGCGACACCGCGGACGCGGCGATCGAGCGGGCGACGGCGACGATCGCCGAAGCGCTGGCGGAGTCCGAGGGCTGCCCACTGCTGCTCGAGAACACGGCCGGCAGCGACGGGCCGCTCGGCCGCGACCCGGCCGAGCTGGCCGCGCTGATCGAGGGCGCCGGCGGAGACGAGCGACTCGGCATCTGCCTCGACAGCTGCCACCTGTTCGCCTCCGGCTACGACGTCCGCGACGCCGAGGCGCTCGCCACGGTCCTCGACCAGCTCGACGCCGAGTTCGGACTCGAGCGGCTGCGCTGCCTGCACGTCAACGACTCGGCCGTGGCGCTTGGCGCGAACCGAGATCGCCACGCGACCCTCGGTGACGGCGAGATCGGCCGCGACGGCATCGCGGCCTTCCTCTCCGAGCCCCGCTTCGAGGCTCTTCCCGCCCTGCTCGAGACGGGGCCGGAGAAGAGCGGTCCCGACCGAAAGCAGGTCGAAATAGCGCGGCGGCTGCGGAAGCGGGGGGTGGAGCTGCGGGCGGGGTAGGGGGCGCAGCGCTCCAGCGTCAGCGGCTCGCAGTTGGTCGAAGCGGCTCGATGAGGGCCGTTGTGCGATTGCCGTCGCTTTGCGAGGGCAACGCCACATCGGCTTCGATCCGGGCCCCGCGGAACCGCCTCTACGCCAGCGCGTCCCTCAGATCGAAGACCCGGAACCCCTGTGCGCCTTCGTCGGTGCAGTCGAAGAAGCGCGCGTTGATGCACTGGTAGGCCGGCCCGTTTCCCTCGTAGGACGGCTCGACCGTGAACTGGCAGTGCGGCATCGGCGAGCCCGTCATCTTCACACCGCCGAAGCCGCCGCTGCGCTCCGCCGACTCGAATGCGTCGATGTCGATCTCGCAGCCGAAGACCTGTTGCATGCAGCCGAGGTAGCGATATCCGGTGCGCTCGTCCTCGTAGCTGTAGAGGTACGGGCAACCCAGCTCGATGCAGCCGCGCGGCTCGACGAGCTTGTCGCAGAACGTCCGGCACTGCCGACACTCGCCGGCGCGCGTACCCTCTCCTCCACGT
>JBPCRS010000168.1:0-12721 GCA_050996575.1 Solirubrobacterales bacterium
CTCCCCCCCCCCCCGTCCCCCCCCCCCCCCCCACGCGCGGGGTCGAGCTCGCTCAGGACCTGCTGACGACGATCAGCGTCGCGACGCTCTTGCTGGCGATTGCCGTACTCGTCGTCCAGGCGCTCGCCCGGGGACGGGTCTCGCTCTCGCTCGTCGCAGCGGCGGTGATCATCGGCTCGGTGATCTCGACCGAGGTGCTCAAGGACCTGATCCTCGCCCGGCCCGAATTCGTTTCGTCGCCGCTCGACGGCAACAGCTTCCCGAGCGGGCACACGACCGTCTCCTTCAGTGTCGGCGTCGCGGCGACGCTCGTCGTGCCCGAATCGCTTCGAAACCGGGTCGCGTTGCTCGCCGTCATCTACGGGGGAGCGATCGGGGTCTCGACCCTCGCGGCCGGCTGGCACCGGCCCAGCGACGCCCTCGGCGCTTACCTGATCACGATCGCCTGGGCGGCGGCGGTCGTCGCCGTCGCCGGCCGGCTCGAGCGCCGTGACTTCATTCGCTCCGAGGCCTGGCCGCGGATACGCTCGGCTGCCGGCTTCGTCGGCGCGGCCTCGGTGGTACTCGTGATCGGCTTCCTGCTGGCGCTGCTCGTTGCCCTCGCAGGCGCGGTCGGGATCACCGACTGGACGAAACCGAACGCTGCCTTCCTCGCCGCCTGCGCCGGGCTGGTCGCCTCCGCGGCGGTGCTGATGGCGGCGCTGATCGCCGCCCTGCACGCGAGCCTCGGGCCGGCCGCCATCAGAACGACGGCTCCGCGGGAAGACGGCGCGCCGAGATGACGCTCGACCCCACCAGGCGTTTCGACGCCGCGGCCCAGACCTACTCGCGAGCGCGCCCGGCCTACCCGGCCGAGGCGATCGACTGGCTCATCGAGGCCGCCGGGATCGCTGCGGGTGCTCGCATCCTCTACCTCTCGCCGGCGTAAGCGAGTGGGCGCCCGGGGGACCGGTCGAGTTGCCATTCAGGGTCGAGGCAACGCTCGGTCGCCGGCTCGACCGGCGATCTCGCGAACAGCCGACCCGTCGCGGGTCAGATAGTCCGCGCGTCGCGTAGTCGGCTACACCTAGATGAGTGATTCCTAGACCGCGCGGGTGAACCGCACGTGGACGGTTCGCGCGCGCATCAACAGGATCAGGTAAGCGGTGACGAGCCCGATCACGAACGGCGCCGACGGATAGATCGTGAAGGCGATGATCAGGGCGAGCACCGTGCCCGCGATCACCGTTCCGAGCGCCCGCGCCCACGACCATTGCGCCGGGTCCTCCTGCGCCATCGCCGCCCAGGCCGCGCGGTCGAACCAGGCGACGGGGCCGCTGCCTGGAACTGCTTCGGCGATTCTCCGGCGGCGCTGCTCGACCAGGCGCTTGCGATCATCGGACCAGGACACGGCAAGCTCTCGCTGCTCAGCAGCTCGCGACGATGTTCGAGATCAGCCAGCTCGAGCCCGAGCGGCTGAGGTCAAATGAGATCGTGCCGCTGGCCCCGGAGCCGAGCGTGTAGCCGGTGTCGATGCTCGCCGAATTGCCGTCGATATTCGATCCGCTGGCAGAGGTATCCGTGATGTCGTAGGCGCCGGGGTTGAGCGCGAACTGCTGTTTGTAAGTGGCGAGGACGTCGTCGATTCCGTTCGTCGTCGTGCATCCGCCGGCACCGAGCCCGCGGCGGCTGACGTCGTCGGTGAGAAGCTCTTTCATCGCACCGATGTCCTTGTTGGTGAACGCCGCCGCATAGTTCTCGAGCGTCGACTCGATTTCAGCGGCGTCGGCCTTTGTGGTCGCTCCGGACCCTCCTGCGCCGCCGCTCCCACCCCCGCCGCCATCACCGTCACCGCTATCGGCGGTCGTCGTCGTGTTTTTGTCGTCGACCGCGCGACCGGACTCCCCGCCCTCGAACAAGCCGGTCGCCCGGAGCCCACCGAAGGCGATCGCGGCGAGGACGAGCACCGCGCCAAGCCCGATCGCGATCTTCTTGCCGGTGCCGGGCGCGCGCTCGGGCTGCGATGACGGCGGTGGCGGCGCCGGCGACCCCTCGGGGAGCTCGGCGGTCGGGCCGGGGCGGGTCTCGTCCCCTGGCGAGCGGAGCGGAGGCGGAAAAGCGCCGGCCACGGTCGTCTCGGCACCGGCGCCCAAGCCCGAGCCGACCGCGCGCAACGCCGTGGCGAACTCGACACCGGTCTGAAAGCGATCCCCGGGGTCAAGCGCGAGCGCCTTCGTCATCAGCCCGTCGTACGCGGCGAGCTCGGGCCGCAGCGAGGACGGCATCGGCCGCGGATCGTTGACATGGGCGAACATAACCGCGACCTCGGAGTCGCGCTCGAACGGACGATGGCCTGTCAGGCACTGATAGAGGACACAGCCAAGCGAGTAGAGGTCGGCACGACCGTCACTTCGATCTCCGCGGATCTGTTCGGGCGCCATATAGCCAACAGTGCCCACGGTCTGGCCTGTCTTGGTCAGTCCTGTCGCGCCGATGTCGACCCGGCGGGCGATGCCGAAGTCGGTCAGGTAGCTGTGATCGGCGCCGGCGATCGAGCGGACAAGGACGTTCGGCGGCTTGATGTCGCGATGAACGAGACCGGTCGAGTGGGCGGCGGCGAGGGCCTCGGCAAGCTGTGTCGTGATCGTTCGGACTCGCGGTTCGGCGAGTGGCCTGCCGGCGCCGACGAGCTGGTCAAGGTTGGTCCCGTCGACCCATTGCATCGCGATATAGGCCCGCCCCTCGAGCTCGCCGGCGCTGTAGATCGAGACGACATGCGGATGGTCGATCGAGGCGGCAAGGCGCGACTCCCGCTGAAAGCGGGTCTTGAAATCGGGCGCGTCGGCGACATCGGGAGCGATCACCTTCAGCGCGACGATCCGCTCGAGAGTCAGCTGGCGGGCGCGATAGACGATCCCCATCCCGCCTTGCCCCGCTATCTCGAGAATCTCGTAATCGCCGAAGCGCTCTCCGGGCTCCAAGCCTCTATGGGCCGGTGTCACGATGACGGCGTGCCCATCCGGGTGTGGCGTTTCATCGTGGCAGTGGCCCTTCGCACGCCGGGTATCGTAATCGTGCCTTGCCCCTGCTCGTCCTCCTGCTCGCGGCGCTGGTCCTGACCGCCTGCGGGGGCGAGGAGTCGACGACGCCGATCGAGGCTTCGGCGGACCGTGCTGAGCAAGCATCGGAGGGGGTTGATACGAAACCCGAGCCGGAGCCGCCACCGCCATTGCTCTCCGATCGTGCCGTCGAGGAGCTCGAGCGATTCACCGAGAACGCCCCCGGCGAGGTCGCGATCGCCATCTCGCCGCTCGGCGAGGGCGAGGGGGCCTCGGTCGGCCGGATCGGCGGGGACCGCGCCTGGAGCACGATGAAGGTCCCGGTGCTGGTCACCCTGCTCGCCCGAAAGCGAGGCGAGGGCGGCCTCGGCCCCGAGCAGCGATCGCAGGCGGCGGCGGCGCTGCAAAGCTCCGACAACGAGGCCGCCCTGGCGCTGTTCGAGAGCCTCACTCAGATCGAGGGCGGCCTCGAGCAGGCAAGCGCCGCGATCGATTCGGTGCTGCGCCGATCCGGCGACGGGCGGACCACAGTCAACACTGAGCCGAGCCCGGAGGGCTACTCGACCTTCGGCCAGACCGAATGGCCGGCCGAGCAGGCGAATCGCTTCTTTCGCGCCCTCGCCGCCGGCTGCCTGCTCCCGCCCGAGGACACCGAGTACGTGCTCTCGCTGATGCAGGGAGTCCTCGCCAACCAGCGCTGGGGGCTCGGCGTCACGCCCGTGCCGAACGGCGCCTCGGTCGCGTTCAAGGGCGGCTGGGGTCCTGAGGCCGACGGCGGCTACCTCGTCCGCCAGAGCGGCATCGTCTTCGACGACGAAAAGGGCGGTTACGCGCTGAGCATGATCACGGTCCCCGACGACGCCGGGCCAGGATCATTCGAGGCCGGCCAGACGATTCTCTCCGATACCGCGCGTCTGGTCACCGAGAAAGTGGACCTGGACGCGAAGGCCGCAGTAACGTGCGAGCGATGAGCACGGAAGGACCGCGAATGCCCGACGCGGGTGACCGTTTCGCCGAGTTCGAACTCGGCGCTCTGCTCGGCGAGGGCGGCATGGGGCGCGTGTTTCGCGCCGTCGGTCCCGATGGCGAGTTGGTCGCGCTGAAGATCCTCCGAGTCGAGCTCGCCCAAGACGACGGCTTCCGCCGCCGCTTCGAGCGCGAGGCGTCGGTCGCGCAGCGGATCAACCACGCCCACGTGGTCAAGACGATCGCAGCCGGAGAGCACGACGGCGTCCTCTATCTGACCCAGGAGTTCATCGCCGGCGGATCGCTCGACGATCGGCTCGAGCGCGAGCCGGTGCTGCCGCTCGACGACGCGGTCCGAGTCTGCATCGAGGTCGGCGCCGGCCTCGACGCGATGCACGGCCAGGGACTCGTCCACCGTGACATCAAGCCGCACAACATCATGCTCAGTACCGATGGCCGCGCCTATATCGCCGACTTCGGCCTCGCCAAGGATCGCGAGGCGTCGACCGTGCTGACCAAGCTCGGCCAAGCGATGGGCTCGCTCGACTACATGGCGCCGGAGCAGATCCGCGGCGCCGAGATCGACGCCCGCACCGATGTCTACGCGCTCGGCTGCGTGATGTTCGAGTGCCTGACCGGCAGTGCGCCGTTCGCCGACCGCAAGGGGATGCAGGTGATGTGGGCCCATCTGCGCGACGAGCCGCCCGACCCGACCCATGACCGAACCGACCTTCCGGACTCGGTCGGCTGGGCGATGATGAAGGCGCTTTCGAAGGAGCCCGAGGCGCGCCCGCCGACCGCGACCGCCTACGCTCGCATGCTGCAGATGGCAGCGCGCGAGAAGACCGGGTAGAAATCAGGTCGCTGAGATGATCGAGCTTGTCGAAATCGAACCGATGCCCGGGCGGCGAGTGCCGATCGAGTCGTCGCTGACGATCGGCCGCCTCGAGTGCGACCTGACGATCTCGAGCCCGCAGGTCTCGCGCCACCACGCGACGCTCGCGCCGATCGGCGGCGAGGCGGAGATCGAGGACCAGGGCTCGCGCAATGGCACTTTCGTCAACGACCAGCGAGTTGGGGGCAAGCAGCAACTGCGGGCCGGCGACAAGCTTCGGATCGGCGAGACGACATGGGCGGTCGAGGGGAGCGGCGTTGCGGCGCCGACAGAGATCTCCTCGCGCGGCGACGTTCCGGCGCCTGCGTCGGGGATCCATGAGTCCCCGATCTCGCCTGGGCTCGCGCCGACATATGCCCCTCCACCGGGGGCGGCGCCGACATATGCCCCACCACCGGCGGCCACGCCGGCGCCTGCCCCCGAGACCGTTCCTCTAGAGCGCCCAGCCCGCGCAGCGGCACCTATGCCCGCGCCCGCCGCCGCGCCCGATCCAGCGCCGGCGCCGACACCCGCAGCGGGAGCGGATGCGTTCGTGCTCGGCGGCTCGGATGCACCGCGTGTCTCGGCGGCGCGCCGTGTCGAGGCCACGCTGATCTGTTACGCGGTCGTCCTCCTCACCGCGATCGCCGTCGCGATCTACTTGATCACGCGTTAGCGGTCTTTAATCGGGACTGACCCGCTTACGAAATGCCGAGGTAGATGATCACGGCGAGTGCGGCGATCGCGAGCAGTGCAAACGCGGCGACGTTGGTCTGGCGCTTGACCCGAGAATCGACGAGCGCGGCAAGCGAGTCGTAGCCCTCGCGCCCTCCCTGCTCGGCCGCGGCAGCGCGGTCGCCGCGGATAGCGTCAGGGATGAACGCCGGCTCGTGTTCCTCGGCGCGCAGGTCGGGGGTCTGCGCGACCGCGGGCGTATCGGCGGGGTGTTCGGCGACGGGGGCGAGGTCCGCCTCAGGCGCGGGCCTGAGGACATCGGCACCGATCATCGTGATCTGCGGCATCGGGCTGACCGCCGAAGCCTGACGATCGACCTGGGCGCGGCTTCGCAGCTCGAACACCGTCAGGCCCATCCGCACGCGGTCACCCGGGACGATTCCGCGCGAACCATGGAGCACCTGCCCGTTGACGTAGGTCCCGTTGCGCGATCCGAGATCCTCAACCGTCGCCGCGCCGCCACTGACTGAGAAGCGGGCGTGGCGCCGGGAGACCTGATCGTCGGAGAGCGCGATCTGCTGCGCCGGGTCGCGGCCGGCGGTGACATCGTTGTCGAGGTCGTACGTCTGGCCCGCTCCTTCACCTTCAACCAGCTCGAGTATCAGCTCGGACATTGCGCCTCCGTGTTCAGCTCGCGTAGGGGAAAGTGATTTTGACGGTATCTGTACTCGGTCCGCTCTCCTCGTTGAACGAGGAGATGCTTCGCAACGTCTCACTGCCGCTCAGGGTCGGCGCAGCCTCGGGTTTGAGAGGGATCCGGATCGGGACATTCTTGCCTTCCTGGTTGATCGAGCCCTCGGTCTCGCCGACCTTGTTCGTCCGGCCGGCGTAGAGGTCGACGGCATAGGAGACCGGCGGGCTCGGGACCTGCAAAAAGATGTAGAAGTCAGGGATCGCAGTGATTTCGTCGATCAGGTAGTCGCCGTCCTCGCTCCCGCGCTCCAGGCGCCACTCGAGCTTTCCCGAGAGCCGGTCCTCGCTGCCGCCCGCGTTGTAGTCATATGCGAGCTCCGCGTTGACCACCGGCGGCGACGAGTCCTCCTCGTACTCGAGGCTGTTGACGGTTAGTTGGTAGTCCTCGACCTCGAGTGCGGAGAAGATGTCGCGGTACTCGTCGACCGCGGGGTTCTCCTCGAAGCCGAGGTACTGGTAGGGCGCATCGGGCACGAGCAGGAGCTCGATAGTGCTCAACGCTTCGCTCTCGTAGGCCCCGCGGAAGTCGTTGATCGTCGACTCGGCCGCGGTCTCCTCGGCGGCGGCCTGCTCGTCGGCCGCCTGTTCGGCGGCCGCCGCCCGGGCAACAGCTTCACGTTCGCGCTCGGCCTGATCGTCACCGCCGATCACGCCGGCGGCGAAGAGGCCGCCGAGCGCTAGAGCGATCAGCGCCAGGCCGCCGAGCACCGCGAACAGAATCTTCCGGCCGCCACCCTTGCCCGCGGCGCCGTCGCCCGGACTGGCACCGGCACGCGGACCAAGCTTGGCCGACGGAGACTCCGCAGTGGGCGGAGGAGGCAGAGGCGGAGGAGGCGGCGGCACCGGCGTGCCCGCCGAGGTCTGGGCGGCCGCCATCGGCGGCCTCGAGGCCGCAGTCTCGCCGACAGCCGGCGGGCTGACGGCCGTCTCGGGCGTTGCCGGCGCCGCCCTGCCCGCCGCGACCGACTGCTCGGGATGGGCAACCGCAGTGCCCTTCGTCGCTGCCCTCGCGGCGACAGCGAGGTCGCCGGCCGAGGGGAAGCGGTCGGCGGGGTCCTTGGCCATCGCCCGGGTGACGACCTCCTCGAGCTCCGGAGAAAGCTCGGGCGCGTGCTCTCGCATCGGCGGCGCAGGCTCGTTTAGGTGGGCGTACATCGTCGCCACCTCGGAATCCTTGAGGAACGGCACCTGGCCGGTCAGCGACTCGTAGAGGACGCAGCCGAGCGCATAGATGTCGGCGCGGGCGTCGACCTCGCGGCCCTCGATCTGCTCGGGGGCGACGTAGTCGAGCGTGCCGACCCACTGGCCGGTCTTCGTCAGTCCGGCGCCGGATGCCGTGTGGCGGGTGAGGCCGAAGTCGGTCAGATAAGCGTGCCCGGAGCCATCCATGCCCTCGAGCAGGACGTTCGCGGGCTTGACGTCGCGGTGAACTAGGCCGCTCGCGTGGGCGGCGTCGAGCGCCGCGCCGACCCCGTCGATGATCGTCGCAGTGCGATCCGCCTCGACCCGGCCGGTGCGATCGATCAGCGAGCGCAGGTCGGTCCCGTCGACATAGCGCATCGTGATGTAAAGCAGGCCGTCCTCCTCGCCAGCGTGGCGGACCGGGAGCACGTTCGGATGCTCGATCGAGGCCGCCAGCCGCGACTCACGCTTGAAGCGCTCGCGGAAAGCCTCGTCACGGGCGAACTCCGGCTTGATCAGCTTTAGCGCGACGGTGATGTCGAGTGCGAGATGGGTCGCCTTGTAGACAACGCCCATTCCGCCCTGACCGGCCACGTCCTCGATTCGATGGCCGGCGAAATCTGAACCCGGGGTGAGCTCGGTCACGGCGCGCAATCTACCGAAGGGCTCCCGAAGACACCTGAACCGATCTTCGAAGGCACGATCCGTTTAGGGTGCCCGCGATGAAATTTGAGGTACGCGCCGGGGCGGACTCCGGCAAGAAGGCCGAGCTGAGTGGCGCGAAGCTGACGATCGGCCGCGAACCGGGGGTCGAGCTCGAGCTCGCCGACGACGAGGCCTCACGGCGCCACGCCGCGATCACCCGGCGCGAGTCCGACTCGGCGATCGTGATCGAGGACCTCGGTTCGCGCAACGGGACCTATGTCGGCGGGCGCAAGATCACCGAGCCGACCGTGCTCTCAGGTGGCGAGACCCTGAGGATCGGCAAGACCAAGATTGCTGTTGTCGCCGATCCCGCCGACTCGGGCGCGACGAAGATCAGCGCGACGCCGCCACCGGTCGCGGTGCCTGCACCAGGCACTCAACCCACACCCCCGCCCGTGACCCCTCCCCCGCCCCGCGGCGAGTCGCGGATCTCCTCGGTCGTCAACCGGCTGCGGCCCGGTGGCTCTCGCAGCGAGTCGGCTGTCCAGCGTGCGCTGCTGCAGAAGAACGTCAAGCGAGCGACGATCCTCGCCGCCGGTGCGGGCATCGTCGCGCTGATCGCGATCGTCGCCCTCGTCCTCTTCTTCGCCACCGACAGCTTCGACGAGGAGCCGCCACCGGTTGCGACGCCGCCGACCGCGGCCGAGATCATCGAGGAGGCGCGGCCTTCGACCGTCGCTGTGATCGCCAACGTCGACGGAATCGAGGTCGGCGGCGGCACCGGCTGGGTGCTCGACGCCGAGGAAGGCCTGATCGTCACCAACGGTCACGTGATCGAGGCCGGCCAGAGCTTCGACGTGATGCGCGACACCGGTGCGGTTCAGGACGCCGAGGTCGTCGGCGTCGCGATCTGCGACGACCTCGCCGTGCTTCGGGTCGAGAACACCGAGGGGCTGCGGACGCTGCCGGTCGGCTCGCAGAGCGAGCTCCAGCAGGGAGACACCGTCTTCGTGCTCGGTTATCCGGCGAACTTCCAGCGCGAGCCCGACCTGCAGTCGACGACGGGGATCGTCTCGCAGGTCGAGACGAGCGCCGACATAGGTCCCGCCTCCGGCGACCCCGACCTGCAGACCTATCCGAACGTGATCCAGACCGACGCCGCGATCAACCCCGGCAACTCGTGCGGGCCGATGAT
Organism: Solirubrobacterales bacterium; assembly: GCA_050996575.1. Lineage (GTDB taxonomy): Bacteria > Actinomycetota > Thermoleophilia > Solirubrobacterales > 70-9 > DASUSH01. The sequence goes on from JBPCRS010000168.1 coordinate 9,329, forward strand.
CAACTCGAGCTGCGAGGTCGTCGGCGTCAACACGCTAGCCGACCCCGAGAAACAGGGCCAGGGCTACGCGATCGGCGAGGAGCTGGTCAGCGCCGACGTCGCGCAGATGCGAGACGGCGATTCGCTCGGCTGGGGCGGCTTCGGCTTCATCGCCGACGGCTTCGGGCTGACGATCCAGGAAGCGGTCGAGGGAACTGAGGCGTTCGACCTCGGCTTCGGTGATCGGATCGAGGGGGTGATCGACGTCGACGGCGCCCGCGTGCCGACGCGCAACAAGTACTGCGCCGCGGTCGCGGACATCGAGTCCGGTGAGCAGGTCGACGTGACCGCGGTCACCACCGACGGCGAGACGCTGAACGGTCCGCTCACCTTCGAGTAGCCCAAAGCGCCCGGCGTAAGCCATGCGCGGCACTCGTCCGCCGCTCGCGAGCGCGTCGGCCGATGCGTGCGGTGTTACCCGTGCTATTCGAGGTCAATACCGCAAGCGTCTTGTTCGCGGCGATCAGGCGCTCGCCGATTACGACGACTACTTCGGCGTCCGGCGCGTGGACTCGATGACGCTCGACGAGTACTGGACGCAGGCGATCGAGAAACTCGCCGCCGTCCACTACGGCTTCACGATGGACGGTCAGCTGTCAGGTCTTCGGCAGGCCCGGAGGAATCCGGTGAAGCCCGGAGGGGCTCCGAATCGGCTCGAGCGGAATCGCGTGCGCACCGGAGGCGCCGCGAAGTACCGGCCCCGCTCCAGCGGATGCTTCCTCGTCGAGCGCCAGGATCGGGATGGCCGCCTGTGCCGGCGGGATCGACCACTGCGTCGTGCGGAACTCGAACGAGGACTCGAGGTAGGTAAGCGAGAGAATCGGCAGGACGACGATCTTGGTCGTGATCGCGATCAGCCAGACGATGATGTAGAAGCCAATCGCCTCGACCGGGGAGAGGCCGAGCTCGAGGATGTTGGCGAGCACATAGAGCAGGCCGAGCTCCGCGAGGCCGAGAACACCGGTCATCCACGGCGGCTGGTAGCTGATCAGCCACGAGTAGACCGCGGCATCGAGCGCGACGCCCATCAGCAGGTAGACGCCGATCAGCACTATCCAGCCGGCCTCACCGGTGATCAGGGAGATCACCGTCGCCAGGATCGCCGGGAACAAGAGTGTCGCCACCCGGGTGTGGATTCTTCCTATCGGCGTTGGGCACATATCTAGGCGAGCTGCTCCGACTTGCGAACCTTGCGCAGCGACTTCGAGGTCGCCCCGGCGAGCTTCAGCTGCATCCGCATCCGGCTCGGGAACGAGCGCTGGCGAAGCTTCTCGGCGCGCACGCAGTCACCGACGAAGCGGCGCGCGATGTACTTGAGGCCGGCGATCGTGTCACCGTTGGGCACCACCGTGTTGGCGTTGATCCCCATCATCGCCAGCCGCGAGTCCTCGCGATCGAGCGGCGGGACGCCACAGTTGGTCTTCAATCGGATCCGCTCGCGAGTAATCGGCACGTCGTAGGACTGGGCGAGGCGGCGCAAGAGCGGCAGCGAGAGCGCAGACTTGACGAATCCGGTCGCGCAGGTGACTCCGGTGACCTCGAGCGATCCCGGATCCTCGCCGCCGAGCAGCTGCAGCCGCAATTCGAGCCCCCCCGGTGAAGGACCGATCGAGGTGACCTGACCGTAGACCTGCTCGAAGCGGCCCTCGTTCTTCGCCTGCGTGACCTTCGCCGCCCAGGTGCGCCGGTCGGGCGAGGTGCCGCGAAGGACGCGGCCGAGAAACTCGAGGCGCTGCTCGAACGGCAGGCCGGCGAAGGCGTCAATGCCGCTGCCATCGAACAGGCAGCGCGGAACGTTGAGGTCCTGCTCCTCGGGCTCGGGGTTGCGCTGGATCGAGATGCAGGAGGCGCCGGCGTCGACGATGTTCGCCCATTCGTTGATTGCCGCGATCCCCGAGCCGACGACGAGATAGCGCCCGCCGGGGTAGTACTCCTTCGGCTCGTATGCCTGGACGACGCGGTCGGCGATCTCCGGGTTCTCGCGAGCCTCGCCATAGACGCCGGGGAACGCAAGCGGACCGTGGCCGACCGCGATCATCAGGTGCTTGGCCCGCCCGATCAGCTCGGCGTCCTCGTCGTAGAGCGAGAAGTAGGGCGGCGGGCCGGGCTCGCGGACGATCCAGCCGACTCGGCGAGAGCCGATGACACGGTTCTCGTAGCCGAGCATGCGAGTGACGATCGTCGCCTCGGTGAGGATCTCCGGCACGCCCGGGTTGAACTTGCGCCCGGCAGAGCGCAACAGCGGCTTCGGGTCGAACCGCGAGAAGGCGTCGAGCTGGGCGAAAGTCGGCCAATCGGCCGGCAGGAAGTGCGACTCCGACTCGGAGCGCAGGATCGTCTGGCCGAGGTTCCAGGCGAACTGCTGGTAGGTGCCGACAGGGTTTCCGCCCTCGCCGAAGATACCGATCTGCTCGGGCTTGAAGCCGAGGTAGACCGCGGTCGTGTAAACGAGCAGCGAGCCGAAGCCGTCGCCGACGACGCCGACGGTTACGTCGGTGGAGCCGCTGCCATTTCCGGAGACCATCGTCAGGTGTTACTTCCCGTCGGGCCCACGATCGGTTTGCCGGGGCCCGGCGGAACCATACCGGCGGAGGACCAGGTGAAGCGAGTGAACTCGTCGCTCGGCGCGAGCGCCCCGGGGCGGCTGCCACGGCGGACGAAGACGATCGGGGCCGGCGCGGCGCGGGCGATCTCGGACCGGGTCGGCCCGAGCCCTTCCTCGCGCCAGCGGGCCGAGAGCCCGATCACGAGCAGACCGGCCTTCTCGGCCGCCTCGACGACGCTCACGCCGCCCGGCTCGGCGATCACCGGCTCCGCCGGGACGCCGGAGTACTGCTGGACCAGCAGGCCGGCGTCGGCGAGCAGCCGGCTCACCTTCGAGGTCTCCTCGGTCTCGCCGGCGGCGCCGAGAAGCTTTAGCGGCGCCCCGGTCGCCGACGCGATCCAGGAGCCCAGTTCGAGCGCGGCCCAATCGTGCTCGGCGCCGCCGAAGGGGACGACCACCGAGGAATCCGGGCCGGGCTCGATCTTCTGGTCCTCCTTGGCGACGACGACAGCAACGTCACAGGGGGTGTCGCGAAGGACCACCCCGACCTCGCCGCGCGGCACACCCGCGCCGAGCAGCGGACGGCGACCGTCGACCATGACGAGGTCGACGTCTTCGCGCTCGGCGACCCGGGTGACGTCGGCGGCCGGGTCGGGGCTGATGAAGGCCACCGCGCGCGCGGCAACCCCCTGGGCGACGAGCCCGTCCCGCGCCGCATGGATGTGCCGGGTTGCCTCCTCCAGCAGGCGGTTCTCCGTCTGCAGGCCCCCGCGGACGCCCGCCGCCGCCCCGCGTGGCGGCGCGACGGG
>JBPCRS010000220.1:0-4736 GCA_050996575.1 Solirubrobacterales bacterium
GGGTGGCGAGCGCCTCCTCGACGGCGAGATCGACGCTCACCACGTCGGCCTCTCCCTCGCCGATCGCCTCCATCCGCGCCAGCGTGAGCAGCGAATGGGTCAGCCGCGAAACGCGCTCGGTGTCAACGGAGAGCCGGCGCAGGAAGTGGTTGCGGGCCTCTGGATCCTCCTTGGCGCCGCCCTGGAGGACCTCGATCGCGCCCGAGATGCCGGCGATCGGGTTGCGCAGCTCGTGCGCCGCGTTGGAGACGAACTCGCGCTCGGCGAGCTCGCGCTGGAGCTCGTCGGTACGGTCGCGGACGACCATGAGGACCGCATCCTCGGCCGCAATCGCGCGGGCGTTGAGGCCGTAGACGCGATCGCCGACGCGGAGCCCATCGTGGCTCGACTCGCCGCGGTCGGCAGCGCGTCGAAACCAGGGCTTGAGCGCGTCCACCGGCCTGCCGTCGACGCCGATCAGGCGTCGTGCCGCGGGGTTGGCGAAGCGCACCTCGCCCTGCGGTGAGACGACCATCACCGCGTCGCCGAGCGACTCGAAGATCGCCGAGAGCCGGTCGCGCTCGGAGGAGAGCGCATAAAAGCTCTGGCGCAGCGCGAGGCGCATCCGCTCGAGCGCGCGGCCGAGATCGCCGATCTCGTCGCGGCCGCGAGCACGGACCGGCCGATCGAGCCGGCCGGCGGCGATCTGCGCGGCGCTCGAGGCGAGCCGGCGCAGGCGAGGAGTAATCAGGCTCGAGACGAGGATCGCGACGAGCACCGCGACGCCGACGGCGATCAACAGCGTCGTCAGCCGGGCCTCCTGAAGCGCGTCGAGGGACTGGTTCAACGCCTCCGGGCGGGAGGCATCGGCAAGCACGGCGCCGACGATGTTGCCCTCGACGTCGATCGGCGCGGCGACCACCGTCCCGCCCCCGGTGTCGGCCTGGAACAGATCGCCGTCGAGCGCGGCCGCGATCGCCTCGTCGCGCCGCGGCACGTCGTCGACGTTCTGGCCGGCCCGCGTCGTCCCGTCGGTCAGAAGCCGCTTCTGCGGATCGAAGACCCAGGCCGAGTAGTTCTCGGTGACATTTGTACGGGTCCGCGCCGGGATCCGGCCGCCGAGCTCCAGCCTGGCCGCGAGGCGCCTCGTCCGCTCGACCGCGATCTCGGCCTCGCGCTCGTTGATCGCCTCGGTCGTTCTGTCGCTGACGAAGAAGTAGACCGAGCCCGCGGTGACGAGGCCGACGCCGGCAAACGCGATCGCGAGCAGCAGCCGGACGCCGAGACGGCGTCGCGGCGCCTGCGATCCGGGCAGCCGGTTGAACTCGTCGGTCGAGGCCATCTGGGGCTTAGAACCTATCCCGGTAGGGGGCCAGCCCCTACGCCGCCCGCAGCAAATACTCCGCCCGATACGAGAGCGCCTCGAGCGCTAGCTCTTCGGAGACGTTGACGCGGAGCCGGCGCCGTGCCTCGAGGGTGAGCTCGGTGGCGCGGCGGGCACGGCGCGGCTCGACGCCCGCCGCCGCAGCCTCGAGATCGGCGGTGCGATCGCTCGCCAGCGCGAGGTCCCCGGCGCCTTCGGCGGTCGCGGCGAGATCACGAAACCAGGTGCCGAGCAGGCCGAGCGCGAGGTCGAGGACCTCGGTTCGACGCCTTCTGCCGGCGTGGCGCCCGGCCGCCTGCCCGTCGCGCACGGCGCGCTTCGCCGCTGCTCCGCCGGCCGCCGCGCCGCGCTCGCTCAGCTCGCGCTCGACCGCCTCCGCCTGCTCGCTGCCGGCGGCCTCGGCGAGCGCGAGAACCGCGTTCCAGGGAGCGTCGGCGAGCTCGCCGTCACCGACGGCAGCCGCCCAGCAATCGATCGCGCCCCTGAGCTCGATGCCACGCTCGGAGAGCAGGAAGCGCGCGCGCTCGGCATCGCCGCCGGCGAGCCGGGCGGCGGCGCGAACGGCGTCGTCTCCCGCGGTCTCACCCTGATCGCGGAGCAGCTGCTCGAGCGCCTCCGGCGTCAGCGACATGAACCGGACCTCCTGGAGGCGCGAGGTGACGGTCGCCAACAAGCCTTCGGGCTCGGAGCTGAGCAGCAGCAGGTGGGCGAAGGGCGGCGGTTCCTCGAGCGTTCTGAGCAACGCGTTCTGGCTCTCGTCGGCCATCGCCTCGGCGAACTCGATCACGAAGACCCGGCGCTCGCCCTCGAACGGCCGATAGGCAACGTTCCTGATCACCTGCTCGCGGACCTCCTCGACCAGATGCTGGGCGCCGGGCGGGCGCAGCCAGACCAGATCGGGGTGGGGCGAGGGCTCGGCGAGCGCCCGGCGGCGGGCACTCTCGGGGTCGGGGGCGCCGTCGGCGAGTAGCTCGGCGGCGAAGGCACGGGCGACGGTGCTCATCTGCGCCCCGCCCGGGCCGGCGAAGAGGTAGGCGTGTGAGGGGCTGGCGGCGAGCGCCGCGGCGAGCGCCGCCCGGGCCGCGGGCTGGCGCTCGGTCGCCTCGTGCAGGCGATCAGGCATTGACTGAGCGGACAGCGCTGATCACCTCTTCGTGGACGTCGGCGAGCGGTGCCGACGCGTCGACGAAGACGCTCCGATCCGGGTGGCGCTCGGCGATCTCGTCGTAGGCGAGCGCAACGCGGCGCTGAAACTCGGGGCCTTCGGCCTCGAAGCGGTCGCTGCCGTCGGCGAGCCCCTCGGCGAGCCGCTGCTGACCGCGGCTCGCCGCCAGCTCGGGGTCGACTCGCAACAGGATCGTCAGGTCGGGCTCGCAGCCGGCGACCGCGGACTCGTTCAGGCTCTCGACGAGCTCGACCCCGAGCCCGCGGCCGATGCCCTGGTAGGCGACCGTTGAGTCGATAAATCGATCGCAGACCACCTGCCGGCCACTATCCACGGCGGGCCGGATCACCCGCTCGACGAGCTCGGCGCGTGCGGCGCAAAACAGCAGCAGCTCGGCGCGGGCATCGAGCTCGAGCGCCGGGTCCTTGAGCAGCTCGCGCATCCGCTCGCCGGCCGGAGTCCCGCCGGGCTCGCGAAGGAGCAGGGCTTCGGGGCCGAGCTCGCGGTGAAGCAGCTTCGCCTGCGTCGACTTCCCAGCGCGGTCGATTCCCTCGAGCGTGACGAACACGCCGAATCGGCTACTTCTTTGCTGGAGCCCGCTTGCGGGCGCCGCTCTTCGAGCGCGTCGCGGACTTCGAGCGCGTCGCGCGCTTGACCCGGGTCGTGTCGACGACGGGCGCATCGCCTTCGGCGGCGCCACCGTTGCCGGCGGCCTCGGCGTCGGCCTTCGCCGCCTCCCGGGCCTCCTTCTGGGCCTGGCGCTCGGCGCGCTTCTCGCGCATCTCGACCATCGTCGGGCAGTCGTCGTTGAGGCAGAGCTTCCACGGCCGGCCGCGGAAACCGCGGACGGTCAGCCGCGGCGTCTTCTCGCAGACCGAGCAGCGCTCTTCGAGTCGCCAGAGCTCGTACCCGCGGCCGGGCAGCGGCCGGGTGAAGTCGCAGGAGTCCGGGTTGTCGGGGTCGTCGCGGTCGTAGCCCTCGCAGCCGACGAAGCGCTTACCGCCGCGCAGCTCGATGATCCGCAACCGGTTCGGTGAGCCGTCTGAGTGGGTTCGGCCCTTCTCCTCGCAGACCGGGCACGGCCCGAGGAACTTGTCCTCGTCCATTCCGGCCCAGATCTCCTTCGCCAGGTCCTCGCGCTGCTTTTCGAGCTCGGTCGTCGTCCCGTGCAGCATCTCGCGGCTCGAGCCGACGACGTCGTCCTTCTTCGAGCGCCCGGCGGCGATCTCGTCCATCACGCGCTCGAGCTCGGCGGTCATCTCCGGCGTCGCCATCGACGGCACGTACTTGTGGAAGGCCTTGTACATCGCGATCCCCGTCTCCGAGGGCTCGGGCGGATTGTTGAAGACGTAGCCGCGGTCGTAGAGCTTCTGGATGATGTCGGCGCGGGTCGCCTTCGTCCCGAGACCGCGCTCCTCCATCATCTCGACCAGCTTTCCCTGGCTGATCCGCGAGGGCGGCTGGGTCTCCTTGTCGACGATCCAGGGCTCACCGTCGATCTCGAGCTTCTGGCCACGGGCGAGCTTCGGCAGCTCCTCGTCACGCGAGCGCGAGTAGGTGTAGATCGCGGAGAAGCCGGGATCGACGACGACCGAGCCGCGGACGAAGTACTGCTCCGAGCCGGCCTCGATGTCGGCGCGCGTGGACTCGGTGATCATCGGTGGCGCGAAGGTGGCGAGGAAGCGGCGGGCAACGAGCTCGTAGACGCGGCGCTTTGGGCCCTCGAGCGCCTCCGGGTTGACCGCCTGCGTCGGGTAGATCGGCGGGTGGTCGGTGGTCTCCTTCTTGCCCCGGGTCGGCTTCAACTCGCCGTCGAGAAGGAAGGCCGCGGCGGCGAACTCGGGGCGCTTGACCAAGGAGGAGACGAGCTCGCGGGTCGGCAACGAGACCGGATAGACGGTGTTGTCGGTGCGCGGGTAGGAGATGAAGCCGTCCATGTAGAGGTCTTCGGCGACGCGCATCGCGCTCTTCGGCGTCATCCCGAGCCGGCTCGAGGCCTCGGTCGTGAAGGCGGTCGTGTTGAACGGGGTCGGCGGGCGGCGGGTGTTCTTGCGCGCGGTCAGCTCGGCGACGACGCCGGGGCTGGTGGTGCCTGCGACAGCGGCCTTTGCCTCGGCCTCTTCCCAGAACTTGTCGGTCTTGTGGTGGGCCTCGAAGGCGCCGTCGGGGTGGGCGAACTTCGCGAACACCTCCCAGTAGGGCTTGGCG
>JBPCRS010000002.1:0-3897 GCA_050996575.1 Solirubrobacterales bacterium
CGAGCTGGGCGTGGCCGGCGGGCGAAGCGCATGCCGGTGGGCATGTGCGAGTCCCGACGGGCGCGATCCAGCGACGGTATCCGTGCGTCATCCGCGTGCGCGGGGATTGGGAATCAATCATCTAGCCTCGGCCCATGCCGCTCTCCGTCCAGATCGGGCTGCTGCTCGCGCTGGCGACCGCGTTCACGTCGGTCGTCGGCTTTCTCTACAAGCACCGCGGCGCGGTCGAGTCGCCCGCGGTCGAGATGCGCCGTCCGGTGCGGACGTCTTTGGCACTCTTTCGCTCGCGCTGGTACACGCTCGGGATCCTCGTCGCGATGGGGTCGTGGACGCTGCACGTCGCCGCGCTCGCGCTCGCGCCGATCTCGCTCGTCCAATCGGTGATCGCCGGTGGGCTCGTCCTGCTGACCGTCTGCGCCGACCGCCTCTTCGCTCACGAGGTGACGCGCCGGGAGTGGATCGGCGTCGGCCTGGCCGCGATCGGGCTCGCCTTTCTCGCCGCCACGCTCGAGGGGACGGGCGACGAAGCGCACTCCGACTACGAGGCCGCGAGGCTCGTCCCCTACATCGCCGGCTGCGCGCTGCTGGCGACTTTCGCGGCCATCGCTGCGGGTCGCAACGCGGCCCGGGCTGGCGTCCTCTTCGGCGCCTCGGCCGGGCTCTTCTGGGCGGCCTCGGATACGGCGATCAAGGCGCTCTCGGGGGATCTCGGCGAGGGTGTCGCGACAGTCCTGCTGAACCCGCTCGCGGCGGTCATTGTGCTCGCCTCGGCGGTCGGCCTGGTCGTCTCCGCGCGCTCTCTCCAGCTCGGCAAAGCGGTGCCGGTGATCGCGGTGACCAGCGTCGCCGCGAACGTCTTCACGATCGCAGCCGGGCCGGCCGTCTTCGGCGAGCCGCTTCCCGACAATCCGTTCGCACTCACCCTGCGGATAGCCGCGTTCGTCCTCGTCATCGGCGCCGCCGCGCTCACCCCCGCCCCCGTTCGCGCGGCGGAGGAGCTCGACGCCGAGTTCGACGCCGCGAAGGAACCGGAGCCTGTGCGCGCTTGATCGGGAATCATCGGCGGATGTCCCTCCGTCGATTCGCACTCTTCCTCCTCGCCGCGGCGCTGATCGCACCCACCTCCGCGCTCGCACAGTCGGAGAGCGAAGAGATCGAGTCGGGATCGGCGAGCGCGACGGTTACCGCCGACCCGTGGTCGATCGAGTTCGAGCAGCGCGGCGGGCAGCCGCTTCGCGAGCAGGGCGGCCTCGGGGTTGTCACGCCCTCGGGGGCGCGACGCGCGATCAGGGCGCGCTCGCTCGGCCGCGACGGCGAGGCGATCGTCGCCGAGGTCGAGATCGAGGGCGGCGAGACGATCGCGGTCCGGCTCGAGCCGGCGGGCGAGGGGGCGTTCGCGCTCGTTCTCGCCGCGCCGACATCGACCGCGATGACGAGCGCCGAGTTCGTCGCCGAGCCGAGCGAGCGCTTCTACGGCTTCGGCGAGCGCTCCGACTTCGTCGAGCGCCGCGGGCACGAGGCTGAGAACTACGTTTCCGACGGACCGGTGCGGGTCGAGGACCGCGAGTACACGCGCCCGTTCGTTCCGCCGTGGGCGGCGCGGGATCGCGACGACTCGACCTACTTCCCGCTTCCCTGGCTGCTCTCGAGCCGCGGCTGGGGTGTGCTGATCGATGAGGACGCGACAAGCCGATTGCGCCCGGCGATCGAGCGAGAAGACCGCTGGGAGGCACAGGTCGACGGGGCGCGGCTTCGGTTGCGGATCTTCTCCGGCCCGACACCGGCAAAGGCGCTCGCGCGCTTCACCGCCGCGGTCGGCCGCCAGCCCGAGCCCGAGGCCCCGTGGACGTTCGGGCCGTGGTTCCAGACCGGGCAGCCGAACGTGATCCCGCCCGCCGAGGAGCAGGGGATCATCGACATCCAGCGCGCCGCCGGCGTCCCGGTCTCGGTCGGCGAGACGCAGATGCACCACCTCCCTTGCGGCGCCCACGAATCCCGATTGGACGCCGAGCGTGAGCGAAACGCCTACTTCCATGCGGCCGGGCTGGCGCGGCTCGTCTACTTCAACCCCTCGCTCTGCCTCTCCTACAGCGAGGTCTACGACCGCGCCGCTGCGGCCGGCGTGCTTCAGAGCTCCCCTGGAGGCGCCGTGTTCAACTACCCCGCCTTCGTCGGCGGATCCGGGCCGCTCGGCTTCACCGAGGAGCCGCTCGCCCAGTTCGACTGGACGAACCCGGCGACCGAGGGCTTCTACGCCGAGCTGGTCGACGAGGCCGTCGGGCTCGGCGCCGACGGTTGGATGGAGGACTTTGGCGAGGGCTCACCGACGACCGGCGTCGTCCAGCACGACGGCTCCTCGGGCGACGCGGCACACAACCGCTACCCGACCGACTACCACTGCGCGGTCAAGCGAATTGCCGATCGGTTCGATCGACCCCTGGTCCGCCACCAGCGCTCGGGCTGGACCGGCAGTGCCGCCTGCGCCGAGGTCGTCTGGGGCGGCGACCCGACGACTGTCTGGGGCTTCGACGGGATCAGCTCGGTCGTCACCCAGGCGCTTTCGATCGGGCTCAGCGGGGTCGCGCGCTGGGGCACCGACATCGGCGGCTACGTCTCCTACGGCGCCGGCCAGGAGGCGAAGCCGGGGACGACCGAGGACGAGACGCTGACCGATGAGCTCTTGACCAGGTGGATGGAGGTCGGAGCGCTGATGCCGGTGATGCGGACGAAGCGCAGCGGGATCGCCGTGCCTTCCTACCCGCGACCCCAGGTCTACGACGAGAAGCACATCGAGGACTGGCGCCGGCTTACCGAGCTCCACCACCAGCTCAACCCCTACCTGCGGGCGGCCGACGAGACCTACCGGCGCAGCGGGTTGCCGATTGTCCGCCACATGGTCCTCTCGCACCCGCGCAGCGGGCGCGCCCAGGACGCCGACGACCAGTACCTGTTTGGCGCCGACCTGCTGGCGGCGCCGGTGGTCGAGCCCGAGGTTCGTGGGCGGTCGGCGTGGCTGCCGAAGGGGCGCTGGGTCGAGTGGTGGGACTCGACGCGGATGGCGAAGAACGGCGCTTACGAGCTCGACCGGCTGCGGACGGTGGGCGGCGGGCGGACACGGATACTCGACGCGCCGTTAGGCGAGCCTCCGCTACTGCTGCGTGCCGGCGCCGTCCTGCCGCTGCTCGACCCCGACGTCGAGACGCTCTCGCCGTACGCGGACGAGGGCGGGTTGGTCGGGGTCGAGGATCGGGCACGCGAGTTGCGGCTACTGGCGGTCCCGCGGGGGCGGTCGCGGTCGGTGCTACCGGACGGGGGGAAGGCGCGGTCGGTGGAACGTGGGGGTGGGTGGACGCTGCGGTTGCGCTCGGCGAAGCGGATGAGCTACGAGGTCGAGGCGAGCTTCGGGGCATTGAAGAGAGACGAATTCAGGCCGCGGCGGGTGCTCGTCAACGGGCGGCAGCTTGGGGCGTCGGACTGGTCGTACGAGAGTGGCAAGGAGCTACTTCGCCTCGCGGTCAGAGGAAGAAAGCTGAAGGTCGACGTCAGTCGCTAGAAGCCGAGTCATCTGGAGCACGGAGCACTTTCGTGACTGGCCGGAGAGCGCATACCGGGGCGTCGCGGGCGTCACACGGAAACCAGCGCGCCCATCGATCGCTGCCGCGGCGCGATACTGCACGGGCGATGTCGGAGGAGAACGTCCAGCTTGCGCGTCAGATGTTCGCCGCCACCTTTGGGGAGTGGCGAGGGGACGAATTTGACCCGGCGAAGCTGCGGCTCGACCTTCTACATCCGGACGTCGAGTGGGAGACGCGGTGGCCCGGCCTTCCAAGATTCTCTTACGGACGCAAGGGCGTGCTCGAGTGGGCCGTTCGGGTCATTGAGCCGATGGATATGTAC
>JBPCRS010000003.1:0-2991 GCA_050996575.1 Solirubrobacterales bacterium
GCGCGGTCGTAACCGGCGCGTCGGGGGAGAGAAGGGTCGCGCCCGCGCATCGAACGAATGTGAAGTTTTCACGTCCCTCCGGTGGCGATCGAGGCCAGGCGAGCGTCGAGCACGTCGGCCTTCTCACGCTGCTCGCGGTACTGCTCGTCGCGCTCACGGCCATCGGGCCACTCACCGGCGTCGGCGAGGTGCTCGCATCGGCGATCGCCGGGGCGTTGACGCGGGACGGCACGCCGGAGCCGGCCCGTCCGGATCCGTGGACGATTGTCGACGCCCGTCTCGATGAAGGCCTCGCCGCCTTCCTCGCCTATCGCGACTCGCCCGAGCGCGACCCGCGGCTTGACTACTCGACCGACGGTTGCTCGGCGCCGCTGGTCGGCTCGAGCGGTGCCTCCTTCGACTTCTACCAGGCCTGCCTCCGGCACGATTTCGGCTATCGCAACTACGATCGGCTCGGAATCTTTGCCGAGCGCAGGTCGGCCGTCGACGAGCGCTTCCTCGCCGATATGCGCGATCACTGCGGAGCGCGGCCGGCCTCGGATCGGGGTCGCTGTTTCGCCTGGGCGCGGCTCTTCTATGAGGCGGTTCGAAACTTCGGCGGGCTCACCGGGCACGGCTGAGCGTGTCTGGCGGTGTCGGCAGGACTCACGACTGCGGAGGTCAACTGCGACACGTCAAGGTCACCTGCTTGGACACGAAGTCCGGCTCGATCACGGTGAGCTGAACGCTCAGCCCCCCGCGGTAAGGAGTTGGCGAAGGGCAGCGACCTCGCCGTCGTCGGTCCTGAGCACGCGCGGGTGCGGGCTCGAGCGTGCGATGACCGCCGTCCGGTCTCCACCGCCAGCCGCGACGTGAGCCGTCAGCGCGACGACGGATTCGGCGTCCTCGCCGCCTTCGGCGATCTCGAACTCGACCCAGACCGCGGATCCCGGCTCCGAGCGGGCGAGCCATTCGCGCATCGCCTCGTCGTAGCGCGCGCGAATCTCGGCCGGCAGGTAGTCGTGCATGATCGTCTGGTAGGCGAGGCCGCGTGGTGCGCCGACGCGGCAGGGTTCGAGCTCACTCGCGGCATCGTCGACGCTCGCCGTCTCGATCGGCGTCAGCTCTCCGGCGGCGGCGAGCTCGCGGAACGCATCCAGCCCCTGCTCGAAGCGCTCACGGCGCTCACGCTGTCCGGGCCAGATCAGCGCGCGCAGCCAGCGCTCGTCGTCGCCGTCGAGCAGATCGAGCGGGCGCAGGTCGAAGCCGCGCCTCGCCGCGATCGGCGGCAGCACTTGCGGCCCGACCGCCGCTCCGGTGACGTCCGACCAGATCCACTCGAGGCGGTCGGCGACGAGGTTGAGGCCGGCGCTCGCGCCCATATCGTAGATCTCGATCGGCCGATCGGGCTCCACCGTCGCCGAGAGCGCCGCCGGCCACATCCAGGCGACCCCTCTCGAGGTGTCGTTGGTCTGGACGAAGCGGGTCGCGAGCGAGCGCCAGACGCGATCGCGGTCGGCGGCGAAACCGGTCTCGACGCCCTCGGCGGTGACCGCGCCCGGGTCGGGGTCGGAGGCGCCGACGCCGGCCCAGAGGGGGTGGCCCTCGCCCTCGTGCAGAACGTCCTCGCGCAGCGCCGTCAAGATCATCAGCGGGCGCTCGTAGAAGGGGCCGAACTCGCGCTCACGCCAGGCGTCGCGCAGGCGCTCGGCGAGATCGCCTTCGATTCGGGGGATCAGCAGGTCGAGGGTGCGGGCGTAAACGGGGTCGCGGTCTTCGACGAAAGCGCGGTGCATCGCGAGATCGTCATCGAGGCCGGCAAGCGGATCTCCGTCCATGGGGGCAAAGTAGTCGAGGCTGTGATCGCATACGTTTCGCCGATGGCGACCACGGCCGCGCGCGGCGGCATCGACCTCGGCGGGACGAAGATCCAGGCGGCGGTCGTCGACGGGCGCAACAAGGTGATCGGCGAGTCGCGCCGGCCGACCCCGCACGAGGGCGGGCCGAAGGACGTCGCCGACGCGATGACCGAGGCGCTGCTCGCCTCCGCCACCGCGGCTGGGATCGAGCCGGGCGAGTTGCGCGGTGTCGGTGTCGGCTCGCCGGGCGCGGTCGACGAGGCGACCGGGAGGGTCTCGAGCGCCAAGAACCTGCCCGGCTGGGGCGGCTCCTATGCGCTCGGTCCACGACTCTCCGAAGCAATCGGCACGGACGTCCGGCTCGGCAACGACGTCCAGGTCGCGGTCAACGGCGAGTTCAGCCTCGGGGCGGGGCGAGAGTTCAAGTCGCTGCTCGGCGTCTGGTGGGGCACCGGCGTCGGCGGCGGAATCATCCTCAACGGCAAGCCCTGGCTCGGCCGTGGCGCCGCTGCGGAGATCGGCCACATCGTCGTTAAGCGCGGCGGGCGCCGCTGCCCATGCGGTAGGCGCGGTTGCATGGAGGCCTACGCCGGCCGCGCGGCGATGGAGAATCGTGCGCGAAAGCTCGTCGACGAGGGCCGGAATACGAACCTGTTCGAGCTGATGGAGTCAAGGGGCCGCGACCGCCTCACCTCGGGCGTCTGGGAGCGAGCGCTCGACCATGGCGACGAGCTGACCGAGGAGTTGCTCGACGAGGCGGTCGAGGCGATCGGCACCGGCGTCGCCTCGGCGCTCAACGTCCTCGACGTCGAGGCGGTCGTGATCGGCGGCGGGCTCGGCGATCGCTTCGGCAAGCGCTTCGGCAAGCAGATCGAGAAGCAGATGATGAAGAGCCTGTTCACGAGCGCCGATCCGCCCGCGTTTCGGCTCGCCGCGCTCGGTGACCTCGGCGGCGCGATTGGCGCGTCGCTATTGGTCAAAGGCCGGCGCTAGTGGGCCTCCCAGGAACATTGCACCCGAAACGGCGGCCGCAAAGCGCCGCCATGGGTCCGTCCTCCGTCGCCCCCACGGCGCTGCCATGCGGGGTCCCTGCGTCCTTGCCAGCCGGCGCCTGCGTCTCGCCGTTTCAGGCACAACGTTTCTGGAAGACCCA
>JBPCRS010000005.1:0-19280 GCA_050996575.1 Solirubrobacterales bacterium
CGGGAACGCGGGGGACTGAGGAGGTGGTGAAGCAAACCACCACCCCCGACAAAACCCCCGCCACCCGGTCGCGCGCGCCACCGGGAGGAGTTGCGGAGGAGGAGCTCGAGGGCCGCCCGTTTCGTGAGCGCAAGCCGCCCTGGCTGAAGGTGCCGGCCCCGGGCGGGCCGACCTACCGAAAGCTCAAGTTGGCGATCCACGCCGAGGGCCTGCACACGGTCTGCGAGGAGGCCGCCTGCCCGAACGTCGGCGAGTGCTGGGAGCGTGGGACGGCAACGTTCATGATCGGTGGCGACACGTGCACCCGGCGCTGCGGCTTTTGCAACGTGAAGACGGGCAAGCCGACCTGGAACGACCCGCTCGAGCCGCTGCGCGTCGCCCAGCAAGTGAAGACGATGGAGCTGCGCCACGCCGTCGTCACCTCGGTCGACCGCGACGACCTGCCCGACTACGGCGCCGGCGCCTTCGTCGGCGTGATCCGCTCGATCAGAATGCTCGCCCCGGGCTGCAAGGTCGAGGTCCTCACCCCCGACTTCCGCGGCCAGGAGATGCCGCTGGCAAAGGTCGTCAACGAGCGTCCCGACGTCTTCAACCACAACGTCGAGACCGTGCCGCGGCTCTACCCGCGCGCCCGCCGCGGCTCCGACTTCTTGCGCTCGGCCCGCGTCCTGCGAATGGCGAAGGAGTTCGGCGGCGGGGACGTGGTGACGAAGTCCGGGCTGATGGTCGGCCTCGGCGAGAGCTTCGAGGAAATGGTCGAGACGTTCGGGATCCTGCGCGAGCATCGCGTCCAGGTGCTGACCGTCGGCCAGTACCTACGCCCGACCGAGCAGCACCTGCCCGTCGTCCGCTACTGGCACCCCGACGAGTTCGCCGCGCTCGAGCGCGAAGCGCGCGCGATCGGCTTCGAGTCCGTCGCCTCCGGCCCGCTCGTCCGCAGCTCCTACCACGCCGACGAAGCCGCCCGCGAGGTCGCCGAGGCGCGCTCCGCCGCGAACGGCACCGATTCGAACTGATCCTCCGGCTTCGTGGGGATGCCCGAAGCCGGCTCGCGCGAAAGGCAGAAGCCTCCTCGTACGGCGATACTGCGCAGCTTGTCGCAGGAGAATTTAGAAATCATCCGGCGGTTGGTCGAAGCCTTCAACGAGCACGGAATGGGGGCGGAGGAAACTCTGAGCTTCTTCGATTCTGACGCTGTGTTTGACGAACCCCCCGAGCAACCGGGGCCCACCGTGGCTCATGGACGAGGCGCGGTTAGCCGGAGGTTCACCCAGTTCGACGAAACGTGGGAGGAGCATCGCTCCGAGCCGGAGGAGTTCCGCTCCGGGCTCGGCGAATCACAGCTGGGTCGTGTCGGTGTCGAGCCCGAGCAGCAGGCGGCCGGCGAGCTCGTCGGTGCCCGGCGCGACGACGAGGTGGCGGCGGGCGACGTTGACGTCGCGAAAGGCGCGCTCGAGCGGGCTCGACTCGTAGACGCCGCTGACGCCGGCGAGCTCGTGAACCGTCGTCGTCACCGCGGCCCCGGCGCGGGCGGCGTTGGTCGCGGCGAGGCGCAGTCCGAGGCGGCGCTCGACGTCGACCTCGTCGCGCTCGCTCGCCTGCTCCCAGGCGAGGCCGATTGCCTCGTCGACGAGTGACCGGGCGGCGCGAAGCGACGCCTCGGCCTCGCCGATCGCCGCCTGCGTCGTCGGCCGCTCGGCGAGCTTCTTGCGCGAGCCGGCCGGCGTCTTCTCACCCGCAAGGCCGAGCATCGAGTCGAGCGCGGTGCGGGCGATCCCGGTGCAGACGGCGGCGATCGAGAGCGCGAGCACGCCGAAGACCGGGAAGCGGTAGAGCGGACCGTCGAAGCGCGGCCTGTCGGTGAACAACGAGGTCGTGCGCCCGAGTGACACCACCGCGCCCTCGACGGCGACATCGTGGCTCGATGTCGCCCGCAGGCCGAGCGCGCGCCAGGTGTCGATCACCTCGACCTCGCCGCGGGGCACGATCGCGTAGCGGTAAGCGGGCGGGCCTTCCTGGCTCTCGACAAGGCAGCCGAGCCCGACCCAGTTGGCGTGCTCGACCCCGCTCGCCAGCGGCCAGCGGCCGTAGACGGTGAGCTCGCCGCCGGACTCGACGGCGCGGCCCTTCGGTGCGAAGACCCCGCACGAGATCGCCTCGGGCGAGCCGGCGATCTCGGCCGCCGCGGACTCGTCGAGAAAGGCAGCGATCAGGCCGGCTGTCGCACCGACGGCGACGCACCAGCCCGCCGATCCGTGGGCGCCGGAGATTGCCTCGATCGCGCGGTAGGCCTCGCCGGGCTCGACCTCTCCCCCGCCGATCGCCGACGGCGCCAGCATCCGGAAGAGGCCGGCCTCGCGCAGCGCGGCAACGACATCGTCGCTCAGCGCTCGAGCTGCCTCGGCATCCGTGGCGGCGCCGGTTACAAGCGGCGCCAACGAGGAGGCCGCCCCGGCAACTCCACCGCGCTCCATCGCGCTCGCCATGCTCAGCCGAGGTTCGCCGACTCGGCGAGCGCGGCGTAGTGGTCGAGCACCGGTTCGACCTCCTCGCGCCCGCCCGGGGGCAGGTAGAAGATGCCGCGGTCGACACCGGCCTCGGCGTAGCGCGAGAGCGCCTCGGGGTCGGGCTTGAGGGCGAAGAAGGTCACGGGGATCCGCCCCCGTCCGGCCTCCTCCGCAAGCTCCTGAAGATCGACGATCCGGCCCGGAAGCTTGCTCAGCGTCGTCTCCGGATTGGGCAGCCAGCCGTCGCCGAAGGCGATCACGCGGCGCAGCGCGCCGTCCGAGTTGCCGCCGACGAGGATCGGCGGGTGCGGGCTCTGAAGCGGCTTCGGCCACGACCAGATCGGGTCGAAGTCGACGTGCTCTCCGTGGTATTCGGCCTCATCCTCAGACCAGATCCGCTTCATCGCCTCGACCCGCTCGCGCATCAACCCGAAACGCCGCCGCGGGTCGGTGCCGTGGTTCTCCATCTCCTCTTCGTTCCAGCCCGCGCCGATGCCGAAGATCATCCGGCCTTCGGAGATCACGTCGAGGCTCGCGACCTCCTTCGCCGTCGTGATCGGATCGCGCTCGACGATCAGGCTGATCCCGGTCCCGAGCCGGATCCGCTCGGTCACCGCCGCGGCGGCAGCGAGCGCGACGAACGGGTCATGGATGTGGCTGTATTCGCGCGGCAGCTCGCCGCCGGCCGGGTACGGCGTACGCCGGCTGACCGGGATGTGGGTGTGCTCGGGGAAGAAGAGCGATTCGAAGCCACGCTCCTCCGCCATCCGCGCCAGATCGACGGGGCCGACCGAGTAGTCGGTCGGGAAGATCGTCAGGCCGAGGTCCACGAAGCTCAGGCTACCCAGCCGAAGGTGCCGGCATCAATAGGCCGTCCCTTAGCCTTGCCGCCGCTTGCTGCCGCTGCGGGACAACATCCCGACGGGTCGCTTCCCCGTCCTCACCGTCGTCCTGATCGCGATCAACGTGGTCGTCTTCGGCTGGCAGCTGACGCTGGGGTCCGACGACTACTCCTCGCCGGAGCTCGAGACGCTCGGCGTCAACGAGTCTGACCAGGCCTCGATCGAGTATGGCGCAATCCCCTACCGGCTCACCCACCCAGGGGAGGACTGCTCGGTTGGCGCGGTCAGTCAAGGATCTCAGGCCCAGGTCGATGTCGTCTGCGAGGGAACCCCGGAGTTCGCGGAGGCCGAGGCGCTCTCGCGCCAGGGCGCCGCGCCGCTCGCGCCGCTCTCCGACGCGCCCTGGTGGGTCACCGTCTTCACCTCGATGTTCCTGCACGCGAGCATCCTCCACATCGCCGGCAACATGCTCTTCCTCTGGGTCTTCGGCAACAACATCGAGGACTCGATGGGCAAGCCGCGGTTCCTCGCCTTCTACCTTCTCTCCGGGCTCGTCGCCGTCTACGCGCAGACCCTGCTCGAGCCCGAGGCGACGGTGCCGACGATCGGTGCCAGCGGTGCCGTCAGCGGCGTCTTAGGCGGCTACATCCTGATGCACCCGCATGCGCGGATACTGACGCTCGTGTTCGTCATCTTCTTCATCACCTTCGTCGAGATTCCGGCGATGTTCATGCTCGGCATCTGGTTTGTTCTTCAGCTTCTGCCCGCGGTCGGACAGGTGGCGACGACCGAGATCGCCGGCGACGGCGGCGGCGTCGCATACCTCGCCCACCTCGGCGGGTTCCTCTTCGGTCTCGCGACGATCAGGCTGTGGGTCAAACGAAGACGCGACGGACCCGGCGAGGACACTCCGACGAGGCCGGCGGAACCGGCATATCCAGGCTGATGGATCCCGATACGCGCAGCGCGCTGTTGGCCGTCGGCGTCGTCTTCTGTCTCGCCTTCACCGCGATGACGGTCCTGGTGATCGCCGAGTCCGGCCTCGACATCCTCACCGTTACCTCGCTGCTGATCGTCGGCATGGTCCTCTCCGGGCTGATCGGCGCCTACCGCAACCCGCCCGGCTGAGAGCCTTCGGCCACGATGCCACCCGCGACGCGATCTCGGCCAACCTCGCCCAGGAGGCCGACCTGCTCGCCTCCAACCTCGCGGGTTTCCCGGGCGAGGATGAATCGGTCTGACGGCGTTGCCGGCGTTCATCGCGCCCAAAACCATTTGAATGGCACGCGAGCCGAACTAGATCGGGAGAATCGCCAGCATGAACGACGACGCAGAGCGGCGCGGCGGACGGCAGATCAGCCGCAGGGGCTTGGTCGGCGGCGCCGCGGCGGGCGCCGCGAGTGCCGCGATTCCCCGAGCGATCCGCCCCGACCCCGCCGCGGCGAAACCGGCAGGCAAGCGTCGCAGCGCCGACGTCGCGATCGTCGGTGCCGGATTCGCCGGGCTGACCGCGGCGCTCGAGCTGATCGACGCGGGCAAGTCGGTGATCGTGCTCGAGGCGCGCAACCGTGTCGGCGGCCGAGTCCACAACAAGAAGATCGGCGGCGGCGAGATCTCCGAGAAGGGCGGCACCTTCACCGGGCCGACCCAGGACCGCCTGCAGGCGATGGCGAAACGGTTCGGCGTCGAAACCTTCCCGACCTTCGTCACCGGTGACAACGTCTACGTCGACTCCACCGGCCGGCGCTCGACCTACTCCGACACGGGCCCGACCGGCACCGCCCCGCCCGACCCGCTGATCATCCCCGATCTCGCCGTCGTCGTCAGCCGTCTCAACGAGATGGCGGCCACGATCGACGTCGAGCGCCCCTACGACGGTGCACAGGCACGGGCCCAGGACAGCGAGACCTTCGAGTCGTGGATCAATGCAAACTCGGGGTCGCCGCAGTTCCGCGAGATCGTCTCGCTCGCGACCAGGCCGATCTTCGGCGCCGAGCCGCGTGAGCTCTCGCTGCTCTACGTCCTCTTCTACATCGCCGCCTCGGGCAACGAGCAAAACGTCGGCACGTTCGAGCGCAACTTCAATACCCGCGGCGGCGCGCAGGAGTCGCGCTTCGTCGGCGGAACCGGGGAGATCTGCGACCGGATGGCGGCCGAGCTTGGCCGGAGACGGGTGCTGAAGAAGGCGCCGGTTAGCCGGATCAAGCAGAGCGGCAAAGGCGTCACGGTCGAGGCAAAGGGTGTGACGGTCAAGGCAAAGCGGGCGATCGTCGCGATCCCGCCCACGCTCGCCGCGCGGATCGCTTACGACCCGGCCCTGCCGTCCACTCGAGACCAGCTCACCCAGCGGATCTCGCAGGGCACGTTGATGAAGGCGACCGCGGTCTACGAGAAGCCGTTCTGGCGCGAGGCGGGACTGAACGGCACCGTCGTTAGCTACGAGGGCCCGGTGCAGGTCACCTACGACGCATCTCCCCCCGACGGCTCGCCCGGGATCATCTTTGGATTCATCGGCGGCGATCTGGCCCGCGAGTTCGCACCGATGTCGGCGGGTGCCCGACGCCAAGCCGTGCTCGCCAACTTCACCAAGTACTTCGGCGCGGCGGCGGCCGACCCGGCCGATTATTTCGAGTCGGACTGGCCCGGCGAGCGCTGGTCGCGGGGCGGGCCGGTCGGCTTCACCTCCCCGGGGGCACTATTCGCCTACGGCCGCGCTCTGCGCCAGCCGGTCGGCCGGCTGCACTGGGCCGGCACGGAGACGTCGGGCTACTGGGTCGGCTACATGGACGGCGCAATCCGCTCGGGCGAGCGGGTCGCCGCCGAGGTCGCCGCCGCGCTCTAGTACGTGAACTCGAGGTCTTTGCGGTCGGCCATTGAGTGGGCGCGACGGTAGCGAAGCCGGTCCCGGATTAGAGTCAGCCTGAGCCGACTACCGATGGGAGCGACGGAAATGGCGAGTGTCGAGGAACGGGTAGACGAACGGGGAGCCGAGGAAGGAAACGCCGACGGTGTCCTGCTCAACCCGCACCGCTACGCGGGCGCCGAGCTCGATCCCGAGACGCGGCGGCTGATGCTGGCGACGATCGAGTTTTTCGAGTCGCGCGGCAAGCAGGAGCTCAAGCGCCAGGACCGGGAGCACGCCTGGTACGCCGACTTCCTCGAGTTCGTCGGCCGCGAGCGCATCTTCGCGACGCTGCTCACCCCGGAGGCCGAGGCCGGAGGAGAGGGCGAGAAGCGCTGGGACACGCACCGGATCTGCGCCTTCAACGAGATCGCCGGCTTCTACGGGCTCGCCTACTGGTATACGTGGCAAGTCTCGATCCTCGGACTCGGACCGATCTGGCAGTCGGGGAATGCAGAGGCCAGGGCACGGGCCGCAAAGCTGCTCGATCAGGGCGCGATCTTCGCCTTCGGCCTCTCCGAGAAGACGCACGGGGCCGACATCTACTCGACCGACATGGTGCTTACGCCGGAGGGTGAAGGCTTCCGCGCCAACGGTGCCAAGTACTACATCGGTAACGGCAACGAGGCGGGCATGGTCTCGGTCTTCGGCCGCCGCGCCGACATCGACGGGCCCGAGGGCTATGTCTTCTTCGCCGCCGAATCTCAGCATCCCAGCTATGAGCTGGTCAAGAACGTCGTCGCCTCGCAGAACTACGTCTCGAACTTCGAGCTCCACGACTACCCGGTCCAGCCTGAGGACGTCCTGCACACCGGCCCTGCCGCCTTCGACGCGGCGCTGAACACGGTCAACATCGGCAAGTTCAACCTCGGCTTCGCCTCGATCGGGATCTGCGAGCACTCCTTCTACGAGGCGATCACGCACGCCGATTCGCGCGTCCTCTACGGGATGCGGGTGACCGACTTCCCGCACGTCAGCCGCGCCTTCACCGACGCCTACGCGCGGCTCGTTGCGATGAAGCTGTTCGGCCGTCGCGCGACCGACTACATGCGCTCGGCGAGCGCGGAGGATCGGCGCTACCTGCTCTACAACCCGGTGACGAAGATGAAGGTGACGACCGAGGGCGAGCGGGTGATCAACCTGCTCTGGGACGTGATCGCGGCGAAGGGCTTCGAGAAGGACATGTACTTCGAGATGGCCGCGCGCGACATCCGCGGTCTGCCGAAGCTCGAGGGCACCGTGCACGTAAACCTGGCGCTGGTCTTGAAGTTCATGGCCAAGTACCTCTTCGACCCCGGCGAGTTCGACCCGGTTCCGGTGCGCACCGACGCCGCCGACGACAAGTTCCTCTTCGACCAGGGTCCGGCCAGAGGCCTCGGCAAGATTCAGTTCCACGATTGGCGTGTGGCCTACGAGGCGTTCGCCCAGGTGCCGAACGTGGCCCTGTTCACCGAGCAGGCCGAGGCGCTGAAGACGCTACTGACGACGGCGCCTCCGTCCGAGGCGCAGATCAAGGACCTCGATTACATGCTGGCGCTCGGCGAGCTGTTCACGCTCGTCGTCTACGGCCAGCTGATCTGCGAGCAGGCCGAGCTGAGCGGGCTGGCGGAGGACACCGTCGACCAGATCTTCGACGTGATCGTCCGCGATTTCTCCGAGTACACGGTGGCCCTGCACGGCCGGGCGTCCTCGACCGAGGCGCAGCAGGAGTGGGCGCTGGCGAGCATCCGCAAGCCGATCGTCGACGAGGGTCGCTTCGAGAGCGTCTGGGCGAAGGTCCGCGGGTTGGCAGGCGCCTACGAGATGCGGCCCTGAAAGGCTGAGGGGTCCGTCGGTCCGACCTCGACCTCGCGCGGGTCGAGTTCCTCGCCGCAACAGGCGCAGACCACCTTGGCATGGGTGATCTCGCCGCACGGCCGGTGGCGAAGCCGCAAGCCCGGCTCCCCCTCTACGGGCCGGTTGACCTCCGCCCAGCGCAGGATCGCGAGGATCGCGCCGTAGAGGTCGCGGCCGGCGTCTGAAAGCACGTATTCGTACCAATCGGGGTCGGAGCGGTAGCGCCGGCGCTCGAGCAGGCCGTCGGCGACCAGATCCTTGAGCCGCGCTGCGAGCACATTGCGAGCGATGCCGAGGTTTCGGACCATCTCGCCGTAACGGCGGACGCCGTAGAAGGCCTCGCGCATGATCAGAATTCGCCAGCGCTCGCCGATCACATCGGCGGCGCGCTCGATCCCGTCGGGACGGCGAGGAGCCTGGTTCACGAGGGGCAACTAGTTTTCGCTCTCAAGTGGATCCATTGAACAACTAGTTGTTTAATGCTACTACTTGTCGCATGAACACGATCGAGAAGGCGCAAACCGATTTCACCCTGCTGCGCTACGCCGAAGACGGAGCCGTGGCACGAATAACCCTCAACCGCCCTGAGAAGCGAAACGCACTCTCGATCGCGCTCAGCGACGAGCTGGTCAAGGCGATCGAGCTGGTCCAGCTCTCGACCGAGCTCAAGGTGCTCGTGATCGACGGCGCGGGCGAGACGTTCTGCGCCGGCGACGACATCACCGAGATGTTCTCCTGGGGCGACGCCAACGGCGTGATGCGGCGCGCCCGCCTCTACCAGACGATGGCGAACGCTCTCGAGGAGCTCGACAAGGTCACGATTGCCGCGGTCGACGGCTTCGCCGTCGGCGGCGGGCTCGAGATCACGATGGCCTGCGATTTCGTCGTCGCCACCGATCGGGCCCGCTGGGGAATGCCCGAGGTCGACGTCGGGATCACACCCGGCTGGGGAGGCACGACGCGGATGGCGCGACTGATCGGGCGGCGGATGACCAAGGAGATCAATCTGCTCGGGGCTCTGCACCCGGCGAGCCGCGCGCTCGAGCTCGGACTCTGGAACCGGGTGGTCGCCGACGAAAAGCTCGACGGCGAGGTCGACGCGCTGGTCGAGGTCCTGCTCTCGAAGAACCAGCAGGCGGTCCGCCAGCTCAAGTTCATCATCAACCGGGGGGTCGAGGCCGACCTCTACACCGCGCAGGGATTCGAGGCGCTCTCGGCCGGCCTGACCGGAGCCGTCAACGGCGCCTGGCATGTACCCGACGCCGACGAGGGCGAGGGCGTCACGGCGTTCGCCGAAAAGGGCAGCCTCTGGCAGCGGCGGCGGGGGCTGGCCCGCGATTTCTGGGCCGACGAGCGATGAGCGGCAAGTGGACGGCGGAGGAGATCCCCGACCAAAGCGGGAGGATCGCGATCGTGACCGGGGCGAACAGCGGCCTCGGCCTGATCACCGCGCTCGAGCTCGCAAGGCACGGCGCCGAGGTGGTGATCGCATGCCGAAGCCTGGAAAAGGGTGAGTCCGCCGCCGATGAGATCGGGGAGGTGGCGACTGGCCCAAAGCCGCGCGTGCTCGCGCTCGACCTCGGCAGCCTCGACTCGATCCGTGCCTTCTCGGCGGAGTTTTCGAGCCGGCGCCTGGACCTGCTGGTCAACAACGCCGGCGTGATGATGACGCCGCAGCAGACGACGAGCGACGGCTTCGAGCTCCAGCTCGGGACCAATCATCTCGGCCACTTCGCCCTGACCGGGCTGCTACTCGATTCGCTCGAGCGCTCCGACGCTGCGCGTGTCGTCACCCTGTCGAGCAACGAACACAAGGGCGGGAAGATCGACTTCGACGACCTGCAGATGGAACGCGACTACAGCCCGCGCGGCTCCTATCAACGCTCGAAGCTCGCCAACGCCGTGTTCGCTGTCGAGCTCGATCGGCGCCTGCGCGCTGCGGGATTGCCGGCAATCAGCGTCTTCGCCCACCCTGGCTACGCGGCGACGAACCTGCAGTCGAGTGGTCCGACGGGAGTCGCGAAGAAGTTGATGGCCGTCTCGAACCGGGTGCTCGCCCAATCGGCCGAGCGCGGAGCCCTTCCGACCCTCTACGCGGCGACGGCGCCGGGGGTTGAGGGCGGTGACTACTACGGCCCGGACGGGGTGGCGGGAATGCGGGGATTCCCGACGAAGACCGAGGCGATCGCGGCCGCCTACGAACCGGATGTCGGACAGCGCCTCTGGCGGACATCAGAGGAGCTCACCGGGGTCAGCTACCTGGCGTGACAGGGAGCCATTCGTCGAGCCGGACTTCGGAGGCGAGCGCGGCGAAATCGTCCTCGTCACGGATCCGCTCGGCCGCTGCTGCCATCGCGCCGACTCCGACGAAGGCAAGCGAGCCGCCGACACTGATCCGCTGGGCGCCGGCCTCGGCGAGCTCGGCGACCGTCGTTCCCGGGTAGGCGAGGACGTTGAGCGGACGTGTCGTCTCGGCGCGGACGGTCCGAACCTTGGCGGCACTGAGGCCGGGGGTGTAGAGGACGTCGGCGCCAGCGCCTCGAAGCCGAGCGCGGCGAAGACCTTCGCCGAGCCGACATCCCACGGGTTCGGGATGACAAACGTCTCACGGATCAGTCTCTCCGATTACGCTCACTCCATGTGTCGAAATATCAGAACCCTGCACAACTTCGAACCCCCCGCCAGCGAGGATGAGGTGAGAGCTGCCGCGCTTCAGTACGTGCGCAAGGTGAGCGGCTCGACCAAGCCCTCGCAGGCGAACGAGGAGGCTTTCGAGCGCGCCGTCAACCGAGTCGAGTCGGCGACCGCCGAACTGCTCGCCGGGCTCGTCACCGCGGCGCCGCCGAAGGACCGCGAGGTCGAGGCCGAGAAACGACGGGCCCGCGCCGAGAAGCGGTTCGCCGCGTGAAGGTTGACTGCGCCGGCTACGAGCCGACCGTTGACTCCGCCGCGAGCGCTGCGGTCAAGGCCGAGGGCGATGGCTACGACGGCTGGTGGGCGTTCGAAACCCAGATCGATCCCTTCCTCGCCTGCGCGGTTGCAGCCGAGCGCACCGAGGCCGTCGGGATCGGGACGGCTATCGTCGTCGCCTTCGCCCGTAACCCGATGACCGTCGCACTTCAGGCGAACGACGTCCAGGCGCTCTCCGGCGGGCGGTTCACGCTCGGCCTCGGCTCGCAGATCAAGCCGCACATCGAGCGCCGCTACTCGATGCCGTGGTCGAAGCCGGCGGCGCGGATGCGCGAGTTCGTGCTCGCGATCCGGGCGATCTGGGAAACATGGGGAACCGGCGCCGAGCTCGCCTTCGAGGGCGAGTTCTACACGCACACCCTGATGGCGCCGTTCTTCGATCCCGGGCCGAACCCGCACGGCAACCCGAAGATCATGATGGCGGCGGTCGGCCCGCTGATGACCGAGGCCGCGGGCGAGGTTGCCGATGGCGTTCTCTGCCACGCGTTCTCGACCGAGCGCTACATGCGCGAGGCGACGCTGCCGGCACTCGAGCGCGGCTTCGAGAAGGCGGGGCGGACTCGAGAGGGCTTCGAGATCACCGCGCCAGCCTTCGTCGTCGCCCGCGACACCGAGGAGGAGATCGCCGAGGGCGTCACCGCGGTCAAGCAGCAGATCGCCTTCTATGGCTCGACCCCCGCCTACCGCCCGGTGCTCGACCTGCACGGCTGGGGCGATCTCCAGGACGAGCTCAAGGCGATGACCAAGCGCGGCGAGTGGGATCGGATGGGCGAGCTGATCGACGACGAGATCCTGCACACTTTCGCCGTGATCGGCAGCCCCGAGGACGCGATCGCCGAGGTCAAGCGACGCTACGGCGACATCGCCACCAGGCTCACGCTGACGTTGCCGCCGGAGCGCGACGAAGCGCGCTGGAAGGCGGTATTCGAGTCGCTGCGGGGCTGAGTTACGGCTCGCGGCGGGTGACCGTCGTGATCCGATCGAACCCACGGTCGAAGGAGACCACTTCGCCGACACCGGTGATCTCTGCCTGCGCGACGAGGTAGGCGTCGACGAAGTGGAGACTGTCGGTTTCGTACACCTCGAGCGTGCGAAGCAGAAGCGACGGCGAAAGGGTGGCGAGACTCGGCATCGCGATCGCGGCTCGCAGAAGGCTGGCGATTTGCTTTCGACCAACTTCGTAGAACGACTCGAGGACGTAGACGCACTCGGCGGCGACCAGGTCGGTAAGCAGCAGCGTCCGACCCGACCCGAGAGCCGCGGTTGCACGGCTCGCCGTGGCCGGCGGATCTCCCGTCATGTGCCGGATCAAGACGTTCGTGTCGACGAACCCGCTCAGCTCAGAGCCTTTCGTGCAACGTCGGCGTGCGCCTGGCGGATGATCTCGTCCCAGGGCGTGCCGCGCTTCTCGGCCGGAACGGCGACGGTGCCGGCCAGCTCGAGGAAATCGGGCGTTTTCGAAACGATTGCGCGCGATCTTTCGACCCTGAAGTGAATTTGATCCCCTTCGTGGAGCCCGAGGGCCTCGCGGACTCCCTTCGGCACCGTGATCTGGCCTTTCGAGGTGATGCGTGCGGTCGCGTCCACTTCATCGCTCCTTACTAGTTGTTCGAAGTAAGGATACTGTCCCCATCCTCTTTGCTCCGTCGGTTTCTGTTCATGCACCGATGAGCTCTGGCGTGAGCAGACTCACCCCCTCCGCCGGGGGTACGCTCGCCGACCGATGCCCGCGGCGCTGATCCTCGACAACGACGGCCTTCTGCTCGATACCGAGTCGGTCTGGACGCGCGGCGAGCGCGACTTGTTCGAGCGCCGTGGCCGTGAGTTCACGCTCGCCGACAAACAGGAGCTGGTCGGGACCTCGGCGGAGGTCGCCGGCGCGATCATCGCGCAGCGGCTTGATGAGGTCGGGCGCGAGGCCGAGCTGATCGCAGAGCTCGACGAGCTCGTCCTCGATGAGCTCGACGGCGGGGTCGAGCCGATGGTCGGGGCGCGCGAGCTCGTCGCCGCCATGCGCGAGCGCGGGACCCCGATTGGCCTCGTCTCCAACTCGCCCGCCCGCTTCATCTCGCGGGCGCTGGAGCTCGTCGAGATGGCAGGGGAGTTCGGCGTCGTCGTCAGCGGCCACGAGGTCGCCGCTCCGAAGCCGGCTCCCGATGCCTACCTCGAGGCCTGCCGCCAGCTCGAGGTCGATCCGGGCCCCGAGGTGATCGTGCTCGAGGACTCGCCCACGGGCGTAGCCGCCGGCAAGGCGGCCGGGCTGACGGTGGTCGGGGTGCCGTCGCTACCCGGGGTCGAGCTCGAAGAAGCCGACCTCGTCGTCGACTCGCTCGCCGACCCGGCGCTGTTCGAGCGGCTGGGTGTTGCCTCCGTCGGCGGTCCGCCGCGCGGACTCGAAGCGAAGCGAGATACTGCGCGGCGATGTCGAACGAGAACGTAGAGGTGGTCAGGCGCATGTATGACGCGCATGCGCGTGGCGACTACCAGGCGAGTCTCTCGTACATGGACCCCGAGATCGAGTTTTCGCAGCCGGCAGGAGAGCCGGGTGCGGCGATCTACCATGGACACGAAGGCGTCGTCCAAGCGTTTGCGCAGTGGCTCGCCCCGTGGGACGACTACCGAGTGGAGGTGGAGGAGTTGATCGACCTCGGTGGCGACGTCCTGGCCAACACGCGACATCACGGGTGCGGCAAAGCCAGCGGCGTTGAGGTCGAGCAGCTGATTTTCCAGCTTTGGACGCTCCGCAACGGCAAGATCGTGCGGACGCGGATGTACTACGACGAAGCCGAAGCCCGCAGCTGCGTACCGGGCTGAGTCCATTTGCCCCCGCACGGCGCTGTCTCGCGCGGTTCGTACGAAATGACTCCGGTGATCCCCGCAACCCGTGCTCCGCGGCAGCGAGGCGCCCCATTTTGGGACCGGATCCTTCGCGCAGAAGCCGACGCTGTGGAGCTAACCCGGTACGCACTAGCCCGCAAGGCCGCCGGGCTGCCGGAGTAGTCGCCCGGAAGCAAGCAACCAGGCGATGGAGCCAGCCGGGCTCGAACCGGCGACCTCGGCGTTGCAAACGCCGCGCTCTTCCAACTGAGCTATGGCCCCTGGTGCTGGTCTCGGATTGTAAGTCGCTGCGGACGATCACATCCCGACGCCGAATGCCGCACGCCGCTCAGCCGCCTGTGAGAGGATCGCCTCGCCAGTAGGAGGATGAGAAGAGATGACTGAAAACGAGACAGCGGACGACGCGGTCGGCGAGCGCGAGCATCCCGACAAGGGCACGCAGGCGGTCGAGAAGCAAAAGCAGGAGGCCGAGAAGTCCGGAGAGACCAAGCCCGCGCAGCGGGCCGAGGTGTCGAACCTCGAGATCGTCCGCTACTACTTCGATATCGCAGCCGATCTGCTCGAGCTTCCCGACGACCTCCGGGTCGTCTTCTGGGAGCCCTACCGCGAGGTCACCGTGCAGATCCCGGTCAAGCTCGCCGACGGCAAGATCCACGTCTACTCCGGCTACCGGATCCAGCACAACGGCGCCCGCGGTCCCTACAAGGGCGGCATCCGCTTCCACCCCGAGGTCGACGTCGACGAGGTCCGCGCGCTTGCCTCGCTGATGACCTGGAAGACCGCTGTCGCCGGCGTCCCCTACGGCGGCGCCAAGGGTGGCGTCAACTGCCCCGCCTCCGAGCTCGAGTCGAGCGAGCTGCAGCGAATCGCGCGCTCGTTCATGAGCAAGATCGAGAAGGTGCTCGGCCCGACCCGCGACATCCCGGCGCCCGACGTCAACACCAACGCCCAAACGATGGCCTGGATGATGGACGAGTACGGAAAGTTCCACGGCCACACGCCGGCGATCGTCACCGGCAAGCCGATCTCGCTCGAGGGCTCATACGGTCGCGAAGCGGCGACCGGCCGCGGCTGCGTCTTCATGTTCCGCGAGGCCGCGCAGAGCCAGGGGCTCTCCCCTGCCGAGACCAGCTTCGTCGTCCAGGGCTACGGCAACGTCGGCTCGTGGGCAGCGCGGATCATGCAGGAGCTCGGCTGCAAGCTGGTCGGCGCCTCCGACGCGAGCGGAGCGATCCGCGGCGACGCCGGGATCGACGCCGTCGCCCTGAAGAACCACATCGACTCCGGCGGCAAGCTGACCGGCTATGAGGCCGAGTCGGTTGACGTGATCACCCCCGACGAGCTGATCGAGATCCCCTGCGAGGTCTTCATCCCGGCTGCGCTCGGCGGGATGATCCACGAGCAGAACGCCGACCGGATGAACTGCAAGATGATCGTCGAGGGCGCGAACAGCCCGACCACCCCCGCCGCCGACGAGATCCTCGAGGGCAAGGGCGTCTACATCATCCCCGACGTGATGGCGAACGCCGGCGGCGTTGTCTGCTCTTACTTCGAGTGGGTGCAGAATCTCCAGCACTTCCGCTGGGACGAGCGCGAGGTCAACGAGAAGCTCGGCAACATCATGCGGCGTTCCTTCCGCGAGGTCCACAATCGCGCCGAGCAGGACGACCTTGACCTGCGAAAGGCCTCCTACTTGGTCGGAATCGAGCGCGTAGTCGACGCCGCGCGCACCCGCGGCTACGTTTGAGGGCTAGTAGGCCGGGCTTCAGGCCCGCCCGGACGCCCGCCGGCCGCTGGTCCTCGTCAGCACCTTCGTCCGCCGGGCGCGGCGAGCCGGCGCAAATCGGTTAGCGTCGCACCTACACCTACACCGAACGCTACGGAGGGACTCAGATGGATGCAAGCGCGATCGACGCTGGCGAGTTTCGCGAGGCTCAGAAGAACCAGTGGGGCAACGCCGCGAGCGGTTGGTACAAGTGGGAGAAGCTGATGGAACCGGCGACCCGCCCGGTCAGCGAGCGGCTCGTCGAGATTGCCGGCGTGGAGCCGGGCAACCGCGTGCTCGACGTGGCCGCCGGACTCGGCGAGCCCTCGCTCACGGCGGCGCGAATCGTCGGCGACGAGGGGACCGTCGTTGCGAGCGACATCGCCGCCGAGATGCTCGAGTTCGCCCGGCAGCGCGCGGCCGATGCCGGGGTGGAGAATATGGAGTTCGTCCACTGCGCCGGATCGGCACTCGACTTCCCCGCGGAGAGCTTCGACGCCGCGGTTTCGCGCTGGGGCATCATCTTCGAGCCGGACGGGGAGGGCACCGCGGCCCGCGTCCGCGGCTTCCTCAAGCCCGGATCCCGGATGGCGATCTCATCCTGGGGACCGCCCGACCGCGTCCCCATGCTCGGCATCCCGGTCCGGACCCTCGTCGAACTGCTGGACATCGCCACACCCCCACCCGGCACCCCAGGCCCCCTCTCCCGCCCGACCCCAGAGGCCATCGGCGGTCTGCTCGAGGGCGGCGGCTTCTCCGACATCGAGGTCGACGAGCTGGACGTACTGCTTGAGTACGACTCGCCCGAGGAGTTCACGACCTTCATCAAGGAGATCGCCCCGCCCGTCTCGGCGATGATCGCGCCGCAGCCGCCCGAGAAGCAGGAGGAGGCCTGGAACGCGATCACCGAGGCGGTCCGCGAAGCTTCGGACGGCGGCCAGGTGAAACTCTCGAATCAGGTATTGGTCGCGTCCGGCCGCGCGTAGCTAGTCGGGGTTGAGCGGGTCGTCGAGGCCGCGCGCACGCGCGGCTAGGTCTAGACCGCTACGCCCTCGAGCTCGGCCAGCGACTCGCCGAGCCAGCCGATCAGCCGCTGCAGATCGGGCATCTGGTCGCGGTCGGCGACGATCCCGAAGTCCATGTTGCCGCAGTAACTCATCACGGTGATGTTGAGCCCCATCCCGTCGGTGATCACCGAGACCGGGTAGTTCGCGTCGAGCCGGGCGCCGGCGCAATAGAGGGGCAGCTGCGGACCCGGCACGTTCGAGATCACCAGGTTCCAGTTCGGCCGGCCGCGACTCGACGCGGTCAGCGCGAAGGTCGCGCGCGCAGCGCGGGCGAAGACCGCGGGCGGGATGAAGTTGTTCGCGTCCTGGAGCAACTCTGCGGGCAGCGCGCGGTGGCGCTGCTTCATCGCGGCAAGCGCGACATGGGTCAGCTGCAGCCGCTTCAGCGGATCCTCCTCGTTGGTGAAGATCGGCGCGCTCATCAGCATTATCCGGTTGCCGTAGGTCCCCTGCTGGTCGTCACTTCGTACCGAGACCGGGATCTGCGCGACCAGCGGTTCGTTCGGAAGCTCGCCGTGCTCGATCAGCCAGCGCCGGACGGCACCGGCGCAGATCGCGACGACGACGTCGTTGACCGTGCAACCGTGCTCGTTCTTGACCGCCTTGACCGCCGCGAGAGAGAGCTGGCCGAAGGAGAACCGCCGATGCGGCGAGACCCGCCCGTTGAAAGTGGTCCGCGGCGCCTTTAGGTTGTTGCGCTCGAGCTCTCCACCCTCGCGGGTGACGGCGCGCTTGGCGCGATCGACTGCGCCCGAGAGAGCCCCCGCGCCAGGCAGGTTGCCGAGCGGCGTCTCATCGAGGTTGGGCAGCGCCGAGGGCAGCGAGCGCAGCGCCCGCAGCGGGTACTTCGGCAGGCCGGCCAGGCCGCGCCCGAGCATCGCCATTTCGCTCGGCGCGACGTCGGCGTGCAGTCTGACGTCGGGAACCTCGCGGCCCTCCGGGGCGAGGTCGAAGAGCACGCTCATGATCTCGGCCCCCGAGAGCCCGTCGATCAGCGCGTGATGGATCTTCGTCAGCATCGCGACGTTGCCGCCCTCGAGCCCGTGAACGAGGTAGAGCTCCCAAAGCGGGCGCGCGCGGTCGAGCGGGCGGGCGACGATTCGCGCGACCTGCTCGCCGAGCTTCTCGTCGGTGCCCGGCGGCGGCAGCGCGAGCTCGCGGACGTGGAAATCGAGATCGACCTCGGAGTCCTCGATCCAGTACGGATAGTCGAGCCCGAAAGGAACCTCGGCAAGGGTCCAACCCATCGGCGGCAACAGCGGCAGGCGCTCGGCGATCAGCGACTGGATGTCGACGACGTCGAGTCTGCCGCTAGGCGTCGTCGAGGGATCGAGAATCGCGAGCCCGCCGACATGGCCGGTCTGGTGCGTGTTCTCGAGCGCTAGGAACTGCGCGTCGAGGCTGGTCAGCTGGCGCATGCGTTCGTAAAGCTACCCGGCCCGGGACTGCATCCGCGCCAGCTCGACCTCGTCATGGGCGCAGAAGATCTCGATCTCGTCGCGGTGATCGCGGGCGAGCTCGGCAAGCCGGTCGCGGTTTCGCTTGCGCTCCCCGTTCCGAAGGGCGACCAAGGTCTCGAAGACGACCAACCCCGGCGGGCAGCTCGGATGGTCGGCGATCTCGTTGCGGTGGAAGTAGGCGTCGCCGCAATGGAGCATCCAGCCGTCGGAGTCGACGGCAACCGCGCAGTGTCCGCGCGAGTGCCCGGGGAGCGGGATCAGCGCGACCTCCGAGTCGGCGCCGATCACCCGGACGCTGTCGAAGCCGAACCACTTGTCGCCCTCAACCTCGTAGCGAGTCCAGCGCGGCCCGTGCTCGAAGTGAGCTCGCAGGTAGCGCGGCTTCTCGCGCAGCCCGGGGTTCGTTGCCGCATCGTGCTCGTCGGCGAAGATGTGGACCTCGGCCTCCGGGAAGTCACTGATCCCGCCGGCGTGGTCGACGTCGAGATGAGTCGGGACGATGTGGCGGACGTCCGCAGCGGAGAAGCCGAGCGCCTCGACCTGCGCGAGCGCGGTCTCCTCGGCCCGAAGCTGCGGGCGGATCGCCTGCGAGAACGGCAGGCCGAGCCGCTTCGGGTCGGCGATGTCACCGGTCCCATAGCCGGTATCGACTAGGACGAGTCCGTCGTCGGTCTCGATCAGAAGGCAGTGAGCGACGAGCGTCGCGTCCTCGAGCCAGCCGCCCTCGCCAGCCATCATCCGAGCGCCGCGCGGACACATCGTCCCGCAGTTCAGGTGGTGGACCCTAGTCGCGGTCGCGGGGTTCTCCTTCCGGCTTGCCTTCGTCCTCGTCGTCATCGTCGTCGAAGTCGAAGTCCTGCGGCTTGCCCTGCTCGAACCAGAGGCGCTCGTCCTCGGGCGTGTCACGGAGGAACTCGGGCGTCTCCTCGAGCAGGTTTTCGCCCTCGGGCTCAGGTTCGGCGACCTCGGGCTGTGGGTCCTCCTGCTCGTCGTCGAGTGCGACCGGGGCCTGGGTTGCCTGAGCCCCCCCCCCCCCCCTCCCGACCCCCTCCCCCCCCCCCCCCCACCCCCCCCCCCCCCCCCCCCCCCCCCC
>JBPCRS010000029.1:0-19713 GCA_050996575.1 Solirubrobacterales bacterium
TCGGCAACCTGCGCCCCTACCGGATTCCCGGCACGAAGGCCCTGATGTCGTTCGCTACGAGCCTCCCCGCCTTCATCTACGACGGCGACCTCTCGCCCTTCGGCCAGCCGCTGCCCAAGGGCGTCGACCCGTGCTCGGACACCTCGAAGTACTACATGTACTGCCTCGACAAACTCGGTACCAACGTGGTGATGCAGGACGAGGCGAACCCCGGCCGCTGGGCGACCCCGAGCGGCTGGCAGCCGTTGGAGTGGATGGGCTCGACCTGGCGCGCCGTGGCCGACCCGACCGTCGGCTTCGACTACAACGTGACCCCGCACATGGTCGGCAACCTCGCCGACCTGCCGTTCGACGGTCAGAGCGCGATCACCCAGCGCGGGCTGCGCGGCGGGAAGCGCTGCACCTACGTCGGCGCGCGCGAGTTCCTGCCGGCCGAGCCCGAGAACGATCCCGAGTACCTGCGCGTCTACGCGGGGCGAAAGCGCGAGTTCCTCGCGATCGCTCCCTGGGTCGCCGCCGACGGGCCGCGCCCGGCGCTTCGCGACATCGGCCGCCGGCTCGCCCCGGGCTCCGGCGATCCGATCGAAAACGACTACGTCGAGACGGCGATCGTCGCCGACTTGCCGTTCCCGCCGGTAGCGAAGCGCCCGAGCTGTAAGGGCGTGGCGAAGGGCTGAACCTAAAGGGAACCTAAAGGGGACAGGCCCCTTTAGGTTCGGGCGAGCACTTCGGTTGCGGCGCGCTGGCCGGATTCGATCGCGCCGTCCATATAGCCGTTCCAGACGGTCGCCATCTCGGTCCCGGCCCAGTGGATCGGGCCGACCGGCTCGCGCAGGCTCGCGGCGAAGCCGGTGAGCACGCCGGGCGGCGTGTAGCCGGTGTAGCAGCCGCGGCTCCACGGTTCGGCGATCCAGTTCATGTCTATGTACTCGCGGGCCTGGCGCGCCTTGGCTCCGAAGAAGCGCTCGAACGAGCCGAGCGCGGCATCGCGGCGCTCGGCCTCGCTCGCCTCGGCGAATTGGCGCGCCTCGAGCCCCTCGAAGAAGCCGAGCAAGACGCCGGGGCTGCCGTCGGGCGGGGTGTTGTCGAAGGTCAGCTTGATCGGTCCGGTGTCGCTGGTTGCCGAGCCCGAGAGGCCCTCGGCGCGCCAGAACGGCTCGTCGTAGACCGCCATGCACTTGATCACCGAGCCCATCGGAACTCGCTGCAGGAGCTGGGCGCGAAGCGGGGGCAGGGGAGGGCCGAAGGCGATCTGCCCGACGATCGCGGGCGGGACGGCGACGATCACCCGCTTGGCCCGCCAGCGGCCGCTCTCGGTGAAGACGTCTGCGCAGCCGCGGCGGCGCTCGATCGCGACGACCGGCTCGGCGAGGCGGACGCGCCGGCCGAGGTCCTTCGCGATCTCGAGAGCGATCAGCTGCGTGCCGCCGACCACGCGGCTGTCCTGGGCGCCGTTGGCGGTGTCGACGAGCCGGTTGAAGTTGCCGGCGGCGTGGATATAGAAGAGGACGAAGAGCAGCGAGATCTCGGCCGGCTCGGTCGCGAAGACCGCCTCGATCACGAGGTCGACGAGGTCGCGCGCCTCGTCCGATTGCACGTTGGCGCGCTTCCATGTCTCAAAGCTCTGGCCGTCCCACTCGATCGCGCTCGGGGCGGCGGCGGGATCGTGGAGCGGAACCTGCGCCGCCAT
Source organism: Solirubrobacterales bacterium (assembly GCA_050996575.1). Classification (GTDB taxonomy): domain Bacteria; phylum Actinomycetota; class Thermoleophilia; order Solirubrobacterales; family 70-9; genus DASUSH01. The sequence continues at coordinate 1,691 of JBPCRS010000029.1, forward strand.
CCCGTTGAGCAGTTCGATCACGAGCGCGAGCTCGCCGAGCGAGGCCGCGTTGGCGGGCGGGATCGTGCCCGTATATCGCTGAAGCTGGCCCGAGCGGTAATAGATGTTCTCGCCCTCGGCGAAGGTCTTGAACGTCTCCAGGCCGAGCTCATCGAGCAGCTTCAGCACCCGGTCCTGGGTCGGCCCGACCCACTGGCCGCCGATCTCGACGATCTCGCCGCCGCCGATCGGATGGTTGAGGATTCGCCCGCCGACCCGGTCGCGCGCCTCGAGTACGACCACCGACTTGCCGGCTCGGGCGATCTCTCGGGCAGCGGCGAGCCCGGCGAAGCCGGCACCGACGACCACCACATCGCGCCTTCGGCCGGGGCGGCGCCGCGCGAGCGCGGGATCCGGCAGCGCGCTCGCCGCGGCGTAGCCGGCAGCCCCCGCGGCAGCGCCGCCAAGCAGCCTGCGCCGGGTGAGCTCGCCTCGCTTCTTCGCTTCCCCCTCCACCGGGAGGATTATCTCTGATGTCAGTTGCGGACGAGCCGCTTGTAGGTCATCCGGTGCGGGCGGTCGGCCTCGGCGCCGAGCCGCTCGCGGCGATTCTCCGCGTAGGCCTCGACGTTGCCCTCGAACCAGCGCACCTGCGAATCGCCCTCGAAGGCAAGCACGTGCGTCGCGACGCGGTCGAGGAACCAGCGATCGTGCGAGATCACGACGGCGCAGCCGGCGAACGCGAGTAGCGCTTCTTCCAAAGCGCGCAGCGTGTCCACGTCGAGGTCGTTGGTCGGCTCGTCGAGCAGCAAGAGGTTGCCGCCCGAGCGCAAGAGCTTCGCCAGGTGAAGCCGGTTCCGCTCGCCGCCCGAGAGCGCGCCGACGGCGCGTTGCTGGTCGGAGCCCTTGAAGTTGAAGCCGCCGACGTAGGCGCGCGAGTTCATCTTGCGGTCGCCGACGAGGATCTCGTCCTGCCCGCCGGAGACCTCCTCCCAGACGGTCTTCTCGGCGTCGAGCTCCTCGCGCGACTGGTCGACGTAGGCGAGCTCGACAGTTTCGCCGAGCCGGAGCTCGCCGGCGTCGGGCTTCTCGTCGCCGACGATCATCCGAAACAGGGTCGTCTTGCCGGCGCCATTCGGGCCGATCACGCCGACGATCCCCGCCGGCGGCAGCGAGAAGCTCAGGTCCTCGATCAGGAGCTTCTCGCCGAAGCCCTTGCGAAGCCCCTCTGCCTCGATCACCTGGCTGCCGAGCCGCGGCCCCGCCGGAATGTGGATCTGGACGTTTTCGAGCTTGACGTTTCGGTCCTCGGCGAGTAGCGCCTCGTAGCGCGCGAGCCGCGCCTTCGACTTCTTCCGCCGGCCCTTCGGGTTCTCGCGCACCCACTCGAGCTCGGCCGCCAGCGTCTTCGCCCGCGCCGACTCCTTGCTCTTTTCCTGCGAGAGGCGCTCTTGCTTTTGCTCGAGCCAGCTCGAGTAGTTGCCCTGGAACGGGATCCCGCGGCCGCGGTCGAGCTCGAGGATCCAGCCGGCGACGTTGTCGAGGAAGTAGCGGTCGTGGGTGACGGCGACGATCGTCCCCTTGTACTCGTCGAGGTGGCGCTCGAGCCAGGCGACCGACTCGGCGTCGAGGTGGTTCGTCGGCTCGTCGAGCAGCAGCAGGTCGGGTGCGGCGAGCAGCAGGCGGCAGAGCGCGACGCGGCGGCGCTCGCCGCCGGAGAGCTTCGAGACATCGGCGTCGGCCGGCGGCAGCCGGAGCGCGTCCATCGCCGTCTCGAGCATCGTGTCGAGGTTCCAGGCGTCGGCGGCGTCGATCCGGTCCTGGAGCTTTGCCAGCTCGTCGGCGGTTTCCTCGGAGTAGTTGGCGGCGACCTCGTTGTAGCGGTCGAGCAGGTCGCGGACCTCGCGGACGCCGTCCTCGACGTTGCCGCGGACGTCCTTGGACTCGTCGAGCAGCGGCTCCTGCTCGAGCATGCCGACGTTCGCGCCGGGCTTCAGCTGGGCCTCGCCGCGGTACTCGTTGTCGACCCCGGCCATGATCCGCAGAAGCGTCGACTTGCCGGCGCCGTTGTAGCCGAGCACGCCGATCTTCGCCCCCGGGAAGAAGCTCAGAGAGACGTCGGTCAGCACCTCCTTGTTCGGAGGGTGCGTCCGCGACACCTTGTGCATGGTGAAGATGTATTCGCCGGAGGACATCGGCGGGGCACGGTAGCGCCCGGTAGGTTTGGCGAATGTCCGAGGAAGAGGCAGAGAGCGCGGCCGAGGAGGACGAGAGCGCGGCCGAGGAGGAGAGCGCGGCGGAGAGCTGGGGCGATAGCGCCGACGCCTGGGCCAAGGCGGGGGAGAAGCCCGAGACCGGTGCCGGCGCGGCGGTGGCCGAGTGGATGCTCGAGGCAGCCGCGCTCGAGGAGGGCGAGCACGTGGTCGAAATCGCCTGCGGCGCCGGGCGGGTCGGGCTGCAGGCGGCGGAGATCGTCGGCTCGGGGGGCGTCGTCATCTGCTCCGACTTCGCCGAGCCGATGGTCAAGGCGGTCCGCGAGAAGATCCGTGCGCTCGGCTTCAAGAACGCCGAGGCCTGGGTGCTCGACGCCTCCAACCTCCGACTCCGCACCGGAGAGCGCTTCGACGCAGTCCTCTGCCGCTTCGGCTACATGCTGATGAGCGATCCGCTCGGCGCATTGCGCGAGAGCCACGGCGCGCTCAAGCCCGACGGCCGGCTCGTGCTTGGGGTTTGGGGGGAGGCGGGCGAGAACCCGTGGCTGTCGACGATCTTGAGCGCGGTCATGGCCCACTTCGACGCCCCGGCGCCGAAGCCGGGGACTCCGGGGCCGTTCTCGCTCGGCGACCGCGAGCGGCTCGAGGACATGCTCGTCGAGGCCGGCTTCGCCGATGTTTCGGTCAAGGCGATCGAGGCCGAGCAGACTTACGACTCGCTCGACGGGTGGTGGGAGGAGATCCGCGAGGTCAGCGGCCCGCTCGCGGCGGTTCTGAGCAAATTGCCGGACGACGCCAGGGAGGCGATACGCAAGCGTTCGTTCGACGCCGCGGGCGAGTATGTCGGCGGCGACGGCGAGGTCGTCTTCCCGGCCGTGGCCGTCGGCGCGCGGGCGACGCGGCCGGCACCCGACGCCGAGGGATGAGCGAACCGACGCCCGAGCCGCCCGAGCCCGCCGCGACCCTCGTGTCCGAGCCCGAATACCCCGGCCCGTTCGAGGTCGGGAACTACGCGCGCGGGCTGCGGAGCTTCCTTCGCGGTCGGCCGAAGGTGCGGCTGATCGGCGAGGTGTCCGGCGTCAGCCTTCGGCCGAAGGCCGTCTACTTCGAGCTTCGCGACGGCGCCGGAGCGATCCAGGTGGCGATCTGGCGTGACGTCTACGACCGGCTCGCGATCCCCGAGGGCCTGCTTCGCGACGGAGCCCAGGTCGTGATCGCGGGTGGGCTCGACTATTACCCGGGCGGTGCGAAGGCCTCGCCCTCGTTCCGCTTCCGTGCCGAGCACCTGCGCCTTGCCGGCGAGGGCGAACTGCTCGCGCAAATCGAGCGGCTGCGGCGCAAGCTCGGCGGCGAAGGGCTGTTCGAGCTCCAGGCCCAGCTCGAGCGACCGCGACTGCCGCGGACGCTCGGCGTCGTCACCGCGCGCGACTCGGCGGCGCGAGCGGATCTCGTCGCCGGGCTCGGCCGGCGGCGCTGGGGCGGAACGCTTGTCTTCGCCCACGCGCCGGTCCAGGATCGCCACGCGGCGCCGCGGATCACGCGCGCGCTCCAGGATCTCGCCGCTCGCCCCGAGATCGAGGCGATCGTCGTCTGCCGGGGCGGCGGCAGCCTCGTCGATCTGATGGCCTTCTCGGACGAGACGCTCTGCCGAACGGTGGCGATGCTGCGGGTGCCGGTGATCGCGGCGGTCGGCCACCAGACCGACCGGTCGTTGATCGACGATGTCGCCGCGGTTTCGTGTTCGACTCCGACCCATGCCGCCGAGGCCGCCGTGCCGCTCGACCTGGCGCGAGCTCATGTCCAGCTCCGCCGCGACGCGCAGACGCTCCGCGGCCACGGCCGCGCCGCGGTCCGCCGGCACTCGCTCGAGCTCGGTGTCAGCGCGCGGGTGTTGGCGCGCCACCTGCGAAGCGAGCGCTCCCGCCTTCACCAGATGCTGCGCGAGATCCGCGCCTCGAGCCGGCGACGGATTGAGCGCGAGTCGGGCTTCGCCCAACGCGGCGCGCTCGTCCTCAGCCGAAAGCGCCGCGCTTCGCTCGTCGGCCATCGCCAGCTCGAGGCGCGGCTTCGGACCTTCGCCGCGACACTCGACGCCCACCATCCCGACCGAGTGCTCGAGCGTGGCTTCGCCCTGGTCGAGGACGGCGACGAGGTGATCACCTCGGCCGCCGCCGCCCGCGAGGCCGGCCGCTTCCGCGTCCGCTTCGCCGACGATCATCTCGAGGCAGAGGCTGTGGATGACTGAGGAAACGAACAACCCCGAAAGCTACGAGCTCGCCGTCGCCCGGCTCGAGCAGATCATCGCTCGGCTCGACTCGGGCGAGGCCGAGCTCCGCGAGACGCTGGCGCTCTGCCGCGAAGGCAAGGAGCTGGTCGAATACTGCAAGGCCGAGCTCGACTCTGTTTCCGGCGAGCTCCAGGAGCTCGAGCTCGACGAGCTGGTCGAAAAGCTCGAGGCCTCTGCGGGCGAGGGCGACTAAGCGGCGAGCGCGATCCCGGCTTGGATGGTTGCGAGCACCTCGGCGGGGTCGTCGAGGAGCTGGCGCCAGGTGAAGCGGACGGTGCGGTAGCCCGCGCGCAGCAGGAGGGCGTCCTTCGCCCGGTCGCGCTCGAAGGCGAGGCGAGTGCCGTGGGACTCCCAGCCGTCGGTTTCGACGACGAAGCGCTGGGCTCGCCAGAGGAAGTCGGGGTGGACAGTGCGGCCTTCGAGGATCAGCGCCTCGTTCACGTCGGGGGCTGGGAGGCCGGCTTCGCGGCAGAGGGCGAGCAAGCGTCGCTCGAGCTCTTTGCGCGTGTGCTTCGATTTCGGGTCGAGGGAGGACAACAGCGCCCGTAGGGGGCGCAGGCCGTGATGGCCGGGGTTTCTGTGGATTACGTCTTCTAGAACTCGCATGTCGAAGATGCGGAGGATCTCGGCCCGGTCGAACGCTTGGGCGAGGGCGCCGCGGTGGAGGGTTGCGGCGAGGTCGAGCAGGGTGCGGGCGACGGACGTTGTCGGGATGTTGTCGACGAGCGTGATGTCCTGTGGGGCGAGGGTTGATGAGCGGTGGATATCGAGCCCCTTTCGCGAGCGGCGGCCGCCACGGCGACGCACGGTGACGTCGATTCGACTCCTCGCGGTCGGTCGCAGGCTGAGCTGGGCGGCGGCTGTGCGATGGGAGAGAAGGGCGCCGTCACCGCAGGCGAGGACCGCGGCGCTCCAATGCCCCTCGCGCTTGAGTGCGGTGTGGCCGACTGCGTAGACGCCTTGATGGATTCTGACGAGCGCTCCGCGTGCGACACGGTCGCGGACACCGCTCGGCGTCAAGCCAAGACCGACCAACTGCGCGAGTGAGATAACACCGTGCTGACGCCCAGCGAGCAATTGAATCGCCCGATCGAGATGACGTTGGACGCATTCCGTCGCTGACAGCGACGCTTTGCGTCCAACGTCGGGCATGGAGCCGAGATTGGCGGGTCGAAGCGCGCGGGTGGCGCGCGGGGTGTGACGAAAGGCGCGCGCCCGGCTTACTTCGCCAGCGCCGCGCAGACCGCTTTCTCCTCGGCGGCGCGCAGCTTCTTGAACACCTTCGGTTTCAGCTTCGGCGTCGACTGCGCACCGGCGACGACCGCGACCGAGCGGCGCCCGTTCAGGGTCGAGGCGAGAAAGGCGGTGTAGCCCGCCGTGTTGCCGGTGTGGCCGTAGACGACGCCGCAATCGGTCGTGTACTCGAAGATCGCCATCCCGGCCATGTTCTCGCCCGGGCCCGGCGGCTCGGACGAGCCCTCGACGAGCTCGAGCTGGCGGTTTTGAACCGAGCGGCCGAAGAGCTCGCGGCCGACGTAGCCGCGGGCGAAGGTGCTGACGTCGGGTGTCGTCGAGACAAGCCCACCGGAGGCCCAGACACCCGACATGCTGATGATCGTGCTCAGGTCTTCGGGCGGATCCTCGGCCGTGTCGTAGCCGTGCATGAACGGCTTCGGCATCTTCCAATCCGACGGCAGGCTGGTGTCGTTCAGCCCGAGCGGCTCGTAGACCTGCTCGGCAAGCTGGTTCTCGTAGCTGTCGCCGGTTACCGACTCGACGATCAGGCCGACGAGGATGTTGTCGGTGTTCGAGTACTTGTAGGCGGTGCCGGGGGTGAAGCCGAGCGGCACGTCAGCGACAAAGCCCGGCAGCTCGGTGTGCTCGAAGGTGCCGCGCGGATCGGCCTGGATCCGCGCCCGGAAGGCGGGCTGGAGCGAGAAGTCGGCGATCCCGCTGGTGTGTTGGAGAAGCTGGCCCAGGGTGATCTGCGACCAGGCTGCGGGCTGGCCGGGAAGGGTTTCGCCGATCGTCGAGTCGATCGAGAGCACGCCCTGCTCGACGAGCGAGAGCGAGACGGCCCCGCTGAAGGCCTTGGCGGTGCTCGCCAGGCGGACGAAGTCGTTCGCCCTGACCGCGCGGCCGCTTTTCAGGTCGGAGATGCCGGCCGTGTGGGACTCGCCGCGATTGCCGCGCTGGACGAAGGCGGAGACTCCGAGCGGACCCTCGTTGAAGGCGACGAGCTTCTCGAGCGCCCGGTCGAGCCTCGCGTCGGCGCGGTCGGTCGCCTTCGACGCGATGGCGGCCGCAGGTGCGGCAAGCGCGACCGTCGCACAAGCGAGTGCGACGGTCGAACGGAACGAAAACTTCATCTGCGATCTGACTCCCTGGCGCGAAGTTCACGGCTCTCGCGCCGGCTCTCGCTCGAGCGCCGGCTCGGTGGTGGTCGCCTGGTGTCGTCGCCGCCGAGCTGGGCCGCCATGAAGCCTCCGAAACCTATGGCTCCCGTTGCAATCAAACTTAAATAGACACCGATTTCACGCTCCGCCCCGGCGGCGAAATCGAAGAAGGAAAGCCAGAGCATCAGGATCATCCCAACGCCGCCGAGCAGCGCCGCGGCGCCGTTCAGCGAGAGCCCCGGGATCAGCATCCCGGCAGCACCGGGCAGCGCCGAGGCGATCGCGACGAGCGCGGTGATCAGGAGGAAGAGGTCGGTCGTCGATTGACCCTCCCAGCCGTTCAGGCTGACGGCGCCCTCGCCGAACCAGGGGAGGAAGAGGAAGATGATCAGCAGCAGGCCGCCGATGCCGGCGAGCCTCTGTCCGTTGCTGAGTCGGGTGGAATCCATTCCCTGGGCGTGTCTGTCGAAGCTCTAGCGGACTTTCGGCCGCCCGTGAAGCCTGGCGCGGGCGGGCTCGGCCTCGACCGGCTGCGGGGTCGAGCGTGAATCCGGCCAGACGCCGGTCGAGCAGTCGCGGGCGTCGAAGCGCGCGCGGCCAAAGATCGGCCCGTCGTCGACCCACTCGGAGCCGTGACCCTTGCGGTCGAGCGCGTAGCGCGACTTGTCGGGGCGCTCGTAGACGGTCAAATTGCCGCCATCGCCGACGATCTCGTCGTCACCCATCGGGTACACCGCCTTTTGGCCCTTGCTCCGGGTCGAACTGGTAACCATCGCTGCTCCGGTCCGGTTCGGTGTCCGCCGAGGATGTCCCGGCGGAGCGAACCCGTTGGTTGATACCGGCTGCGATGGCGGCTGAGAACGCGCCGTCAGCGATCCGGGGCTCCCAGGATACCCCTACTGCGTCTGACCGATCGCGATTCGCTCGTCCTGGAGGCGCTTCTTGTGCCGCAGCCGCATTAACCAGACCGGGAGCGCTATCGCGATCGCGACGAGGAAGCCGAGCAGGAGCAGCCCGATGCCGGCGAGGACGCCGCCGATCGCGCCGAAGATCTCGCCGAACTCGACCGTAGGGCCGACCTGGAGCAGCGCCGGCGTCCCCCCGCGCGTCGTGCATCCGACCTCGTAAACACCGCTCTCGGGGGCTTCGAAGGTGAACTCGGTGATGTACTCGCTGCGGTTGAGGCTGAGCGTGGTCGGGACGACGGTGACGCCGAGCGCAACGTCGTTGCCACTCGGGTCGAGGACGTCGCAATCGAGCTTCGTGCCAGCATCGCCGCCCGGAACGGTGCCGCCGGCGCTGAAGATCTGGCGGTAGATCGCCTGCTCTGAGCCCTCCTCGATTGTCACCGTCGTCTCGCCCGGCGCCTGCAGCGGCTTGAGCTCGGTGAACACCGAGGCGAGCGAGCCGACCTTCTCGCCGGTGCCGGAGAAGGCGACGACCGCGCCGGCAACCGAGGTGACGAAAAGCACCGTCGCAATCACGTACCAAAACCGTCCGGGCCGCAGCTCGCTCGCCGGGATCTTCGGTCGCTGACTCGGCGGAAGATAGGGCTGCTGCGGCGGCTGCGGCGGCGGAGGCGTTGGCGGGAAAGCGTTCATCGAGTGCGCCCGATCATCGCAGGGAGTGGCGCGAAAGCGGCTGCCGTGCGAGGGTGGGCATCCACACACCCGACGGAGGAGAGATATGGCAGACAGCGTCTATCGCGTAACCGAGGTGGTCGGTACCAGCTCGGACTCGTGGGAGCAGGCGGCACGCAATGCCGTCGAGATGGTCGGACAGTCGGTCCGTGAGCTGCGGGTCGCAGAGGTCGTCCGCCAGGACGTGACGATCGAGGACGGCAAGGTCGTCGACTTTCGGATCCGCCTCGGCGTCTCGTTCAAGTACGACAAGGCCGACTAGCAAACGCCCTCAACGTGACCCCGGGGCCCCGAGCGGTCCCGGGGCTCGCGGCTCACTCGCCGTCCGAGCCCGCCAGCGTCGCAAGCTGAGCGGGCTCGAGCCTGCCATCGGCGTAGCGCAGATGTGCCTCGTCGCCGAGGCAGACGACGCTCTGCGGTTCCTCGCCGAGCGCCAGTGCGGCGAGCTGTGTCGCCGCCATCCTGTTCGTGTCGCGGATCACGCCTAGCGCGAGCAGCGAGCGTGTCTCATTGGCGACGTCGCCGTCGCCGACCCTGAGCACGAGTCGCACGTCCTTCTCGACTCCGCGCGCGGTCATCGCGACCGAGATGTTCTCGAGGTCGTCCGCGGTCACCGCGGCCACCGCCCGTGCCTTCGGCAGCGAGAGCCGCTCGAGCAGCGAGGGGTCGCCGCCGCGGCCAACGACGACCGGCAGGCCGTACTCGCGGGCGAGGCCGACGCTCTCGTCCTCCTCGTCGTGCTCGACCGAGACGACCGGCACGCCGCACTGGCGCAGCAGCAGGCAGAGCTGGAGGCCGACCTGGCCGAGGCCGATGACGACGACATGGTCGCGGCGCGGCACGGCGCGCTTGCCCAATAGGCCGGTCAGCCGCCGGTCGATGACGCGGTTGACGAGGCCGGCGGTAAAGCCGGCGGCGAAGAGCAGCGCGACCAGCATCGTCAGCGAGGTGAACAGCTTGTACCAGGCCGGGCCGGTCGCGACCTTGTCGTTCGGGTCGACCGTGACCAGCGTCTTCGCCGAGCCGTAGATCGCGTCGATAACGGTGTCGTCGAGGACGAAGATGGAGGTCACGGTCTCGAGCAGGAAGATCGCAACGAGGCCGATCGCCCCATAAAGAAGCAGGCCGGCGCTCTTGTCGTAGGGGGTGAAGAGGGCGCGGGCGATCGACTCGATCCGGTGCGACTTCAGCTTCGTCACCGGTTGCTCTGAGAGCTCGCCGTCGCGCTCGATCAGCTCGACCGGCGGCTCGCGCTCGGCGTCGATTGCCGTCGCGTCCTCGTTGACGCAGGGTCCGGCGAGCGAGGGGGCGACGATTTCGGCGAGCGATGTGACCGTGGTGTTCGAGACCTCGCGGGCGATCTGCTCGGCCATCGTCGGATTGAAGATCGTCAACAGCATCGGCACGTCGTCGTCGATCGCGCGGACCATCAGCGCGATCCGTACGACGTAGGCGTCCCTGTCGGCGATGACCGCGACCGAGTCGACCTGCCCTCGGCAAGGGCCGCGCGAGCCATCTCCTCGTCGGGTTCGGCTAGCCGCTCGACCTCGGCCCCTGAGGCCTCGAGCGCGGCGGCGGTCTCCTCGGTGAGGTCGCCCTCGCCGATCAGCAGGACGGTTGCCATCGGGGCCGAGACTATCCGCGGCCGGCCCGCCGAGATGGCGAGCCGGCCGGCGGAGGTTCGATTAGACCCGGCGCTGCTCCGTCTCGGTTGCGGGACGCTCCTCGACGGTGGAGTCGGCCTGGGCGCCGTTGCGGCTGGCGCTCACCGGCTCTGCGTGCCCGTGCCCTGTGCCGTCGCTGTCGGGGTCGAGCTCGGTGGCCTGCTCGTGGTGGGCGTCGGCGGTTTCGCGCTTTTGCGTGGCGAGCTGTGCCCGCTCTTCGGCCTCGGCCGCCTCGCGGCGGGCGCGAGCAGCTTGCTCGTCGGCCGCAGCGGCTTCCTTGTCGGCCTCGAGCCGGTGCGACTCGGCCTCCTGGCGGTGCTCGGCGGCGACGTGGCGGCGGTCGTCGAGCTCCTGTGCCTTCGCCTTGCGCCTCGATGACATCGCGATCAGGGCGATGACGACCACGGCGATGACGACGATGACGATGATTGCGATTTCCATATCTGTTTGATCCTCTCCTCGAACAAATCGGGCCCCCACGGACTCCCTACCCGCTCAGCTCCAGCTCAACCGAGGGAGTCGGCGGCGCGCAGGTAGATCGGGTTGGAGAGGATCCAGCGCTGCTCGCGCCCGTCGACCCGTAGCCGGGCCTCGGCCCGGTAGGCACCGGGCTCGGTGACCTCGTGCTCGAGCTCGACACCCTCGGCGGAGGCGACCTCCCGCCCGCCGCGCAAGATCACCAGGCGCGCTTCCTGCGGCGCGGCGACGCGGAGCGTCCATTCACCGGCCGGGTGCTCCTCGCCCATCAACGCCACGGACCCGCCGCCGATCGCTCGGAAGTCGAACCCTCGTGCGCTGGCGAACCCGTCCACGCCGAGATAGCTCCGACCCTCGCGGAGCGCTTCGTAGAGAGTCGCGATGTCGGCCTCGTCGTCGCCGCTCGGTGGCTCGCGCAGGAGCGCGTATGTGCCGAGGAGCCGGAAGTAGCGGGAGTTCGGCATCGGAGTGATCATCCGCCCGGCGATCCGGAATCCGTGCTGGTGAGCGTCGAGGCCGCCGATCGCCGCAACGCGCCGCGTCTCGCAGAGCCGGTCCCAGGCCTCGAGGTGGTGGGCCGGGGGCCCGTCGAGCTGGCGCTCGGGATGGCGCATGTAGCGGATCGCCTCGCGCACGTTCGTCCAGCGCTCGGCGATGTCGGTGGTCAGGCTCCAGAGCTCGATCCCGGCGACCGCCTCGTGGTCGAGCCCTCGCCATTCGTGCTTGCGGCCGTACCTCGTCGTCATCTGGGAACCGATCGAAAACGGATGCGCGACGAAACCGAAGCCGCCGCCGGCGGCGACCGCCGAGGGAATCTCGGCCTCGTTCATTTCCTGGTGGGCGATCGGCTCGTCGATTCCGAAGGCGAGGTAGTGCCCGCGCTTGGGCGAAACCTCGGTCCCGACCGCGAGCAGGAGCGAACCGTGCCAGCCTTCGTAGCCGTCGTGCTTGGCGCCGAGCGTGTCGTGGTCGGTGAGCAGGACAGCGTCACGACCCGCCTCACGGCCGGCCTCGATCAACTCCTCGACGGTCGCGGTGCCGTCGGAGTAGGTCGAGTGCAGATGGATGACGCAGGAGAGAGCATGCAGCTCGGGCCCCCCCGCGGGCTCGAAGGAGCCGGCCAGGGCCTCCGGGCCGGTCAGTCGCGCTTGCGGAAGGGTGCTCACGGCCCGAGCGGCCTCGGCGCGGCGGCAAATCGCTGCCGCGCGACCTGCGAGACGTAGGGCAGTGCCGAGACCAGGGTGATCACGACGGTCACCGCCACCACGGCCTGCACCCAGAGCCCGTACGGATCGTCGGCGAGAATCAGAGCGAAGACCGCGAGTGCCTGGACGAGGGTCTTGGCCTTGCCGAGGCCGTTGGCGGCGATCACGACGCCCTCGCGCTTGGCGAGCATCCGAAGGCCTGTGACCCCGAGCTCGCGGGTGAGGATCACGGCGACCACCCAGGCCTCGACCCGCTCGGTCGCAACGAGGCAGATGAAGGCGGAGCCGACGAACAGCTTGTCGGCGATCGGGTCGAGCAGCTTGCCGAGGTCGGTGACGAGATCGCGGGTCCGGGCTATATAGCCGTCGAGCGCGTCGGTGCCCATGCCGAGCGCAAAGACCGCCGCCGCCTGCCACTCATCACCGGAGAGGAGCAGGGCGGCCAGCACCGGGACAAGGCAGATCCTGGCGACGCTGAGGGCGTTCGGAAGGTTGAGCGGGCGCATGTTTAGCTGACCCTCTCCGCCGACATCAGGAATGGTTACCCAGATGACATCCGCGGAAAACCGCACAGCTGCGGCCGGAGGTGGGCTCGCCGATCTGCCGCAGCGGATCGCGATCGCGTTGCCGGCGGCGGCGGTCGCGATCAGCGCCGTCGTGCTCGGCGGCGTCGTCTTCGCCGGATTTCTGGCGGTGATCGGGGTGCTCGCGGCGCGCGAGGCGTATCTGCTGCTCAGCGCTCCCGGCGTCGATGCGCCGGCAGGGGAACCGAGCGCCGGCCACCGGGTTGGCGCCGTGGCCGCCGCGCTCGTCTGGGTCGGCGTTCCGCTCGTTCTCGCCGTCGCCCTGCGAGAACACGAGCACGGCATCGGCCTCGTGATCGATGTGATGCTCGCCGTCTTCGTCGGCGATACCGCCGCTCACATCCTCGGCTCGACCGTTGGGCGCAGAGTGCTTGCACCGCGGATCTCGCCACGCAAGACGATCGAAGGCCTCACCGCGGGGATCATCTTTGGTACCGCTGCGGTGCTGATCGCAGGTTCCTTTCAGCCATGGCTCGGGACCGTGGAGGCGCTGGCGCTGGGGCTCGCGGTAAGCCTGGCCGCACCGGCCGGCGACCTCTTCGAGTCGGCGGTGAAGAGGCGCGCGGGCCTCAAGGACAGTGGTCGGATGCTCGGTGCGCATGGCGGTTTCCTCGATCGGGTCGACGCGGTGCTGTTCGGGGCCGTCGCCGGTTATTGCGTCTCCATCGCCCTTGTTTGAGGCACCCGCCGCAAGCGCGCCAGGGGGCGCAGCTCGATCCCGGTCAGACGAGCGCCCGCCCAGACCGCAAAAGCTCCGATCGCCAGTCCGCCGAGATCATCGACGACGTAGTGCCAGCCGAAGTAGACGGTGGCGAGCTCGGTCAAGCCGAGAAAGACCCAGAGGCCGATGCGGATCGGACGCGGCGCGCCGGTGAGCTGTGCGATCAACGCTGCGGAAAAGACCACCGCCGTGTGCAGGGAGGCGAACGCGGCAATGCTCTGGACGGCATTCGTCGCCGCAGGGTCGGCCAGCACCTCGGCCCGGTGTTCGACCAGCTTCTCTTGAAGCCTGAACACCCCGGTCTCGGGAAGCTCGGCGAACAGCGCCGGGCGGGCGAAGATCGGTCCGAGCGCCGGGATCAGGTAGTAGCTGAGCGCTCCCAGCAGCCAGGCGAGGGACAGCGTCGTCACGTACCAGAGGCCGGGAAGTAGCCGCCTCGACCAGATCAGCGCCGCGGCAAGCGAGATCGGCACGAAGGTGAGGAAAGCCAGGTAGGCGAACGAGAGCACGTGGGCGGCGATCCCGGTGCCGAGGATGTCGTGCAGGAAGGCGGCGGGATCGTGGCCGAAGAACAGTCCTCGTTCGAAGTCGAGCAGGCCGAGGTCGTGGTTCGCATCGGTGACGAACGGGATGTAGCTCTTCAGGTTGCGATAGGAGAGGTAGGTGATGTAGAAGCTGAGCAGGCAGCCGACGACGATCAGCCCTCGGCGGCCCCACCAGCGATCGCGAAAGACGTTACGAATCGAAGCGAGCGGGGCGACGCCGTCGCGCCGCACCGCGCTCCATGTCCGAGGGATGAGGTCCAGCAGGAGGAAGATCGCGGCGACCACGGCGATCAGGGCGAGCGGCGAGCCCACATAGCGAGCGTCTGGATCGCGGATCGGAAGACCCTCGATCATGGAGACGGCCAGCATCGCCAGAAGGCCGCAGGCAGCGATTGCGACGGGCGCAAGATACGCCCGCTTTGTCGCTTCGCTCTCCCCGCCCCGGGATTCCGATGCGACGCCGGCTCGCTGAGGCGAGCCGATGTTCATTACGAAACCCTATCCCTCCGCGCGGCAGCACGCGACAGCTGATCCGCTCGCGGGCACCCCGGGCCCGCTATCGGCGCGGCAAGCCTGCCAGGGGCGGGGAGTTGGGGCCCCAAATATGGGTAGGTGACGCGTTGTACTCTTCGGTCCCGCAGTCAGACGGAAACTTTGGAGGGGATGAGAGCTTGGAAGCGGCTACCGCGACAGCAACTGAGGCGCCCGAGGCGCCGGTCCGCAAGCGCCCGTTCTGGTACGACGGGCTCGCGCCCTACATGAAGCCGAGCCTTCGGCTCAGCATCCTCGACCTATTGACCTCGGTCGTCCCGTTCATCGCCGGCTGGGTCGCGATGTATCTCGCCCTCGACGTCGGCTACTGGCTCAGCCTGATCATCGCGATCCCGACTGCAGGCTTCCTGCTGTGCACCTTCATCGTCTTCCACGACTGCACCCACCTCTCGTTCATGCCGACGAAGCGCCAGAACCACATCGTCGGCGTCTTCACCGGCCTGCTCGTCTTCACCCCGTTCGCCCGCTGGGGCCACCAGCACGCCGTCCATCACGGCACCGCAGGGGACATCGAGCGCCGCGGCACCGGCGACGTCGAGACGGCGACGCTCGGCGAGTACCGCGAGATGACGCCGAAGCAGCGCGCGCTCTACCGGGCCTTCCGAAACCCGGCTGTGATGTTCACGATCGGGCCGATCTACTCGATGCTGGTGATGCCGCGGATCGTCCCCAAGGACGCCCGGCCGCGGATCAAGAACAGCGTCATCCTGACCAACATCGCGCTCGCGGTGGTCATCGCTGGACTCTGCGTCCTCGTCGGCCCGCTGACCTTCCTCATGCTCGAGTTCCCGGTGATCCTGATGGCGGGAATGGCCGGCGTCTGGCTGTTCTACGTCCAGCATCAGTTCGAGGACGTCTACTGGGAGAACTCGGACGACTGGAGCTACGCCGACGCGGCGCTGCGCGGCTCGTCCTACCTGAAGCTGCCGAAGATCATGCAGTGGTTCAGCGGCAACATCGGGCTGCACCACATCCATCACCTGAGCGCGAAGGTGCCGAATTACCACCTTCAGGCCGCGCACGACAACAACGACATCTTCGATGACGTTCCGGTGCTCACCTTCTGGAGCTCGTTCCGCTGCACCCGGTTCAAGCTGATCGACGAGGACACCGGCCGCCTGCTCACCTGGGCCGAGGTTCGCGCGCTCGAACAGGCCGCGCCCGCCACCGAGCTCGGCTGACCGGGACGAGTGGCCGACGTCGACCCCTCGCACTGGCGCGAGCTCGACGCGCCGCGCGTGCCGGCGCTGACCGAGGAGGAGATGAACCCGGTGACGCGTACGCTCGCCAAGGGCGCCGGCCGAGTCGTCGGCGGGCCGCCGCCGAACATCTTCCTCACCCTCGGTAAGCACCCGCGCCTGTTCGCGCCCTGGCTCGCCTTCGCCGCGCAGATGATGCCGCGCGGCAGCCTGCCCCGCGAGGACACCGAGCTGGTCATCCTCCGCGTCGCATGGAACACCCGCTGCCGCTACGAGTGGGACCACCACGTCCGGATCGGGCTCGAGGCGGGTCTCGACGACGCCGCGATCGAGCGGGTCGCCGAGGGGCCGGAGGCAGAGGGCTGGAGCGGGCGCCAGGCGTCGCTGCTCACCGCGACCGACGAGCTCCACTCCGAGGGCATGCTCTCCGACGGAACCTATGCCGGGCTCGCCTCGCACCTCGACGAGAAGCTCCTGGTCGAGTTCTGCATGCTCGTCGGCCATTACGAGATGCTGGCGATGACGCTGCTCAGCCTCGGCGTCCAACCGGAGCAAGCGAAACCCTCATCCGGCTAACGTTTCCGCCTCGATGGCGACCGTTGGGGTGAAGCGAGACGAGGATTCGAGCCGGGCGGGCGGCCCGCCGTCGTTCCTGCTCACGCTCGCCCGCCGCTACGAGCCCGAGGTGATCGACGTCCCCGGTGGCCGGGCGCGGATCCGGCTCGCCGTCGGCAGCCGCGACTGGGATGCGGTGATCGATGCCGGCGAGCTCTCGATCGAGCCCGCCGCGGAAGATCGCGACCCCGACGCGCTGCTCAGCGCCGGGCCCGCGACCTGGCGCTCGATCGCCGACGACGTCCGCGGCGGCATGGACGCCTTTCGTGCGCGCAAGCTGAGCGTGCGACGAAACCTCCACCTCGGCGTCGGCTTCCTCGCCGCGACCAGCGGCGTCACCGATCCCGGCCGGCTTCGGTTCAGCCGTGTGCGGACGAGCTGCGGCGAGCTCTCGATGCTCGAGGCGGGGACGGGCGAGCCCGTCCTCTGCCTGCATGGCCTCGGCGGCACCAAGGCCTCCTTCCTCTCGACCGTCTCCGCGCTCGCCTCCGAGCACCGGGTTATCGCCGTCGACCTGCCCGGCTTCGGCGATTCCGACAAGCCGATCACCGGCGCCTACGACCCCCCCTACTTCGCCTGCGCGGTCACCTCGCTGCTCGACGAGCTCGGGCTCGAGCGCGTCCACCTCGTCGGCAACAGCATGGGCGGGCGGGTCGCGCTCGAAGTCGGCCTGACCGCGCCCGAGCGGGTTGAGACGCTCGCCCTGCTCAGTCCCGCCGTCGCCTGGCTCCGCGATCGCGGCTGGAAGTGGCTGCTGCGGCTACCCGTCGCCCGGCTCGGGCTGATCCAGCCGACGCCTCGGGTGATCGCCGAGCCGATCGTGCGCCGGATCGTCCCCGGTGGCAACGAGGGCTGGTCGGCGGCCGGCGTCGACGAGTTCCTACGTGCCTTCCTGACGCCCTCGGGCCGCGCCGCCTTCTATGCCTCGGCCTCGAACATCTACCTCGACGAGCCGCACGGCGACGACGGCTTCTGGACACGGCTCGCGGCGCTCGCGCCGCGCAGCCTGTTCGTCTGGGGCCGGCAGGACCCGCTCGTGCCGATCAGCTTCATGCGCCATGTCGAGCGCGCGCTCCCCGCGGCGAGCCACCTCGAGCTCGATTGCGGCCACGTTCCGCAGATGGAACGACCCCGCGAGACGCACGCTGCCATGCTCCGCCACTTCCGCGACTGACAAGGAGACCAATGTACGCCCGCCAGACGACGATCGAGATCGACCCCGCCCGCCTCGACGAGGTGATCGCCGACCTCGAGGAGAACGACGTCCCCGAGTTCAAGAAGCTCGATGGCTTCCGGGGCTTTCTCACCCTCGTCGACCGCAAGTCGGGCAAGCTCGTCGGGATCAGCTTCTGGGCGACCGACGACCAGATGAAGAACTCCGAGGCCGTCGTCGCCGGCGCCCGCGAGCGCGCCGCTCGCACCGGTGGCGCCGAAACCGAGCCCCTCCCCGAGCGGCTCGAGGTCGCGCTCGACGTCTTCGTGCCGCGCGCGAAACGCTGATCGGCGGCGCCATCCCGGGGTGAGACTCGTCACAGATCGACCCGAACGAAGGTTCGGATCGCCAGCAACGGGTAGGCGTGGGTACAGGCCCTGAAGCAGTGGGGCCGTTCGTTGTCCAAAACTGAGAGGAACCACTATGACCCAGCAGACCAAGGCAGATAGGCAGGAGGCGGCACAGAAGGGCGCCGCAACACGCAAGCGCAACGAGACCCGTTCGCGCTCGCAGTCGACCGGCAAGAAGGCCGCATCGACCCGCCAGGCGCGTGACGCGAAGTCGAGCGCCGGCGAGGCGAAGAGTCAGGCCAAGGGCGCCGTCAACGGCGCCGTCACCGGCCTAACCGGTGCCGCGAAGAGCGTCGGCGATGCCGCCGTTTCGGCCGGCAAGTCGGTCGTCAACCGCGTTAGCGGCGCGGGCAAGTAAGGGCCCGCCGGTCCCGGGTTCTCCC